>CAYNFY010000121.1:0-11147 GCA_964396585.1 uncultured Nocardioides sp.
CGACGAAGTCGATCATCGCGCCGTTGAGATACGGAACGCTCATCCGGTCCACCACCACGGTCACCCCGTCGAAGTCGGTGGTGACGTCCCCGTCAAGGGTCCGCTCGTCGAAGAAGAGCTGGTATCGCAGACCCGAGCAGCCGCCCGGCTGCACCGAGATCCGCAGGGAAAGGTCGTCACGACCCTCCTGCTCCAGCAGGCTCTTCACCTTGCCTGCGGCGACCTCGCTGAGGTTGATCTGGTCGGTACGACGGGTGTCGGTGGTCTCGACCTGCTCGGTCATCTGCACTCCTGGAAGTCTGGATACTGATGCTTGGTCAATGGTGGCACAGCCACGGTTATTCCCGAATCGGGGAGATACCCGTGATCTCCACCGTACAACTGTTCAGTGCGACCAACTCCGGGCCACCCGTTCGGCCAGCGCGGCCAGGGCATCGGCCGGTCGGTCGAATGACTCGGCCAGGCCGACCAGATCGACCATCGAATAGGCGGACTCGATCCCCAGGGCCCGCATCTCCCGCGCACCGACATGTACCTGTCCGGCCAGCGCGACACAGGGTCGGATCGCGGCGGTGGCCACCTCGGCGACCCCGAACGGCACCTTGCCCGCTCGGGAGGAGAAGTCGAAGGCCCCCTCACCGGTGAGCACCAGATCGGCCAGTGCGGCCCGTCCGGCCAGATCCACCGCATCAGCCACCAGTGCGATCCCCGGCTCCCGAGTGGCTCCCAACAGCAACAGGGCATACCCGAGCCCGCCTGCCGCGCCGGCCCCCTTGTCCAGAGCGATCCTCCGGTGGCAGGCCACCGCCCACTCCTCCAAGATCGCGTCCAGCGTCGGCAAACGCTCCTCGACGACGCCCTTCTGGGGTCCGTAGGTACGGGTGGCTCCCAACAAGCCCGTCAGCGGACTGTCCACATCGCCGGCCAACACCAGGCTCACCCCGGCCACGGCCGCCCGGGCCGGAGCGAGGTCCACGGTGCTGACCCCGGACAGTCCGGAGACGCCATGGTCCAGTCGAACGTCGGCGCTGGCCCCCAGACCGGCCAGCAGACCCGCTCCCCCGTCATTGGTGCCCGAACCACCCAGTCCCACCACAACGGTCGACACCCCGGCCGCGATGGCAGCGATCACCAGGTCGGCCACCCCCACGGTGCCGGCCTCCTCCACCCGGGCCGGGTCACAGAGGTGCAGCCCGCAGGCCTGGGCACTCTCCACATACCCGATCTCGTCGACCACCAGTACGGCACCCGGGGTCGGCTCACCGTAGGGTCCCCGGCAGGTCGTGGCGACGAGCTCACCCCCCAGAGAGGCATGCAACACGTCGACGAAGCCCGGGCCTCCGTCCGACATCGGCGCCAGGTCGAGTACGTCATCGGGAGAGGTTCGCGCCCACCCTGCGGCCATCGCCTCGGCGGCCTGGGCCGCGCTGAGGGTACCGGCGAACTTGTCGGGGGCGATCAGGACTCGCATGACCACATCCTCTCCCACGTGTCGGACCCATCGCCCACAATGAGACGGTGCCAGCCAACGATCCCCCGCTCATCCTGCGTCCGGCCCGGGAGGGCGACCTGCCGAGCATGGGACGCATCGCCCAGGACAGCTACCACGAGGCGGACCGCCACACCCTGCCGCGCGGCTGGCCCGATCCGGTGCCACGATCAGCCGACCGGATCACGGCCTGGGCCGAGCGCACCAGGGTGGCACTGGCCAGTGACCCCGGCGGCTGCTGGGTCGCCGAGCGTGACAGTGAGGTGGTCGGTCTGGCGGTGTCTCGGGTCCGCGACACGCTGTGGCTGCTCTCCTCGTTCGCCGTCCGCGCCGATCACCGAGGGCGAGGCGTCGGGCGTCAGTTGCTGGATGCGGCACTGCACCATGGCCGGGGGTGTCTGCGAGGGATGCTCGCCTCATCCTCCGATCCGACGGCAATGCGCTGCTACCGCAGGGCTGGTTTCGATCTGCATCCACAGTTCGTGGCCCGCGGAGTCGTCGATCGCCGCGCCCTGCCCCGCGTGGGAGCGTTACGTACGGGCAGTCTCGGCGACCGCGACCTGCTCGACTCGCTCGATCGGCGCACCCGGGGAGCCGTGCACGGCATCGACCACGAGGTCCTCGCCGCCCAGTTCCAGTTGCTGATCGCAGACCGACCCGACGGACAGGGATATGCCTACGTGGGTTCCGACGGTTCCGCGCAACTGCTCGCGGCCACCAGCAAGCGAATCGCGGTCGATCTGCTGTGGGAGTCGCTGGCTCAGGCACCCGACGGTGCGGTGACCGAGCAGTTCCACATCAGCGCCGCCAACCAGTGGGCGCTCGACGTGCTGCTGGACGCGCGACTCGACCTCGCCAGCCACGGTCACCTGGCATTGCGGGGGATGAAGCCACCCGCGCCCTATCTGCATCACGGCAGTCTGCTCTGATCCGGAATGCGGCAGGGGGTCGCGGGAGTTCCTCCAATGGAGACCACCAGATGTGGACCGAAAGCTAGTTCCGCTCCACTGAACCTAGGATGGCGATATGACCACCATCGACCTGCCGCTGCTTCCCCTGGGCAAGGGCAAGGACTTCGGAGCCGAACGCGGCGTCGAATGTCCTGGTGACCTGCCCCCCGCCTCCGACCCAGCCCTGGTAGCGCGGGCCGAGGCCGCGAAGAAGGCCCTGGGTGAACGCGTCTTCGTGCTGGGGCACCACTACCAGCGCGATGAAGTGATCCAGTTCGCCGATGTCACCGGCGACTCCTTCAAGCTGGCCCGAGACGCGGCCGGCCGGCCGGCGGCCGAGTTCATCGTCTTCTGCGGCGTGCATTTCATGGCCGAGTCCGCCGATATCCTGACCACCAGTGACCAAGCGGTGATCCTGCCGGACATGGCAGCCGGCTGTTCGATGGCCGACATGGCCCGGCTGGCGCAGGTCGAGGACACCTGGGACGCACTCACCGACGCGGGCATCGTGGACAGTGTCGTGCCCGTCACCTATATGAACTCCTCGGCCGATATCAAGGCGTTCTGCGGCCGCAACGGTGGACTGGTGTGCACCTCCTCCAACGCCGAGGTGGCGCTCGAATGGGCGTTCTCACAGAAGCCCGACGCCAAGATCCTGTTCCTGCCCGACCAGCACCTGGGCCGCAACACCGCCGTACTGCAGCACGACATCCCGCTCGATCAGTGCGTGGTGTGGAATCCGCTCAAGCCCAATGGCGGACTCACCAACGAGCAGTTGCGCGACGCCCGGGTGATCCTGTGGAAGGGCCACTGCTCGGTGCACGGCCGGTTCAGCCCCGATGTGGTGGACGAGCTACGGGTCAAGCACCCCGACGTCAAGATCCTGGTGCACCCCGAATGCACGCACGAGGTGGTCACCCGAGCCGATCTGGTGGGCTCCACGGAGTTCATCATCCGGACCATCGAAGCCGCCGAGCCCGGGTCCACCTGGGCCATCGGGACCGAGTTGAACCTGGTCAAGCGGCTGGCCGACGCCCACCCGGACAAGAACATCATGTTCCTGGACCGCAATGTCTGCTACTGCTCCACCATGAACCGGATCGACCTGCCACACCTGGTCTGGGCCCTGGAGCAGCTGGTCGAGGGCAATGTCGTGAACCGGATCACCGTGGACGAGCAGACCACGGCCGAGGCCCTGGTCGCGCTCGAGCGGATGCTCTCCCTACCCGGCAAGGTCCTCACTCCCTGAGAGATCCCGCTGAGGAGGCTCTTAGGTGCCTCCTCAGCGGGGACGGGCGGTTCCTGGGCCGCGAGTACCGATACCGCTCAGAGTCCGGGGGCACCCCAGATGGCGAGCCAGCGCTGCAGATCCGGTTCGATCGGAAGATCGCCGGCGACCGCGTCACGGACCTGGATCTCGAAGAGATTGTCGCGCCGCTGGGCCCCGTCGGGCGCCGGTGCGAAGGGATAGAAGGTGCCCTGCTTGTAGAGGTACACCAGACCGACCCGGCGGCCGGTCGCATCTGCGAACGGGATCAGCGAGCAGAGCAGAGCCGGACCATATCCGGCCCCCTCCAGGGTGGTGTTGACCGCGTGCAGGTCGGTACACAGCGACCCCACGTCGACGCTGTCGGCCCCGAGGCCCTCGGCGGCCGCATGCTCGACCTCGAGCCAGGTGAACCCGAAGCCATCGGTGCTGGTACCCACCGACGGTGCGTCGGGCACCGAGGACAGCAACTCGACGATGTCGGCCTGGGTGCCGGCGAATCCGGCCCCGTCGGCCGCCCGGTAACAGACGGCACCCTCACCGGTCGGGTTCAGCCCCATCGCCGTCTGTAACGTGATCGCGGCGGTGGGTACGGCGAAGAGCGCGTCCAGATTCGCCTGCTTGGGTCGGGTTCGCCCGAGGATCGCATCGAAGAAGCCCATAGTTCCTCCTGGCTCGACTGACGTTCGACTGTCGTGTCCTGAGGACTCTCAGGCGCTGGGCCGACCCAGTTCCGCCTGGATCCGGGCCAGCTGCTCCAGTCGCTGCTCCAGCGGCGGGTGCGTGGAGGTCAACGTCTTGAAGGACAAGCCTTTCACAGCGGGCGCGATGAAGAACGCATTCATCGACTGAGCCGCGCGCAGGTCCTTGTCGGGGATCGCATTCATCTCCCCACTGATCTTCTGCAGCGCCGAAGCGAGAGCCGCGGGCTTCATGGTCAGGTGGGCACCGGACCGGTCGGCGGAGAGCTCACGGTAACGGGAGAGCAGCTTGAGCAGCAGGAAGCTGATCGCATAGGTGACCAGCGAGACCAGCAGCACCACCAACCACACCGGCAACGCGGAGTTGTTGTTGTTGTCGCGCCGGTTGCCGCCGAAGATCATCCCGTAGCGCGATCCCTGGGCGAGCATCCCGGCCATGATCCCGGCCGAGGAGGCCACCGTCATCACCAGCACGTCACGATGCGCGACGTGGCTCAGTTCGTGGGCCAGCACCCCCTCCAGTTCCTCACTGTCGAGGGTCTTCAGGATCCCGGTGGTGACCACCACCACCGAGCGATTGGGCGAGCGACCGGTGGCGAAGGCGTTGGGGAGGTGGGTGTCGGCGATCCCGACCCGGGGCTTGGGCATGTCGGCCATCACGCACAGCCGCTCGACCATGGCATGCAACTCGGGAGCCTGTTGCGGGGTGACCTCGCGCGCACCCATCGCCCGCATCGCCACCGAGTCCGAGGAATACCACTGCCACCAGACGATACCGAGGCCGACCACCCCGATCAGTGGCCACCAGCCCTGACCGCTGAAGACCACCATCAGGACCGCCATCAGGCCGACGAACAGAGCCCCCAACAGGAACATGACCAGGGTCATGCGAGCGGTGAGTCCACGGTCGGGAAGGAATCTGCTGCGAGCCATACGCTTATTCTCCCAGCCGGACCAAGCAGACGGCGGTGGGGGCGGTCGGGCATCCGCCCGACCGCCCCCACCGAAGGTCGAATGACTCAGCCGGGGATGAGCCCCTCGCCGGTCAGCATCTCGCGAACCTCGTCCATGGTGGCGTCGGCCGGGGGCAGGATCAGGTCGGAGGAGTCGAAGGACTCGACCTCGTGCGGCGTGGCAGACTCGCGGACCGCCGCCAGCAAGGCCTCCAGCGCGGGGCGGAATGCGGCTTCGTCGCCGGCCTCGACGGCCTGCTCGAGCGTGCTGTCCAGCTCGTTGAGGCGATCCAGGTGCGAGTCGTCGACGTCGAACTGTCCCTCGGTCAGGATCCGGACGATCATGCCTGGCCCTCCCCGCCCTCGATCGCCTGCGGAGCGGCCGGTGCCTGGAGACCCTTGAGCCGGGCCAGCTCGGCGTCGACGTCATTGGCCGAGCTCAGTGCATCGAGTTCGCGGGAGATGTCATCGCCACCGTTGACCGCGGTGGCGTCGTCCAGAGCGCCGGAGGCGAGCAGCTCGTCGATGGCGCCGGCCCGGGCCTGCATCGTGGCTGTCTTGTCCTCGGCCCGCTGGATGGCCAGGCCCACGTCGCCCATCTCTTCACTGATCCCGCTGACCGCCTCGCCGATCTTGGTCTGCGCCTCGGCGGCGGTGTAGGTGGCCTTGATGGTCTCCTTGCGGGTACGGAACGCCTCGACCTTGGCCTGCAGCCGCTGCTGGGCCAGGACCAGCTTCTCCTCCTCGGCCTGCAGGTTCTGGTGCTGCCCCTTGAGGTCGGTGATCTGGGCGGCCAGACCGGACTTGCGGGTCAGCGCCTCGCGGGCCAGGTCCTCACGGTTCTGGTTGATCGCGGCCTCGGCCTGGCCCTGCAACTTCGTGGCCTGCTGCTCCAGCTGGTTGATCTGTAGTTCCACCCGCTTACGGCTGGTTGCCACATCGGCCACACCCCGGCGCACCTTGGAGAGCATCTCCAGCTGACGCTGGTAGCTGTAGTCCAGCGTCTCGCGGGGATCCTCGGCCTTGTCCAGGACCTTGTTGGCTTTGGACTTGAAGATCAGACTGACGCGCTTCATGAGACTCATCGGGGTGCGGCCCCTCCTTGGTGAGGCCGCACACTCGCGACCGGTCGACATTCCTGGTACCCACCCTAGAACCTGCGGCAAGAGGTTGGGGAGGCGTGCCCCCGATCCGCGGAGTCGGTGCCCTGGGGTGTACTCGACTACTCTTGACCTGTTGACCCTGCTGATGACTCCCCCGTGAGGCCCCGCGTGTTCCGTCGTTCCTCGTCCACCGAATCCGCCGACTCGACCGTTCCGGTCGACCTCGAGGCCGGCGATCAGCCGCACCGACCGACCGGCAAGGGGCGTCCGACGCCCAGCCGCAAGGAGGCCGAGGCTGCCGCTCGGATGCGGGCCAAGCCCCCGCGCACCCGCAAGGAGCAGGCCGCGGCGCGGCGCGCGGCACGCGCCAGTGGCAACAAAGCGGTGCGCGAGGCCATGCGTACCGGAGACGAACGCTCGATGCCGGCCCGCGACAAGGGGCCCGTGAAGCGGTTCATCCGAGACTTCGTCGACGTGCGCTTCTCGTTCATCGAGTTGCTGATGCCGCTGATGCTC
This sequence comes from uncultured Nocardioides sp., assembly GCA_964396585.1. Taxonomy (GTDB): domain Bacteria; phylum Actinomycetota; class Actinomycetes; order Propionibacteriales; family Nocardioidaceae; genus Nocardioides. The sequence goes on from CAYNFY010000121.1 coordinate 6,980, forward strand.
CTGGTGCTGCTGAGTGGTCTCTTCTTCAGCGGGAACCAAACGGTCTCCAGTACGGGCAGCATGATCTTGATGGCGACGGTGCTGCTTGCGATCCTCGACGGCATCTTCCTGCGCGCCAAGGTCCGTCGCGAATTGGCCACCCGCTTTCCCGGCGCCTCCACCAAGGGCACCACCTACTACGCACTGATGCGGGCCATGCAGGTGCGCTTTCTGCGGCTGCCCAAGCCGCAGAAGAAGATCGGCGAGGCGCTGGACAGTCACTACCGCTGATCCCAGGGTGACCCACCCGAGCATGATCGGTGATTGGATGCAGGTATGAGCGTCGACACCCCGGTCCGGATCGCTTGGCCGGACGATGCCCCAGCTATCGCCGCCGTGCAGTGGGCCGCCTGGTCCGAGCGTTTTCCCCAGGTGCCCGTCCCGGGCGACGTGGAGGCGATGTCACAGGCCTGGGCCACGGCCTTGACCCGAACCGACGACGCCCGTCGACGGATCCTGGTGGCCCTGGCCGACGAGGTTGTGGTGGGCTTCGCGCTCACCTCGCCGGCCACCGATCCGGACTGCGATCCGATCCAGGTCGGTGAGCTCGCCGAGTTCACCGTCGCGGGCGACGCACGCGGTTCCGGCCACGGCACCCGACTGTTGCAGGCGGGTATCGACACCCTGGAGGCCGACCACTTCACCCGAGCCGTGACCTGGGTATCGAACGACGACGATCCGCTCCGCCGACTCCTCACCTCGTCCGGCTGGGCCGCCGACGGTGCCCACCGCGAACTCGCCGACGAGTCCGGTCATTCGCTACGGCAGGTCCGCCTGCACACCTCGATCGGCTGAACATTGCGCACCGCTCCACCCCTCTCCGTGGAGGAACGGAAGGGGTCGTAGCAGCGGCGCTGGCGTGGCTCTCCTCGATCGTCGAGACGGCTCACAGGGGCCGCGTCACCCGAGATTGAGGAAGTGCGCCAGGCCCCCGGTCAATCCGGGATGTCTGCCGATCGCGCGTAGCCCCGCCAGCCCCCCGGGATTGAACCCGGTCCGATCCATCGAGTCATGCCGAAGGGTCAGGGTCTCCCCTGGCTGCCCGAGAATGACCTCCTGATGGGCGACCAGTCCGCGGATTCGAAGCGAGTGCACCGCAACCCCGTCCACGTCGGCTCCACGGGCCCCCTCCAGGCTGGTGGAGGTGGCGTCGGGCATCGGCGCGCAGTCGGCGCTCCGGCGCGCCTCGGCGACCATCTCCGCAGTCCTGCGCGCAGTGCCGGAGGGGGCGTCGGCCTTGGTCGGGTGGTGCAGCTCGACGATCTCGACGCTTTCGAAGTAGGGCGCCGCCTTCGTCGCGAACTGCATCATCAGAATCGCGCCGATGGAGAAGTTCGGCGCGATCAGCACTCCGGTTCCTGGCGAGGCGGCCAACTGATCGCGCAAGCTGGTCAGGCGCCGATCATCGAACCCGGTGGTACCCACCACGGCGTGGATGCCGTGCCCGATACAGAACTCGAGGTTCGTCATCACCACGTCGGGATGGGTGAAGTCGACCACGGCCTGTGCGCCCGATCGGAGCAGCATCTCGAGGTCGTCACCCACGTCGATGGCTGCCACGAGTTCGGTGTCTGACGCAGCCTCGACCGCCTTGCAGATCTCGCTGCCGACCTTGCCCCGGGCCCCTAGCACCGCCACCTTGAGCGGCGCGTCAGAGCCCTTGGAGGAGCCGGCGGATGATGTCTGAGAGGGCTGCGAAGTCACGCGACAAACCTACCGCTGAACCCCTTGCAGGGGTGGCGGTGCCCAGCGCCCGGACCGGGTAATGGCAGGCTATGCCCCATGGTCGCCCCGCAAACAATCCCCGCACGAATTCGATGGGCCGTTGACCTGATCGACGTCCAGCCCGGGGATCAGGTGCTTGAGATCGGTTGCGGCGATGGCGCCGCAGCCGAGTTGATCTGCTCGCGCCTGGAAACAGGCAGGCTGTTCGCCATCGATCGTTCCGAGTCGGGAGTGGACCGCACCAAGCGGCGCTGCAAGAAGTACTTGGACACCGGACGCCTCACCGTCCGCCAGATCGACCTGGCCACCCTGCGCGTCCCCGTCAAGCGCCTGACCAAGGTCTTCGCCTTCAACGTGAACCTGTTCTGGGTGCGCGACTGCGAAGACGAGGTCGCCCTGCTCCACGAGCGGGTGGTGCCCGGCGGCGCCGTGCATCTGTTCTATGAGGTCGCCCGGCCCGAAGAGGTCCCCACCATCGTGCGTAAGGCATCGGAGTCGTTGATGAAGTCGGGGTTCAGGATCTCCGTGGTGCAGAACAAGAACCCGGCCGTCATCGGTATCATCGCCAAGCGCTGACCCGCCTCCGCCGACACGGCACTACTAGTTCACCGTGCAGTAACTAGTAGTGCCCTCTCAGCGCTGAGAGGGCACTACTACGTGACGCCGGGGTAACTTATAGCGCCGTGTCAGCGGGGCCTACGATGGCGAGGATCTCCTTGCGGCGGAAGAGTTCGCGGGCCAGCTCCTGTACGTCGGCGCAGGTGACGGCATCGATCCGGGCCATCACCTCGTCGATGCTGAGCAGTTCGTCATGAAGCAGCTCGGCCTTGCCGAGCCGCCCCATCCGAGAGCCCGAGTCCTCCAGCCCCAGCGCCAGCGAGCCGCGAAGCTGCCCCTGCCCGCGCCGCAACTCGGCTTCCGTGATGCCACCGTCCGCTACCTTGCGCAGTTCCTCACGGACCACGGCAAGCACCTCGTCGAGCTTGCTGGGCAGGCAGCCGACCGACACTCCGACCAGTCCGGCATCGGCGTAGTGGCTGGAGAAGGCGTAGACCGAGTAGGCCAGCCCGCGTTCCTCACGCACCTCCTGGAAGAGCCGCGAGGACGTCCCGCCCCCCAGCGCGGTGGTCAGCACACCCAGCACGAAGCGACGCTCGTCGGAACGGGTCAGACCGTTCATCCCGAGCACCACGTTCACCTGCTCGAAGCCCTTGTGCGCGCTGACCCGGCCCGGGTGCACCGGACGGGGTCGGTCCACCAGCAGCGGCGCCACCGGGCGGTGGTCGTGCTCCAGGAACCCTTGCCGGGCGAAGGCGGTGCGCACCATCGCCACGACCGACTCGTGCCGCACGTTACCGGCCACCGCGACCACCATATTGCCGGCGGTGTAGTGACGCCGGTAGAAGCGGGCGATCTGCTCCCTGCTCAGCGCCCGGATCGACTCGTCGGTACCCGCGATGGGCCGCCCGATCGGGCTCGTCCCCCAGGCCTGACCTGCGAATAGGTTGTGCACCATGTCATCGGGGTCGTCGTCGTGCATCGCGATCTCGTCCAAGATCACGTCACGCTCGGCCTCCACGTCCGCCGCGGCGATCCTCGACGCCGTGAGCATGTCCCCCAGCACGTCGACCGCGATCGGCAGATCGGCGTCCAGGACCCGGGCGTGATAGCAGGTGTACTCCTTGGCGGTGAAGGCGTTGAACTCCCCGCCCACCTCGTCCAGAGCCACCGAGATGTCGAGAGCACTGCGCTCGGGCGTCCCCTTGAAGAGCAGGTGCTCCAGGAAGTGGCTGCAGCCGTGCAGGGTGGGGCTCTCATCTCGCGAGCCCACCTTCACGAAGATCCCGATGCTCGCCGAGCGGACTCCCGCCATCTGCTCGGTGACCACGCGCAGGCCGCCCGGCAACACGGTGCGGCGCACCAATGACGTCGAGGCTCCCGCGGCATCCCGCTCGTCCTGCAGGGTATGGGTGCTGCCCGTCTGCTGCCCGGAGGCATGCGCAGAAAGGGACAACCGCCCAGCAGAGATCTGCTGGGCGGTTGCCTGATCGGACTGGGTTGTCACTCGTCCCCGGCCGTCTCGTCGGAACCGGCCGCGTCGTCTTCCTCGACGACGGGCGCCAGCGACAGCTTGCCGCGGTCGTCGATCTCGGCGATCTGGACCTGGATCTTCTGACCCACCGAGACCACGTCCTCGACGTTGTCGACCCGCTTGCCACCGGCCAGCGAGCGCAGCTTGCTGATGTGCAGCAGGCCGTCCTTGCCGGGCATCAGCGACACGAAGGCGCCGAAGTTGGTGGTCTTCACGACGGTACCCAGGTAGCGCTCGCCGACCTCGGGCATCGTCGGGTTGGCGATGGCGTTGATGAGCGCCTTCGCCGCATCGGCCGCGGTACCGCTGGTG
>CAYNFY010000122.1:0-10875 GCA_964396585.1 uncultured Nocardioides sp.
GCCTACCCGGCCACCGCCCCCGAATCGACCGCTACACCGTCAACTGCGATGAGCCCCGAAACCACGAGGCCGGCAACCAACGCCGATGCGGCACAACCCGCAACCAGACGTCTGTGCCGTGCAGAGACAAGAAGCATCGTTGACTCCAAAATTGGTAGACGAATCGAGAACCATCGCTCGACGATGAACCGCCGATCCACGCCACATTAGAGGCAGTGCCACCCTCTTACGATCGGAACCGTGAATCCAGCGGACGGGCAGCGCTCGGGGTCCGACCACCTACGTGACCGGACCCCGATGCGGATTCGGCTCGGCTTACGTGTCGAATCTCATCCGAATGTCATTCCGAATCTCACGAAGGTTTCAGTCGGCGAAGCGCTCGACTCGCTCGAAGAGCGGCAGGGCGGTCGTCTTGCCCCATCCCCTGTCAGGTCCGTCGTGGAAGAACCGCTTGGTTGATCCCGCGGTCGTGACCACTGGGAAGCCGCGACGGCGGAAGGCGTTGGTGGTCTGCTTTGCTGGGTGACGGTGTTCGGGGTTCTCCTTCGGCACGGAGGCATAGGCGCGTCCTCGTTTTTCGGTAGTGATGCCGCCGAGGAGGTCGTCGAGGAGAGAAGGTGTGACGTTCTTGCGGCTTCCGTGGTGCGGGACTTGTACGAGGTTGAAGTCTCCGGGTGAGATGCCCTCTTGCCGGAGGCGATCAACAACGGGTCGAAGTGCCTCTTGACCGGCGTCGCCGGTGAAGAGCATGCGCCTGCCGTCTACTTCGAGCATCGAGATGACGCTGCTGTTGTTACTTGCTGAGACGATGCTTTCTTCGGAGAGGATCTCTGTGTGCAGGCTCTCGGGGTCGGTTCCGACTGGTCCCCGCGCCTTGTGACTCAGTTCCTTTGAGGACAAGGACCCGGCCAGCACGTCCCGTCCGCGCATCTCTTCGAGGAGGGTTTCGTAGTAGTTCTTGGCCGGGCCGAGTATCTGGAACTCCTTGTTGGGACGCATTCCTGCGAAAGGCTCGACCACGCGGACTCCCTTTCGCTGGGCTAGGTCGTATAGCCCTTCTGCCTGCACCAGCGACTTGGCGAAGGTCTCGCCAACGGATGCTGCCTTGTGCTCGAATGACGACAGGCGGCCAAAGAACGGATCGTGGCGCTCTGGGATGTGCATGAGGAGGGTCCCCACCGAGAGTTCGGTGAGTACGACCGCCAAGCCATTGATGTGGTCGCGGTCGGGATGGGTCGAGACCACAAAGTCGACCCGGTCTGTGTCGTAGTAGCGGTCGAGGTGTTCGACCAGCGCTTCGCCGTCGTCCTTGTAGCCGCCGTCGATGATGATGACCGTTTGATCGTCGCGTCGGCCGTGCAGGTTGCCGTACCTCAGGGCGATAGCATCCCCTCCGCCAGACTTGTCTCCGACAGGAAGGAAGTCGATCTCGTAGCCCATGTTTCTCCTTGCGATGGTAGGGCGGCTCAAGCGGTCGAGTTGGGTGGGGCCATTCGTTCCGTTTCTGCTCGTCAGCATCGGCAGGAACATGGGCACCTCGCGGTTGTGGCTATTGGCCGAGCGTCTGAGGTGTTTCGGACGTGGCAGTTTGTGTCGAATCGGAGGTGTCACGCGTGGCGACGGCCAGACCGTGCTGGCGCCCTTGGGGCAACGCGCTACGGGTTCTTCGGCGGGATCTTGGAGGCAGCGTTGATGAGCGCGTCGGCGTATCGGTCGGCGTCACGTCGTACGAAGTCAGGAGTCACTAGGTAGTTCCAGCCGGTCGCCCAGACAAGGCTGACACCACCGGCGGCGAGCATGAGCGCGGGCGGCACCCCGATGACCTCGCACCAGCCAAGAATGGCGAGGATAACTTCAAGGAGTAGTGCGAGGAATGCGACGCCGATACCGATGTGTCGGCATCCGTAGAGGTTGCGTCGGTATCCGTAGTTGGTGAGTTCCGTCTTCACGAGTGGGAAGTCCTGCTGGCTGCGCGTGGCTTGTCGGAGACGCTCCGCGGCGGCTTCATAGGCAGAGTCCGCCGCGGCTAGGTCTGCCGATTCCTCCTTCTCGGTCGGCAGGCGCACACCAGTCGCTGCTTGTACGTCGTCGTGCCTCTGCTGTTGGATTAAGTAGTTCTGGGCGGTGGCCCACCGTAGGCGAACCGTCGTAGGTGCTCCTCCCCACGAGGTCCACAGCCCGTCTTGCTCTCTCGCTCCGAGGTCTCGGACGGCCAGAAGGACTGGTATATGAAGACCGCCCGCGGCAAGGAACCCGATGAGGCCGCTCCACCACTGGGGAAGGCTGAACAGTAGGAGAGTGAGCAAGGTGATGGGGAGGATGACGCAGGCGGCGGGATAGAGCCGGGCCTTGCGGTCGTAGGCGTCCACTGGTGGGGACCTTTCAGAGAATTTGGGCGCGAAGTGATGCGTTTGTTGCGTCAGTCGCTTTCGTCGAGCCAGCCGAGCGGAGTCGCTGGCCCCCAGCCGTGGCGATCGGGGGCGTTTCTGCTCCAGCACACGATCTGTCCTCGTGCTTCGTAGACGGGGTAGCCGCGTCTCTTTATGGCGTTGGCGACTTCGGGCCGTGGGTGATCTTCGGCCTTCTTGCCGACTGATACGTAGGCGCTGCCCTTGTCGGCCTCACCGACGACGGGGCCTAGCAACCGGTCGCAGAGGTCCTTGGTGAGGTTGTGTCTGGAGCCGTGGTGTGGGACGTCGAAGAAGTCGATGGTTTGGGTGCCGAGACCGATGGTGTCTAGGTAGTCGGCGGCAGCGGTGAGCGCCGGGGCTCCGGCGTCCCCGGTGAAGAGTGCCCGGTAGCCGTCGACGGTGAGGTTGCAGATGATGCTCGTGTTGTTACGCGGCGTGGTTCCGCCGTTGTCATCGGTGAGCGTCTCGCCGGGGTCGGCGAGGAGGCTGCGCACGGCGCGTTTCACGATTCCTGCCTTCTCGGACAGGGCGCGTATGACCCGGTTCGTGGTGGAGTCCCATTCGTCTTGTCCGCTGAGGAACGCCTTGTAATCGGTTTCGCTTGGTCCGGCGATGGTGAGCGCTCCACCGAAGTAGGTGGCCCCGGCGAAGCGGGAGTCCACGTCGGTGCCGTTCGTGTTCGCAGTCTTCACGAGGTCTTCAACTAGACCGGACTTGTAGTCATCTCCTGTGAATCCGTACTGGGCGGGTCGGTGGATGAGGAGTTGTCGCACATTCAGGTCTTCGAGCACGGTAAACAGGCCGCGGATGTGGTCGTCGTCGGGGTGGGTGCAGATGACGAGATCGACGGTGGAGGTTCCGTAATAGTTCTTGACGTGCTCGACGATCCGGTCGCCGGTCTCTGTGAATCCACCGTCGATCAGAACGACGACTTGCTCGCCAGTCTGAGGATGGGTGAACCGGCAACCGATGGCGTCACCGGTCTTGGTCTCCTCGCCAACCCATAAGAAGTCGATCTCAATCATGTGGTCTTCCTTGCTCGACAGTCATGAGGAAGGTACGTGGAAGCGCCGACACTTGTGGTGGTTTTCAACAACCTGCTGGTGTCTTCGCTCGGCGTGGCTCCGCTAAGGCTTGGAGCGGTGGTCAGTGGCGCGGTCCCGATGGTGGGCTTGTCACATGACGTTTCGGTTCCGACTGCGAGCCGACAGGTACTGCGTTGGCTGTGAGAACTTCACTTCAGACGGTGTTGAGCAGGGACGCGTCACTTCGGGATGACACCACCGTCTGCACAATCTGCGCATTTGGCCGTGCATGTTGGATGCCAACGGTTCTACCTTGGCTTGCGCCCATGTATGCGATCATCCCGTCATGTCAGATACCCGCACCCTCACCGCCACCGCAGCATGGTGGCTCCTGCTGCTAGCGCTCGCCATGGGCGGCGTCGCTGGCGGCGCCATTCGTGCTTGGTCCGAGACCGACAAAGTCAGCGCAGCGATATGGCTGGCGGGCGACCCATTCGTTCAGGTCGGGGTAGCCACCTACGCCGCTTTCAAGATCGTCTCGGGCATCGCGAAGTCCCTGACAGGCCCCGACGACATCTACGCCGACGCTTTCGCTACCGTCACCCGGTGGTTTGAAGCGCCATTCCTTGTCACTGCAGGTGCGTATGCGCTTGGCCTCGCCGCTGCTTCGGGTGCCGAGGGACGCACGTTCTGGATAGCGCTTCTTCTTGTTTGCGCCCTTCTAGCCATTGCCACTGCTGCGGTGCATCGCAGAACTTCTGATGCTCAGCCACCGGCGGCAGAGCAGAACGTGGCGTCTACCGGTCCAGACGACTGATGATCAACAGCCCAACCGTTCCGCTGAGGGCCATGGCTACGACAGACGCGGGCAACGCCCATGCGTCTGGAGTGATCTGGTAGGTCACAGCGAACAGCGCCCAACTGATGGTGAGCACGAAGACGAACATGAACGCAGACTGGCCGGATGTTGAGGTCATACGAACGGATATCGGCTGATCTGCACCCCTCTTGCTCGATGGCTGGTAATGGAATCGCTCGGCTCGGCCGGTTACGGGAGGGCTGTGGGGGTGAGGGTGTCGGTGTAGGCGGGGAAGTAGCCGTCGTTCCACAGGTAGCCGGGGTAGGGGGCGTCGGTGGTGAGCAGTTCCCCGGTGTTGGTGTTGACCACGGTGGCGGTGTCTTCGTCGTCTCCGTTGAGCCATGTGCGTCCGTGTTCGGCGGCGAAGACGGTGGCGTGTGGGGACAGGTTGTGGGTGTCACGGTTCCAGCGGAGTTGGCCGGTGGTGGTGTCGACGGCTTCGGCGGTGGCGGCGAACACGATGGTGTCGGCGGTGTCGTCGATGTACGCGATGTCTGCGCCGGGGTAGGGCGGCTGGGCGGTGCCGACGTTCGCGGCGATGCGGGTACTGGTTTGGGTGGCGGGCCGGACGACGTGTAGGTCGCCGTCGTTGTCGATGAGGAGGTGCTTGTCGGAGGACGCGAGGAGTGCGGGCTCGGCGGGTTGGCCGGGGATGTTCCGGTTGGTGGCCCACACGGTTTCTCCGGTGTCGGCGTCGTGGAGGGTGATGGTGGCGGTCACGGCGGAGGTTTGGTTCCTGACGGCGACGTGGCCGTCGGCGGCTGCGACGGGGTTGCCTTCGACTGCCCATTTCTTGGTGCCGGTAGCGGGGTCGTAGGCGGTGGTTTGGCCGTTGGTGTTGTTCTCGATGTTGGTTCCAGCGACGACTGCGCCGGGGGTGGCGTATCTGATGGGGCCGTCGGTGTCGATGGTCCAGACGATGTTGCCGTCGTTGTCGACGGCGACCGCGTGGTGGGCGGTGTCGGACGTGTCGGTTTGGTAGGCGAGAACGAACGGGAGGTCTGGGCCGGTGACTGGGATCGGGACGTTGTCGAACTGGTGGGGTTGCCCGTTGCTTTCTTCGGCGATGGGGGTTGTCCACGTATGGTCACCGTTGTTGTCGAGCGCTACCAGCGTCATGCCCGTTGGGGAGCCGGTGTCGACGGCGACCACACGTTGTTGGTTGGTGGTGGCGTAGCCGGTGGTGAACAGGGCGTGGAGGAGGGCGAGGTCGATGCCTGTCTCATCCTCGGGGTCGTTGAGGTCGTCGATTTGGGTGACCGATGCCGGGGGCCTGTTGCTGCCGTCTGCGGTTTCGGTGTCGCTGTTGGTGTTTTCCGCAGGCAGTGAGTGCGGCGGCGGTGAGGACGGCGATCCCGGGCAGGGTTCTGCGGATCCGGGGCCGGGTGTGGGGTGGGGTCATCGGAGCACCTCGATCGAAAGTCTGGGTTGTGACAGGCCCTGACCCCAGTCAAGATGTATACGTCTCCGCGTTCTTTTGCTTAAACATCTAGTCTCTGATCGTATGCGGCTGAGCCAGATGGGCTTTGGCTATGTCGGAGCGGTTGCGTGAGTGCGTGGGGTGGTGAGGATGTCGGCGTAGATGGCAAGGCTCAGAGGTAGCCGGGGTAGGGGGCGTCGATGGTGAGGAGAGCGCCGGTCTTGGTGCTGGCAACGGCGGCGGTGTCTTCGTCGTTTCCGTTGAGCCACGTGCGTCCGTGTTCGGCGGCAAAGACGGTGGCGTGCGGGGACAGATTGTGGGTGTCACGGTTCCAGCGGAGTTGGCCGGTGGTGGCGGTCAGCCGTCAGGCGTGGTTTCGGCGGGCTGATATGGCTCGTGGTAGCCGACCTGCAGGCGGGTATGCCAGCCTTAGATAAGCCACTCGCCGGGGTTCACCGCGTCTTCCGCGAGGCTGTAACGGATCTCCTTGGTGATCGGGATAACGTATGGGTCGCCATCCTTCTCCATGTAAACCTTGGTGTCGTAGGTGAACTCCATGCTGAAGCGGGAGACATTATCCTCTGACGGACGGAGTGTCGCGGGAGACCATTTCCCTCCAACAGTGAATGGTCCGTCAGGGTTGAACTCGTAGCCGCCTTCGAACCATGAGTCATTCATAGGACCAAGGGTGAGCGCGGCCTGCGAGATGCCTTCATTGGGGTCAGGTTCGTCCCCTGACTTCATGATCTTCAGGTTGTCTTCGACCAGTTGGTCCCAGACGGCATGCATCTCGGGTATCAGGTAGTTCTTGATGAACGCGTAGTCTCGAACCTCAACTTCGTCGATGTCCTTCAGGACAAGGCCGGTCGCAGTGTTCTGAAGGTTGAACTCCACCATCTGACAGTAGGCGTCCATGACGCGTTCTGGGCCGACATCTTCGGCGACTTCGCCGGTGAAGGGCTCCATGGGGTTGCCGTCGTTGCAGATGGTTGATCCGCGCTTCCCGTCATCTGCGCCCGGCCCGATCGTGGGGTTGTCGGTCGCGTTAGTGGTTGCGTCGGCGGCGAGGGTGATTGCGGCGGCGAGGGCGACCGCGGGCAAGACTCTGCGGGGTCGGGTGTCGGGTGGGGTCATCGGGGCACCTCGATGGAGAGTCTGGGGTTCCGGCAGCCCCTGACCTTAGTCAAGATGTATACGTCTCGGCGTTATTTTGCTTAAACATCTGGTCTCTGGTCGTATGCGGCTGAGCCGGATGGGCTGGGTTCATGCCGGAGAAGCCCTCGAAACCCGCCCCGCCAGACGCTGCGCGAATCTTCGGGGAACGGGTACGTGCCCGGCGACACGAACTCGGGCTCTCCCAAGAGAAACTCGCCGAAGGAACCGCGCTCCACTGGTCGTTCCTTGGGCGCATCGAACGCGGCCAAGCGAACCTCACGCTGCGCAACATCCTGCGGCTCGCCGACGCACTCGGCGTGGACCCGGCCGTGCTCATCACCGGGCTCCGCGACGACACCTGAGGCTTCTCCTGCGCCTGACCTGCGGCGAGTCAGCGGAGCGCACGATGACTGGCTGACCCTAGGCGGTTGACGGTGTCGCTGGTGTCGCTGTGGGGCCGTTGCCGCAACCCAGCGACTGGTGGTCGTCACATGTAGAAGGCGTAGCGAGTGTTGGGTTGGTCGTCGGGAGCGAGGTGCCGGAGGATCTGGCCGACCTTGTCTGCAGTTCGGAGGGTGATCGGGCTGCGCCCGTCGAGTTGGGTCTGGTTCCAGTTCATCTTGGTGAGGCAGAGCAGTTCGGTGGCTAGGTCTTCTGGGCTGGATTCGTGTTCGTGAAGTCGTACGCCGAGCGGTCGGGGTACGTAGGGGCCGGGGTAGGTCTTGTAGAAGGGAACGCTGCCGACGGTGTAGAGGATGTGTCTTTTCGGGGTGAGCGTTACGAGGGTTCCCCGTAGGGGTGGCTGTTGGCCGCGTCGGAACAGTCGGACGTCTTCATAGTTGGTGATCCAAATGAGTTCGAGTAGGTCGATGTGTTGTTCGTCTGCGGCGCCTCTGAACCCGGTGGCCTCTGCGGGGGTAAAGGAGGAGGTCTTGTGAAGCACGATCCGGGCGGGGCTCTGTTTGTGTTCCTTGCGGTACTTGGTGAGGGCGTCTGAGAGAAGTTGGTGGGCGTCTTCCTCGGTCAGGTGTGGTTGGCGGTCTGTCTTGGAGATGCGGGCTTGACCGCCGCGGACGATGACTCCGTCTCCTCGCTGGTTGAAGACCTGCGCGACGCTGGTTTCGAGAGTCTCTTGGGTGCTGTTGCCGTAGAAGGAGACTCCGACGTAGCAGGTGTTGTAGTCCTCGGGGCTCCGTGGGAGGCGCCACGGGACGCCGCCGTTCTTGTAGTAGAGAGCGGTGTGGAAGTTCCACGCTGTGGTGGCTGGGTCTTGCTTTTGTCTGGGTGCTGCGTCCTTGGGTTCTTTGAAGGTCGGGTCCCACGTGGAGCGACGGACGAGTTGGAGCGGTTGGGAGAAGCGAAGGGAGTTGGCTTTGAGTAGGGAGTGGAAGTCGCCTTGGCCGGGTGGGAGTGGGCCGTGGTGGTCGGGGTCCTTTGCGCCCTGCGTTTGCCATGGGCGGGTTCGGGTGCCGGTGTCGATGAGGTTGTCGGGTCGGCAGACGATGACCACGCTGCAGTTGGGTTCGTCGTGAAGGGCTGCGAGTTCTTCGGTATAGAGGTCGACGGCTTTTTGGACGGCGTTGAGGGGGTTGACCGTGTCGAGGTCGTTGAGGGCTCTCCGGGGGATGGGTCGTTCGAGGCGACTGTTGTGGATGATGGTTGAGCGGAATGCTCGGTCAGTGTCGAACCCGGGGAATGGGTAGAAGAGGTGCCCGAGGTGGCTTTCTTTGCCGCTCATGTGGGTGCGGCAGGAGTCGAGCCATCGTTTGACTCCGTCGATGGACTCTTGGGGTCCAACGAATCCGACCTTGACGGTTCGGACTGCTAGGTCGTCGACGTCCGCGGGTCCGTAGAGGTCGATGCCGTGGCGGGGGTCGAGGTGTCTTGCTCCATTGCCGAACTCCAAGTCCGGTTCTTCGAGGACCTTGGCTTTCATTGGAAGTCCTCGAAGGCGAGAGCCATCTGTCCGAACGTGGCCGGTTTGGATACGTCGGCGGACTGTGCCCAGTCCTTGTCGATGAGGCCGCGGTCAACGGTGAGGGTGAGTGGTTCGCCGAAGTCGAGGATCGCGTCGCCGTCGAGGTGATCGAGGAGAGTGGGTTGTTTCCCTGCTCCGAGGAGGCCGAACCAGAGTTGGGTTTCACCGAGAACGGCTTGGTTCCGGTCCATCCGCTTCATGTTGCTGAGGTAGTCATCGGCGAAGGCGGACTCTCGGAAGCCGTCGTTGGTGAAGTAGTAGTCGGGTGTGATCGAGCAGAACCATTCGTTGTCGATCTCTGTGAAGCGGGTGCGGAGCGCAGCGTGACGGTAGAACTGGCGTTTCGTTGGATCGTCTTTGCGTTGGTAGTAGCCCTTGAACGCGATGCGCTGGTGGCCGGACGCACTGAGGGCGCGCTGATCTGTCAGGTCTGGGGTGGGTTTGAAGTAGAGAAAGCGACGGCTGTTGTTCCACTGGCAGATGTCTCGTAGATCGTGCTGGAGGGCTGCTTGGAGGAGTTGGACGAAGAGCCTGCGCTCGTCCTCGTTGCCACCTGCCAGTTCCCCGGCAGGAATAGGGTTAGCGGCTGTATGCGTGGCATGGATGAGCGCGGTGCCAACTATCGGAGCCCATGCAAAGATGCGCCCCCGGGAGAGCACGAAGTCTGAGCGGATCGGGTGATCACTTCTCCGCTGATCCTTGTACACGTGGCCGGGTTTGCGAGCAGCAGTTTGGGCGACCCAGATGGTGTCGGGGAACTCGATGGGGATCAGGTTGCTGACCAATGTCTCGGCGATGGGGTCGGCAACCGTAGTGTGCGCACGACCGTGGGGGTCGACGATGGCGAACAGTCGGCTCGTCATATCGCCCGCCAACCGCTGTGTCGCCTTGTCGAACTCGATTCGTCGCGCAGCGCGGCGAGCCGGGTCACTGAACGCCGCTTGCACGTGCGCCCACCACACGTCGCCGGTCTCGGGATGGGAGCAGACAAGGAGCACTGGGAGAGTGTCGGCCTTCATCCAGTAGTCGATATCTCGCTGGCTGCAGATGTAGTGGAACTTCTCGTCGGTTTCACCCGGGAACGGGTTGCCGGATGTCTTGCTCTGCACGAGCAGGTGCTGGTTGCTCATCTCACCTGTGGCCGGGTTGCGGAGTTCAATCGCCCCGTCAATGCCAGCATCCAGTCCCCACTCTCGCCACGCGTGCCTCATCTGAGACACGCGTCGGTGGATCAGCGCGATCCCAGCGTCTCCACGGATCGCGTTGTCGTCGAGCATCTTGCCTTTCGGCACTCTAACCCACCCCTCCCAGCGAACATGTCAACTCCCCCGGGCTCCATTGTGGTGGGAGGCACCGACAATCTATGAGGGCCGCGCCTTCAAGGCGTGGCATGTCACGAGTTCCCGCCGAAGATGCTGCCCCGCATCAAGTAGTCGGTCACTGAGTACGGGCGCCCTCACTTGGGCCTGCCTTGACACTGACGTGTCTGGTTCGTGTGCGCCGAGAAGGATCAGGGGCGGTGGCCTTGGCTGAGCCGTACAACCGGGCGCGTGCAACGTTGGCTATGTGGCTGACTGCGCTTGCGGGTTGGCGTTGGTGATGAAGGTATGGATGCGTTTGATCTCGCGTTTCAGGTCGGCGGGTAGCGCTGTGTCGGTTGTCCAGTGTTCGACGACCTTGGTGGCGACCTTGACTTTGTTTACGGCTGCGCGTTTGGTCCCGGTGGCTCGTAGCGCGTGCAGTGGGTCGCGCCACTTGGTTGCGGGTGGCTGGTATCGGGCTTGGGGGTGGGTTTCTGCGACTGCTTGTTCGAGGATCGACCGGGGCACGTAGTTCTCGATGGTGCGGCAGTTGGTGACCCATGCATGTCCGGGGAGGCGTTCGTGGTCGAACTCGTCACGGACTCGGACCTTGTTCGCGTCGAGGGTGTCGCCGCGGGGCCGGGTCTTGTCGCTGTCGATCACGATCATCGAGTGAAGCGCCCCAGGTTTGATGCCGCTCCTGTTTGAGTCCAGGAGGATGAGCAC
>CAYNFY010000123.1:0-10788 GCA_964396585.1 uncultured Nocardioides sp.
GTCGGTGGTGACCGAGTCACTGAGCTTCAGCAGCACCCGGGCACCGGAGATGTCGGTCACCGGGTCCGGAGTGTCCGGCATGCCGTCGAAGTACGGCGCCTTGCGCACATAGGTCGACTCCGGGTCCCAGGCGAAGATGTTGCCCTCGGGGGTCTGCAGCGACTGCCAGCGCTCGTCACCGGCGAAGACGTCCTTGTAGGAGTCACCGAACATCTCGGAGGTCACCGCGCTCGCAATGGTCTCCTCGACCTCGGACGGCGAGGGCCAGATGTCCTTGAGGTAGACATCGTTGCCCTCGGTGTCCTGACCCAGCGGATCGGTGAACAGGTTGACATCCATCGAGCCGGCCAGCGCGTAGGCGACCACCAGCGGCGGGGAAGCCAGGTAGTTCATCTTGATGTCCGGGTTGATCCGGCCCTCGAAGTTGCGGTTGCCCGAGAGCACCGAGACGACGGCCAGGTCGTTGTCGTTGACCGCCTGGCTGACCTCGGGGATCAGCGGACCGGAGTTGCCGATGCACGTCGTGCAGCCGTAGCCGACCAGGTTGAAGCCCAGCTTGTCCAGGTACGGGGTCAGGCCCGACTTCTCGTAGTAGTCGGAGACCACCTTCGAGCCGGGAGCCAGGGTCGTCTTGACCCACGGCTTGCGCTGCAGGCCCTTCTCGACGGCCTTCTTGGCGAGCAGGGCGGCACCGATCATCACCGACGGGTTCGAGGTGTTGGTGCACGAGGTGATCGCGGCGATGGTGACCGCGCCGTGGTCCAGCTCGAACGACGTGCCGTCGGCCAGGGTGACCTGAGCGGGGTTGCTGGCCCGGCCACCATCCTTCGCGGCGCAGGACAGGTAGTCACGCCCGGGGGTCTGTCCGTCGACGTCGCTGTGCGCGGCGGGCACGTCCGAGGCCGGGAACGACTCCTCGAGAGCCTCGTCGTAGGCACCGGAGACCGCGTCGGCGTCGTTCTCGACGTACGCCTTCAAGGCACCGCGGAAGGACTGCTTCGCGTCGGTGACCTGGATCCGGTCCTGGGGGCGCTTCGGCCCGGCGATCGAGGGAACCACGGTGGACACGTCGAGCTCGAGCTTCTCGGAGTAGCGCGGCTCCGCAGCCGGGTCGTGCCACATGCCCTGAGCCTTGGCGTAGGACTCCACGAGGGCGAGCTGCTCCTCGGAGCGCCCGGTCAGCCGCAGGTACTTGACCGTCTCGTCGTCGATCGGGAAGACCGCGATGGTCGAGCCGAACTCGGGGCTCATGTTGCCGATCGTGGCGCGGTTGGCCAGCGGCAGCGCCGAGACCCCGGGGCCGTAGAACTCGACGAACTTGCCGACCACACCGTGCTCGCGGAGCATCTCGGTGATGGTGAGCACCAGGTCGGTGGCGGTGGAGCCCTCGGGCAGGTCGCCGCTCAGCTTGAAGCCGACCACGCGCGGGATCAGCATGGAGACGGGCTGGCCGAGCATCGCCGCCTCGGCCTCGATGCCACCCACACCCCAGCCGACGACGCCGATGCCGTTGACCATGGTGGTGTGCGAGTCGGTGCCCACACAGGTGTCGGGGTAGGCCTGCAGCTCTCCATCGACCTCGCGGGTGAACGCGACCCGGGCCAGGTGCTCGATGTTGACCTGGTGCACGATGCCGGTGCCCGGGGGGACGACCTTGAAGTCGTCGAAGGCGCCCTGGCCCCAGCGCAGGAACTGGTAGCGCTCGCGGTTGCGCTCGTACTCGATCTCGACGTTCTTCTCGAAGGCCTCGGGAGTACCGAAGACGTCGGCGATCACCGAGTGGTCGATGACCATCTCGGCCGGGGCGAGCGGGTTGATCTTGGTCGCGTCGCCGCCGAGATCGGCCATCGCCTCACGCATGGTGGCCAGGTCGACCACGCACGGCACGCCGGTGAAGTCCTGCATGATCACGCGGGCGGGCGTGAACTGGATCTCCTTGTCGGGCTGCGCATCCGCGTCCCACCCGGCCAGGGCCTTGATGTCGTCGGCGGTGATGTCGGCACCGTCTTCGGTGCGCAGCAGGTTCTCCAGCAGAACCTTCAGCGAGAACGGGAGGCTCTCAACGTCCAGGCCATCACCCTTCACCGCGTCGAGACGGAAGATCTGATACGACTTCCCGTCCACGTCCAGAGTGCTCTTGGCACCGAAACTGTCCTGACTGGCCATCAGTCATCTCCTCGTGGGGTTTGAATCTCAAGCTTTGCTCGCGCAGGCGCAGGTGTCGCTGGGTTCCATCTTGCCGTCCCGAAGAACGAAGTGCGAAGTAAGGCAACCCTCATCTCCGATCGAATCCCATCGGGGATCCCTCCCGCTGCATTTCTCTCGATATCAAGATACATGATGTCGAGGGAGAACCCAGAACCGCACCTGCCCGGCACCCGATCTCACCCCAGATGATGAGTCCGGAGTCCTCAAGTACCACGATCAGATACCTGAAGGGGTGCGCCGATGCCCGCAGGGCGGGCAGTCTTGAGCCATGGACACCACCTTGAACTCCTCGCCGCGGGCTCCGTCCTGGCCTCCGACGGGTCCGCCGATCGGGAATCCGCGCACCGTGGCGAACCTGATCACTCTGATCCGGACCGTCGGATCGGTCGTGGTGGGACTTCTCGGGATCAGCACCCACACCACCGAGTTGCTGCTGGTCGCCTACGCGATCTACTGGCTCGGCGACATGGCCGACGGGTGGTTCGCCCGCCACCTGGACCAGGAGACCCGACTGGGAGCGGTCTTCGACATCGTCGCGGACCGGCTCTGCGCCGGGGTCCTCTGCGTCGGGATGCTGATCCATATCCCCTCGGCCTGGCCGGTCCTCGCTGTCTTCCTGTGCTCCTTCATGGTGCTCGACTCGATGCTCTCGATGGCGTTCCTGTGCTGGCCACTCCTGAGCCCCAACTATTTCGGTGCGGTCGACCGCACCGTGTACCGACTCAACTGGAGCCCCGTGGCGAAGGCGCTGAACACCTCGGTTGTCGTGGCCCTGGTGCTGCTGGGTCTTCCCTGGGCCGGTCTCGCGGTGGCGCTCGTCATCGCCGCGGTCAAGGTCTGGTCCGCGCACCGCGTCCTGGTCCTGCTCGGCGCGTGGTGATGTCGGTCCTCGGCCCCATCCTGAACGCACTGGTGACGCTCCTGACCGGCGTTGCCTCATCCGTCGTGCCGCTGGTCAACGCCGAGGCCTACGCACTGCTCCGCGGACAGGGCAGTCTGCTGGCCGCTGTCGTTCTGGTCACCGCCCTGGCCCTGGGACAGACCCTCGGCAAGTCCGCCATCCTCGAACTCTCTCGGCGCGGCAGCGCTCGGATCCGGCGCTTCCGGGCCGCGTCCGCGACCAGCGATCCGACAACCGAGGTCCCCGACTCCCGGCGGAGGCGGATCCTGCGGCAGCTGTCTCGGACCGGCTCCTCCACGCCCGTGCTCTTCGCCTCGGCGAGCCTGGGTCTGCCGCCACTGGCCGCGACCGCCGTCACCGCCGGCGCCACGGGCGTGTCGCATCGCCGCTTCGCGGTGGTCTGCTTCATCGGCCGGGCCCTGCGCTTCGGCATCGTGGTCGCCACCGCGCAGGCCGTGCCGCTTCCGGCGATGCCCTGGAGTTAGGCCCCGGGGTCGAGCACTAGGGTCGAGCACCGCGGCAGTCCCACCCGCCGTCCATCGGGGAATCGGGAGCTGCGTGGTCGAGACCGATTGGTCGCCCGCTGAATCAGCGATACATTCCAAGCATGAGGTTGCAGGATGCACTTCGCGTGCTCGCCGAGGTCACCCACTATCAGTGGGGCATGGTGACCTCGGCTCAGGCCGACCTGCACGGCATCACCCGCCTCGACCTGTCCCGGCTGGCCACCGGCGGGCACCTGAATCGCCTGAGCCATGGTGTCTACCAGGTCACCGACGCACCCGACGATCAGTTCGAGGAGATCCGAGCTGCCTGGCTGAGCAGCGAACCGAAGCGTCTCGCCTACGAGCGCACCAGGGACTTGGCCCAGGTCATCGTCATCGCGGGCACCTCCGCCGCGCGGGTGCATGGGATCGGTGACATCTGGGAGCGCAACCACGACTTCATCTCACCGGTACGACGCCAGAGCCAACGCGCCGAGATCCGCTATCGCCAGCGCGTTCTCGAGCCCACGGACGTCACCCTCATCGAGGGACTCCCGGTGCTGTCGTTGGAGGCGACGATCGCCGATCTGTTCAACACCGAGGCCGACCTCCCCGACATCGCCGGCGCCCTTCGCGACGGTGCTCGCAAGCGCCGTATCGATGCCGTCCGGCTCACTGACCTGCTGGCTCCGTATGCGGCCCGTCACCGGCTCCGCAGAGGTGACGGTGAGGCTCTGCTACAGCGTCTGATGGACCAGCTCGGTCTCAATCCCGAGTTCCCGGACCTCATCCCGGGCTCGTCCTCGAGGGAGACGAGGCGAGTCAAGCTCGCGAAACTGATGCAGGACGTCGGCTGACCTCACCTGGTGGCCGAACTTCCTCAGGTCTCACCTCGGGCACGGACCTCGAGATACTGATTCAGCACCGCCACCGGGATCCTTCCTCTGTCGGAGACGGCGACATTGTTCTCCCTCGCCCAGACGCGCACCTCGGCGGTTGTCGGCGGTGCCGGCGCGAGTGCCGGTGCCACCTCAAGTTCCCGCACGGCGAGATCACCGATCATCTCCTCGGAGAACCCGACCCGGGCAGCGGCGAGGAAGCGATAGGTCCATTCCTGGGCGAGCTTGCGAGTGTCACAGAAGAAAATCGGAACGGTCGGAAACCGGACCTGACATTCCGCGATCCCGTCGGCCACGACGCTGGGCCGGACACGGTCAAGCTTGAAAATCTGCGAGTAGCACTCCTCCACGACCACCGCGGCACGTGGGATCACTGACAGCTCGGTGAGTTGGAACTTCAGTCTGCCAGTGGTCAACGAGGAGACCAGGTCGGCCAGAGACTTGCGCTCCACCGTCGCCTGTAGCACCCCGTCAATGATGAGACCGTAGTCCCCGGCGCTGAGCGACTCGCGTCGGGTTGTCGCCTGCCGATCACTGAAGGTGAACGGATAGCGCTCGCGGATGTCGACCGCGATCTCCAACTCAGCGAGGCCACTGGCCCGGGCCCCCGGAAGAGTCACCGCAGGTCGAGCCTGCTTGGCTGTGCGCGCGGTCTGCCAGAAGATCATCTGCCGACCCCGGGCGTTGGTGACGACAATCTGGGAACGGTTCTCCCGCCCACGGTCGAGCACCAGATCGATGGCGGCGCCCCGCCGCACACAGGAGCGTACCGGCACTCGTTCGACAATCTCGGCGTCGGCGGGCCACTTCTCGACACGGTGGCAGTAGACCTTGCCGGTGCGCGGCCAGGTGTCCTTTGCCTTGAGGACGATCCCATCCCTGAGCGGGATCCGAAGGAGATACGGCAGCGTCGACCCAGGTTCGGGGTTGCGGGCAATCACGAAGTCCTCCGGCATCCCGTCACCTTAACGCCGGCTCGGCCCGAGGCCCCGGCGTCGACTTGCGACACCCGGGGCCACCGTCTTCCTGGAGCGCCTCAACAGTGGACGATGCGCGGAGCCAGATCCGCAACCCGGCCGGTGAGCTCGTCGTATACAGCGTCGAATGCCTGAGGTGCCCCGGATGAGAGCGGGTCGGGGACCGACCAGTGGACATCGATGAGACTGCCGAGCTCTTCGTAGGCGTTGTCGCACACGGCCACGATCAGGTCCCGATCACCGGCGACGTCGGCGAATAACCGCGGACCAGCACTCAGCAGGCGTAGGTCGTGACGTTCGGCGACAGCCGCGGCCCCCGGAGCCACGTGGGCGGCCGGCCGGGTTCCGGCCGAGGCGACCGGGACCTCGCTCACCCGGGCCCACATGGCCGCCGCGAGTTGGGAGCGGGCCGAGTTCCCCGTGCACACGAACAGCACCCGGTCGGCGTCGATCAGGGACGAGGCCCCCTCGACGACCGAGCGATCGGCGAGGGTCAGATAGGTGCGGCGACGGTCCCCCTCGGAGCGGCGGCGGGCCACAATGCCGACGCCCTCGAGGACCTTCAGGTGATGGGAGAGCAGGTTCGATGTCAGCCCGAGGAGCGCTTGCAGCTCGCCCGGCGACTTGTCACCGAGGGCGAGCTCGTCCACGACGGCCAGCCGCACCACGTCGGCCAGCGCGGCATGACGGTCGGCCCGGGCCACCAACCGCTCAGTTCGCTCAATATTCATTGAGTCAATTTTGACTGAGAAAGATTTGGGCGTCAAGATCAAGTCATGAGCACTGCGCCTCCCTCCACCCGGTCGCCAGACGTCGACGTCGTCGGTGGCATATCCCGCCTCGATCGGTTCCTGCCCGTCTGGATCATCGCCGCCATGGTGACCGGCCTGGTCGCGGGGCGCTCCATCGACGGTCTCGACGACGCGCTCGATGCCGTCAAGATCGGCTCGGTCTCGCTACCCATCGCGATCGGTCTGCTCGTCATGATGTACCCGGTGCTGGCGAAGGTCCGCTATGACGAGACCAGGCGGGTCACCGGCGATCGCAGGCTCATCTGGGCCTCGCTGGGGCTGAACTGGGTCGTGGGCCCGGCGTTGATGTTCACCTTCGCCTGGCTGCTCGTGCCCGATCTCCCGGAGTTCCGTACCGGCCTGATCATCGTGGGCCTGGCCAGGTGCATCGCCATGGTGCTGATCTGGAACGACCTGGCGTGCGGTGACCGCGAGGCCGCGGCCGTACTGGTGGCCATCAACTCCCTCTTCCAGGTGTTCGCATTCGCTGCGCTGGGCTGGTTCTACCTCCAGACCCTGCCGGGCTGGCTCGGACTGTCGACGACCAGCGCCGACTTCTCCATCTGGGCGATCACCGCCAGCGTGCTGGTGTTTCTGGGCATCCCCCTGATCGCGGGGTTCCTCACCCGCACCGTCGGGGAGAGGCTCAGAGGACGCGACTGGTATGAGGGCACCCTGCTCCCCCGGCTCGGACCGTGGGCTCTGTACGGCCTGCTGTTCACGATCATCGTGCTGTTCGCCATGCAGGGTGACGCCATCACCAGTCAGCCCTTCGACGTGGTTCGGATCGCGCTGCCGTTGCTTGCCTACTTCACCGTCATGTTCGGTGTGGGAATGGTGGTCGGCCACCGACTGGGGCTGGGCTACGCCAAGACCGCCACGCTGGCCTTCACCGCGTCCGGCAACAATTTCGAGCTGGCCATCGCGGTGGCCATCGGGACCTTCGGCGTCACCTCCGGGCAGGCACTTGCCGGCGTGGTCGGTCCTCTCATCGAGGTGCCGGTGCTCGTGGGCCTGATCTACGTGGCTCTGTGGTCTCGCAGGTTCTTCGAAGGATCGCCCCATGAGTGACTTCACGCCCACCGCACTGTTCGTCTGCGTCCACAATGCGGGCCGTTCTCAGATGGCCGCCGGATTCCTCACCGCGCTGGCCGGTGATCGCATCACGGTGCTGTCGGCCGGGTCCGTCCCGGGGAACCAGATCAACCCGATCGCGGTCGAGGCCATGGCCGAAGTGGGCATCGACATCTCGGGCGAACAACCCAAGAAGCTCACCGAGGACGCCGTGCTCGTCTCAGATGTCGTGATCACCATGGGCTGCGGCGACGAGTGCCCCTACTTCCCCGGCAAGCGGTACGAGGACTGGCCCCTGGATGATCCCGCAGGCCAGGGCATCGCGGCCGTCCGACGGATCCGGGACGAGATCAGGTCACGTGTCGAGGCGCTCATCGTCTCGCTCGCACCAGAAGAGTCTCGCTAGCCCCTCAGCGTGTCGGCCAGCGCCCCGAGCGCACCCGGGGCCAACGCGTAGTAGGCCCACTTGCCCCGCTGCGTCCGATTCAGGAGCCCCGCCTCGACCAACACCTTCAGATGATGCGACACCGTGGGCTGGGACAGGTCCAGCGACGCGTTCAGGTCGCACACGCACGCTTCCCCACCGGCGGCCGCGGCGATCATCGACAGCAGGCGCAACCGAGTGGGGTCCCCCATCGCCTTGAACGCGCCCGCCAGCACAGTCGCCTCACCGTCGGTCATGACACCACCGGTGATGGGCGAACAGCAGGCCGTCGTGGCGGCGACGAGGGTGACGCTCGAAGAAACCATGACCTCAGCATAGGTCATCACATTGATATTGATCGATGGATGAGTAGAGTGGCACGCATAGACACACGTCTATGCATCTTTCGCAGCCAGGAGTCCCTCGAATGCCCGAGCAGTCCCCCACGCAGTTGCCCGTCATCGTGATCGGAGCGGGCCCGGCCGGCCTCGCTGCGGCCGCGCACCTCCAGGCCCGCGGCCTTCCGGTACTGGTGCTCGAAGCGGGATCCGCGGCCGGCACCGCGGTCGCTGAGTGGGGACACGTCCGACTCTTCTCGTCCTGGTCCGAACTGGTCGACCCCGCGGCGGAGAAGCTGCTCGCGGACCGCGACTGGCCCGCCCCGGACCCGACGCACTACCCGACCGGCGCCGAGTGGGTGGCGGGCTACCTCCAGCCTCTCGCGGACGCACTGGGCGACTCGGTACGGTACGGCGCGGAAGTGACGGCGGTCGCCAAGCAGTCACGTGACCGGATCGTCAGCTCGGGCCGCGACGAGGCTCCCTTCACCGTCCACGTGCGCTCTGCCGAGGGTGCCACCCATCTCCTGGCCCGTGCCGTCATCGACGCCTCCGGCACCTGGTCGGGGCCGAACCCGCTCGGTGGTGACGGCGTGGCCGCAATCGGCGAAGCCGAGGCCACGGCACGCATCAACTATCGGATCCCCGACTTCGGTCAGAAGGCCCAGCGAGCCAGGTATGCGGGCAAGCATGTCGTGGTGGCGGGAACCGGAGCTTCGGCCAAGAGCGCGCTGATCGGTCTCACGGCACTGGCCGAGGAGGCGCCCGGCACCCGAATCACCTGGCTGGTGCGTCGCCCGAGCCTCGGCGAGGCCTTCGCGGGCAGCGGGCAGGACGAACTCCCCGAGCGCGGCATCCTGGGTCGGCTGGCGCAGGCCGCGATCGAGGCGGGACCCGTCACCACCCGGAACGGATTCCGCACCGCACGGGTGGTGACGAACACCGACGGGACCCTGACCGTCGGCTCGTTCGACGCTCAGGAAGTCACCGGAGTCGACGAGATCATCGTCCTGACCGGCTTCCGCCCCGACCTGGGGATGCTCTCCGAGATCCGTCTGGACCTTGACCCGGTACTGCAGGCGCCCCGCGCTCTGGCGCCACTCATCGATCCGAACGAGCACTCCTGCGGCACCGTCTACCCACACGGCGCCAAGGAGCTGGCACAGCCCGAAGCAGGGATCTACCTGGTCGGGATGAAGTCCTACGGACGCGCCACCTCGTTCCTGGCCCTCACCGGCTTCGAGCAGACTCGCTCCGTCGCGGCAGCCATCGCCGGCGACCACGAGGCAGCGGCACGCGTCGAACTGACTCTGCCCGACACGGGAGTCTGTGGGGGCTCGGGAATCTTCGACGAAGCAGCTCCCGCAGAGGATGGATGTTGCGGGGCGCCCATCTGCTGTTGATCCTGGCCGACTACAACCTGGCCCGCTTCCACCTGGGCGCCGCGACGACCAGCGCAACCTCGAGCCGCATCGGGTGGGCCTTGATGGCGATCGCGATCCCTGCCGTGCTGTGGATCGGCGCGATGGCCCTGCTCGTCGGCGACTACGATCTGAGCACGGTGACGTTCCTGAACTGGGCCTTCTGGTCCGAGACCTGGGACGACCGATGGCGGTTCTGGTTCCTCGAGTGCCTGGTGTGGATCCTGGCAGGGATAGCCGTGCTCTTCACCTTCCCTCGTGTACGCCGGTGCGAGTCCCGGCACCCCTTCGGTTTCGCGTTGGCCGTCTTCGCTGCCGCCATGGCGCTGCGCTTCGCCCTGACGGGCTGGACCGCCGACGACATTGACCACTACACGGCCCCGGTGGTGCTCTGGTGCGTCGCCTTGGGATGGCTGGCCACACGCGCCTTGTTCGCTGCCGCAGCGGACGCTGGTCAGCATGCTCGGTGTCGTGGCCGTGGTCCACTTCTTCGGCGAACCCTCACGTGAGGGCGTGGTCTGGGCAGGCCTGCTGATCGCCGTGTGGATCCCGGCGGTCCGGTTGCCTCGGGCTATTGCGTGGCTCGTCGGCGTGCTGGCCACGAGTTCACTGGCGGTCTACCTGTCGCACTGGCAGGTCTACCCCCAACTCGAGGTCGACCACCCGTGGCTGGCTCTCTTCGCCTCGATCGGGATCGCCTATCACCACGCAAGCAAGCCACTGGTCGATGCCTCCCGTCGACGTTTCAGGCGTCGCCTGGCGCCTAGCTGATGATCGTGACGGCGACATGCTGGCCTGCGGATGTGGAGGGTCAGGCGGCAGTTGAGCCAGCTCCAGTCGTTGTCTCGAGCGGATGTGTCCACGCGGCATCTGAGCTACCTGGAAACGGGTCGGCCAAGCCCGCCCGCACGATGATCGAGCGCCTCGCCTGCCACTTGGAGGTGCCACTACGCGAACGCAATCAGTTGATGCTTACGGCGTCTCGAGCGTGGGTTGGCCACATCGGAGCTCATCGGGCGGCTGTGCGACCTGCTCGGAGCCAAGCTCGTGGCCTACCTGGGCTCATCCAAGAGACCCGCGCGGTGCGCCAGTGTGCCGACTCAGCCGACGCGCGCACTCCGTCCACCGAGGTCGTCAACCGACTACGGATGGCCTACCGGATCACGGCCTTGTTGCGCGAGAGGGACTCGGTCACGGTCGTCCAGGCGTGGTTCCAGGGCATGGACCCTCGCCTCGACGACGTCGCGCCAGCGCGGCTGCTGCCTGAGGG
>CAYNFY010000124.1:0-10695 GCA_964396585.1 uncultured Nocardioides sp.
CCAAGTATCCCCTGCTCAGCAGGCACTTCGGTGTTTCTACACGCTCTTCAGAGACACGGCCCGTGAACGATCCGGGCTAGGCTCACCACCATGTCTACCCGTTCGTTGACCCGTTCCCTCGCTGCTCTGGCCGGTGCCGCGCTCACCCTGACCGCTATGACCGCCTGCGGATCCGACTCCGGCAAGGATGTCGCCCGTGACTCGGTCCCCTCGAATGTCACGGTCAAGTCATTCGGCGAGGGCAAGGAGATCACCTGCAGCTACACCGCAGACGGCCAGGGCGACGCCAAGGTGAAGCTGCCCACGGACAAGACCGACATCACCGGGAACGCGACCGCGGTGCTCGACACCACCATCGGCGCCCTCGTCTTCGACATCGACGCCACCCAGACCCCGTGTACCGCGCACAGCTTCGATGAGCTGGCCAAGCAGAAGTTCTTCGACAACACCACCTGCCACCGACTCACCACGCAGGGCATCTACGTGCTGCAGTGCGGCGACCCGACCGGGACCGGCAGCGGTGGTCCCGGGTACGCGATCCCCGATGAGCTGGACAGCGCCGAGGCGCTCGCCGACGACACGGCCGCGCCCGGCGCCAAGAACTACGCCGCAGGCACCGTGGCGATGGCGAATGCCGGACCCGAGACCGGCGGATCCCAGTTCTTCCTCGTCTACCAGGACTCCCCCCTCCCGCCGAACTACACGGTCTTCGGCAAGCTCGACGCCGACAGCATCAAGAAGTTGAGCGACCTGGCCGCCCAGGGCACCAGCGACGGCGGCCCCGACGGTGCTCCCAAGGAGACCTTCACCATCAAGTCGTTCACGATCGGCTGAGCCTGATTGTCGGACGACGACACAGGTCTATCTGCAGTTGTCACGAGCATCACAAGTTCTAAGGAAACTGAATGGCCTTCCCGCTGTGCGCCTTGTGCGGGAGGGGGTTGGATCGGTCTAATACTCCGCAACCACCAGAAGGAGTAGTGACGATGAACCGACTTGTCGCTGGGGGCACCATCGGCGTTGCGGGCTTCGTGTTCTTGGCTGCCGCAGCAGTTTCTCATAGCGCCCCGAATATTCCTGACCCAGCAGTCACGAGTTCGGCGTCCTCGGATCCTATAGCGATCGAGGAAGACCTCCTCTCTGACACCGCGGCCGAACTGAGCGCCCAGTACACCCGACCGGGCTTCGCGGGGACCTCTATCGACTATGAGGCGAAGAGCGTCACCCTTCGGTGGCGCGGGGAGATCCCAGAGGATCTCGCTAAAGAAGCGGGAGTGCGTGACAGCATCACCGTTGAACTTCTCCCAGCGCGCTTCAGCGACGAGGAATTGATATCACTCTCGAAACAGCTGCTTCGGGCAGACCGAAGGGCGGTGGGCTCAGCAGCGACCCGTCTGACCATGGTCGGACCTAATGACGAACGATCTGGTCTTTTATCCACCTTCGATCCTGCCCGATCTTTAACAGCAGCTGACAAGCAGGCCTTGCTTTCTGCTCTTGAATTGAAGGTCCCGGTCGAATTTGTGCCAGCCGCGAGCTTCGTCGGCATGAAGGACGCCGCCCGATCCAACGACTCGCCCTATGGCAGGGCGGGACCAGAATAATGAAAGAGGGGGTCCCCATAATTGCTCCCCTGGATTTCCTGCTCTCACATCCTCGGGGGTGCAGGTCGTCGATTATCTGCCGGATAAGCCCCCCCCCGGGCGGAGCACGGGATCCCCGGGGACTGCCGCTGCCCGAGCCCACCTGGGAATGTCCTAGCCTGATCAGGTGCCTGATCGACTCGAACGACGTCCCGGCCCCACCGTGCGGGTCCGGGTCCGTGAACTCCGTGCGGATGCCGGCACCACCGAGCCCGCGCTCGCCCGCGAGGACCGGGTGGTCACCGAGGAGCCGATGGAGCTGCGGCTGGACTGGCCAGGTCACCCGGCCGAGCGGGTCTGGGTGACGATGCGAACCCCGGGGCACGACTTCGAGTTGGCGGCCGGGTGGATCCACCACGAGGCGTTGGCTCCCGCCGAGCTGGTGCAGCGGGTGGCGTACTGCACCGACACCACGCTCAGTGCGAGCCAGGAGTTCAACGTGGTCACGGTGACTCTGTCCGGGCCACCGTCTCGCCAGGTACCGGCGCGATTGGCCGGGCTCTCGGCGGGCTCGGCCTGCGGGGTCTGCGGCAAGGACAGTATCGAGGAGGCCCTTGCGGCTCCGCATGGACCACGCTGGGACGGGCCGGAACTCACCGGGGACCTAGTCCGGGGCCTGCCCGAGCGGCTGCGTGAGCATCAACGGCAATTCGGTCGCACCGGCGGCAGCCACGCCGCGGCGCTCGTCGACGGTGACGGGGAACTCTTGGTGGTCCGGGAGGACGTGGGCCGCCACAACGCGGTGGACAAGGTCAGCGGTGCTCTGTTGTTGGGCGGCTCCAGCCCTCGTCAGGCGGCGCTGGTAGTGAGCGGCCGGGCCGGCTTCGAGCTGGTCCAGAAGGCCGTGGCCTGCGGGGTCGGTGCCCTGGTGGCGATCGGCGCACCCACCAGCCTCTCGGTGAGTCTGGCCCGACACTCGGGCCTCGCGCTCTACGGCTTCACCCGGGCGGACCGCACGGTGCGCTACACCTGACCGGCGTGGGACCGTCGCTGTGTCGGACCCCCGTCCTACCCTCACATCGTGCGCATCCTCCACACCTCCGACTGGCACCTGGGCCGGTCCTTCCATCGGGAAGGCATGCTCGGGCACCAGGCGCTCTGGGTCGACCATCTGCTTGAGGTGGTCGAGTCCGAGCAGGTCGATCTGGTCCTGGTCTCGGGAGATATCTACGACCGTGCGCTCCCCCCGGTAGATGCCGTCGCACTCGCCGACGAGACGTTGGCCCGCCTCGCCGGATCTCGGGCCCGGGTGGTCCTTACCTCGGGCAACCACGACTCCGCGATCCGGCTGGGCGCGCACTCACGACTGATCGACGCCGCGGGCGTGCATCTACGTACCCAGCCCAGCCAGGTCGGAGAGCCGATCCTGATCGACGACGCCGACGGGACCGTGGCGGTACACGGGCTCCCGTACCTCGACCCGACGTCGCTGCTGGAGGAGTGGGCGCTGCCGGGCCGTAGCCACGAGGCGGCCCTCGGGGTAGCCATGGAGCGGGTCCGGGCCACGGAGGCGCGACAGCCCGGGCGGCGCACCATCGTGCTGGCGCATGCCTTCGTGGCCGGAGCCCAACCCTCGGACTCCGAGCGCGACATCTCGGTCGGCGGAGTCTCGCGGGTCCCCGCCTCGCTCTTCGACGGGGTCGACTACGTCGCGCTGGGCCACCTGCACGGCCAGCAACAGGTCACCGATCGGGTGCGCTACAGCGGGTCGCCCCTCGCCTACTCCTTCTCCGAGCGCGGTCACACCAAGGGCTCCTGGCTGATCGACCTGGCCGGTGACGGGACCATACGTACCGAGTTCGTTCCCGCTCCGGTCCCCCGCCCGCTGGGCGTATTGTCCGGGCGCCTGGAGGAGTTGCTCACCGATGAGTCCCTCGAGACCCGTACCGGGCACTGGTTGCACGTCACCTTGACCGATCCGCTGCGCCCGGAGGCCGCGATGGAGCGCCTGCGGCAGCGCTTTCCGTACACCCTGGTCCTCGGGTTCGAACCCGACCGGGCCCTCCCCGGTCCCAGCCGGATGCCGACGCTGAGCGGTCGTTCCGAGCACCAGGTCGCCCTCGATTTCGTCACCGAGGTACGTGGTGTCCCGGCCAGTGCAGCGGAATCGGATCTGTTGCAGGACGCCTTCGACGCCTGCTGTCACGACCGTGATGCCGACCCGGTGCCCGTCCGATGAGGCTGCACCGGCTCCGCGCCGAAGCGTTCGGTCCCTTCGCCGAGGCGGTCGAGGTCGACTTCGATGAGCTCTCATCCTCGGGGCTGTTCCTACTGAGCGGTGCGACCGGCGCCGGCAAGACCAGCGTGCTCGATGCGGTCGCCTTCGCCCTCTACGGTGACGTGCCGGGTGACCGGTCCGACGCCAAACAGCTCCGCAGTGACCAGGCCGCCCCGCACATGGCGCCCTCGGTCGAATTGGAGGTCACCCTGGCCGGGCGGCGTTACCGGATCACTCGCACCGCTGCGTGGGATCGCCCGAAGCGGCGAGGCAGCGGCACCACGCGACAGCAGGCCGGTGTGAGCGTGGCAGAGCACTGCGACGGAGCATGGCAGCAGCGAACCACCCGGATGGATGAGGCGGGCCATCTGATCACCGAGCGACTCGGGATGACGCTGACCCAGTTCAGCCAGGTGGCGATGTTGCCCCAGGGACGCTTCCAGGCCTTCCTGCGGGCCCGGAGCCAGGAGCGACACGCCCTGCTGCAACGGCTCTTCCGAACCGGGCGCCACGAAGACGTCGAACGCTGGCTCAAAGAACGTCGCCTGGTGCTCGCCCGTGCTGAGCAGCAGGCCCGCACCCAGGTAGGCCACGGGGTCAACCGGATCAGCGAGGCGGCCGGCGTGGCGTTGCCTTGGCAGCCCGAGGAGATGGCGCAGCTCACACCCGACGCGATCAACGAGTGGTTCGGTCTGGTCCGGGTCACCCAGGGCGAACGCCTCGAGGAGGACGCGACGACGGCCCGGCGGGCCGCTCACGAGTTCCGCGAGCGTGAGGATGACTGGCAGCGGGCCACAGAGCAGGACCGGCTGCGACGTGCCGCCGAGCAGGCCCAGGCGACACTGCGAGAACTCGCCATCGTCCAGCCCGAGATCGACCGAACCGAACAGGTGCTGGCCGAAGGCGAACGGCTCGCGGTGCTGGTGCCGCTACGCAACCGGGCCCGGGCCGCGCGGCTCCAGATCGAGGACCGACGTCGCGGTGCCCAGGACGCCCGCATTCACCTGCGAGCCGTCCATCCGTCCCTGACGCTGGGGACGGACCCCGACCTGCTGTCCGCCGCCGACGACCTGAGCGCCACCCTGGATTCGGCGATCGAGGTCGCCGAGGCCGCTGCCGGCCGTCTGACCGAACGGGTCGCCACCCATCGGTCCGCGCAGGCCTCGGTCACCACGCTCGCGGAGACCCTCGATCAGCAACAGCACCGGCTGGACGCATTGCCGCAAGAGCTCCAACGAGTGCGCGATGCGGTGGCGCGGGCCCGCGCCGCCGAGGTCCGCAGCGTCGAGCTCCGGGCCGAGTTGCTGGATGCCGAGTCGATAGCCCAGGGCGCCCGTCGGGTGGCTGAACTCATCCCGGCTGCGGAGCAGGCCACCACGGCATGGCAGCTGCACGAGCGATTGCGTCTCGACCTCAAGGAGGCATGGCTCGAACTGCGCGAGCTCCGCCTTGCTGGGATTGCAGCCGAGCTGGCCAGCGAGCTGAGCGCCGGCTGTGCCTGCCCCGTCTGTGGTTCGGGCACCCACCCCTCGCCGGCCGTCGCCGCGGCCGGACGGGTCACGGCAGAGGACGAGCGCGCCGCCCGGAGTCGTTATGAGGACGCCGAGGGCCACGCAGTCGCCTTGGATGGCCGGGTCCGTGAGCTGGCCACCCGACTGGAGGTGGCCCGCGTCGAGGCCGCGGGAGTCGACGCGGAGCAGGCGGGCACGGCCGCCGCTGTGCTCCGGGACCGACTGTCCGAGGCCTCGGAGCTGGCCGGTGGCCGAGCCGCGGCCGAGGCCGGGTTGGCCGAGTTGGCCAATGAGGAGCAGGACCTCGCTACTCGCATCCGACTGGACCGGTCTCGACTCGAGACGTTGCTCGAGGACGAGCAACGCGCGACCGAGGCCGCCGAGGTGGCCCGGGCGGCGTGGGACGCAGCCCGCCACGACGTCCTCGAACTGCTCGGCAGCGAGCCCACCGAGGCGGCCCACGCCGCACCCGACACGGTGCTCGCCCTGGCCCGGGGTCACCACCGCTCCCTGGGCCGGATGCTGGAGGCTTGCCGCAAGGCCGACTCCGACGTCGCGGAAGGCGAAGCGGTGCTTCTGGAACGAGAACAGGCCTTACAGGAGGCGCTCCTGGGCACCGGGTTCCCACCGCACCTACTGGCCGAGGCCGAACCACTCGACGCACGGCTCGCCGAGCAGCATCGGGCCCGGATCCGGGCCCACGACGAGAGTGGAGCCGCGGCCCGATCGGTGCTGGCCGACCCTGCCGTCCAGGCGGCGTTGGCCGTAGGACCGGTGGACCTGGCAACGTTGAGCACACTACGTTCCGCGGCGCGCGAGACACTCGACCGGGCGGTCCTGGCCGAGCAGCAGGCCCGTACCTCGGTGCAGCGGATCGAGGTGCTCCTGGCCGAGCTGGCCCCTGAGCTGGACCGCTGGACCCCGCTACTCGCCGAGCACGCACTCGTGGCCGGAGTAGCCCGACTGGTCGACGGTTCCTCCCCCGACAACCACCAGGCGATGCGGCTCTCAGCCTTCGTCCTGCAACAGCGCTTCACCGCGGTGGTCGATGCGGCCAACGTACGTCTGGTGCCGATGAGTGACGGACGCTATCTGGTGGAGCACAGCGAGCGGCGCACCGCGGGCGAGAACCGCGGCGGGCTCAGCCTCGCGGTTCTGGACACCTGGTCGGGCGTCTCCCGGGATCCCGCCACGTTGAGCGGCGGCGAGACCTTCGTGGTCTCGCTGGCCCTGGCGCTGGGGTTGGCCGATGTGATCACCGCCGAGTCCGGAGGTCAGGACCTCGAGACGCTTTTCGTCGACGAGGGCTTCGGTGCGCTGGATGCGGAGACCCTGGACGACGTGATGGACACCCTGGACGATCTGCGGGCCGGAGGACGGGTCGTGGGAGTGGTCAGTCACGTCGCGGAGATGCGGGATCGGATTCCGACTCAGCTGCAGATCAGCAAGGCCCGCTCCGGATCGAGCGTGCGGGTACTCATCGGGTAGGTCGCCACCGGTCCGCGGGTTCGTCGGGGTAAGGCACCCGCGTGTACCGGAAGGTGGCGCATTCCAACCGCAGCACTTCCCCGTCCGGTTCACGTACCACGTGCAGGATCTCGCCACGGTGGTAGCCCCAGACCCCAACCAGACGTCCCCCAGCCAACTCGAACCGATCGGTACGCCTGCCCAGCGCCATCGAGTGCAGGTCCAGGCCGCCATTGTGCCAGCGCAACTCCTGCGCCGAGTTCCCCCAGAACCACACCCCCGGGAGGTCCCGAACCTCCCCCGGCACCTCGATCGTGGGATACCAGGGCTCCGGGCTGGTCCGGAACAGGTCCGGATCCTCGGGCTCGATCAGGTCCTTGACCAGTTGCACAGGTTCGAGGCCGGTGGTGGCGTCCATCAGTACCGCCGCCCCGATACCGCTACCCGGCTCGACCATGACCGCGGCCAGGTAGCCCGGCATCGAACCGGAATGCCCGACCAGCACTCCGCTGGTGTGCGGCGCGTGGAACAGCCCCAACGCGTACTCCTCACCCGTGGGGCGCAGCATCTCGGCCCGGCTCTCCTCCGCCAGGAGATCGGGCCGGGAACCCGCCAGAAACCGTCCCCACCGGGCCAGATCCTCCACACACGACCACAGTTGCCCCGCGGGAGCCATCGCACCGGTGTCATGCATCGGCTCAAGCCGCGGGACCCCGGTGAAGTGGTCCACGCTCCAGCCGGCCCTGGCGTAGGGGCGCGGTAGATAGGAGGTCCGGCTCATCCCCAGCGGAACGAGTAGCTCCTCACGGACCAGGTCGCGCCACCGCCGTCCGGTCCGACGCTCCAGGACCGCGCCGAGGAGGGCATAGCCCAGATTCGAGTAGTGGAACCACTCCCCCGGTCCGGCCACCCGGCCGGATCCGTCGTGGCGCGATAACAGGGTGGAAAGATCGGTTCCTGGCGACCGCTCCCACCAGGAACCGAGCGGCTCGCTCTGCATGCCCGAGCGATGACTCAACAGATCCCGCAGGGTCGTCTCGGCGTAACCGACCCCGGCCCCCAGATGATCACCGAGCCGGTCATCAAGCTGGAGCAGACCCGAGTCTCGCGCCAGCAGCGTCAGCGCCGCGGTGAGGCTCTTGGTGATCGAACCCACCCGGTACTGGGCCGTGACATCCGCGTCCCGGCCCACCGCGCCGTCCCAGACCACTCCCCATCGGTCGAAGACCACGCCGGCCACCGAGGTGACCCGGCCCTGAGCCTGGGCCACCTCGAGAACGATCCGGCGGTAGTCGATCACTCCGCGAAAGCCTCCGGCGGCGGGCAGGCGCATACCAGGTTCCGGTCTCCGTAGGCCTGGTCGATCCGGGCCACCGTGGGCCAGTACTTGTCCGGGTCGATCCCGACCGGGAAGACCGCCAGCTCCCGGTCGTAACTCCGGTTCCACTCCCCGACCAGTGCCCGGGAGGTGTGCGGTGCCAGCCGCAGCGGCGATTCCGCCACGGTCCACTCGCCGGCGGCAACGCGGTCGATCTCGGCCCGGATCGCCACCATCGCGTCGATGAACCGGTCGATCTCGGCCAGGTCCTCGGACTCGGTGGGCTCCACCATCAAGGTTCCGGCCACCGGGAAGCTCAGGGTCGGGGCATGGAAGCCGTAGTCGACCAGCCGCTTGGCCACGTCCTCGGCGGTGACTCCGGTGGCCTTGGTGATCTCCCGCAGGTCGAGGATGCACTCGTGCGCCACGAAGCCGCCGTGGCCTCGATACAGTACCGGGAAGTGCTCCTCCAGACGGCTCGCGACGTAGTTGGCCGCGGCCACCGCCACCGCGGTGGCCCGGGTCAGCCCCTCGGCTCCCATCATCCGGACATAGGCCCACGAGATCGGCAGGATCCCGGCCGAGCCGTAGGGCGCCGCACTGATCGGACCGATCCCGGCGCGCTTCGCGGCATCGGGGTGCTCCGGGTGACTGGGCAGGAACGGCGCCAGATGCTCGCGTACGGCAACCGGGCCGACCCCCGGGCCACCGCCGCCGTGCGGGATGCAGAAGGTCTTGTGCAGGTTGAGATGCGATACGTCACCGCCGAACCGGCCGGGCTGGGCGTAGCCGAGTAGCGCATTGAGGTTGGCGCCGTCCACATAGACCTGACCGCCGACGGCGTGCACCGCCTCGCACAGTTCGGTGATGGTGTCCTCGTAGGCCCCGTGGGTGCTCGGATAGGTCACCATCACCGCGGCCAGGTTCTCGGCGTGCTTCTCGCAGGCGACGCGCAGGTCGGCCAGATCCACGGTGCCCTCGTCGGTGCCCTTGACCACCACCACCCGCATCCCGGCCATCACGGCGGATGCCGCGTTGGTGCCGTGGGCCGAGGCCGGGATCAGGCACACGTCACGGTGCGACTCACCACGCGAGGCGTGATAGCCGCGGATCGCGAGCAACCCGGCGAGTTCGCCCTGGGAACCCGCATTGGGCTGGATGGAAACCTTGTCGTACCCGGTCACCTCGGCCAACCAGGTCTCCAGGTCTGCCACCAGCCGCTGGTAGCCGACGGCGTCCTCGGCGGGAGCGAAGGGGTGCAGATTGGCGAAGCCGGGCAGGCCGATCGGCTCCATCTCGGTGGTCGCGTTGAGTTTCATCGTGCACGATCCCAGCGGGATCATGCCCCGGTCGAGCGCATAGTCACGGCGGGCCAGCCTGCTGATATAGCGCAGCAACTGCGTCTCGGAGCGGTGCTCGTGGAACACCGGATGAGTCAGGAAGTCCGTGTGCCGGACCAGGTCCCCAGGTAGCGCCGAACTGCGCTCGGCCAGAACATGTGACACCCCGAAGGCACGTAGCACCCGGGTCACGCTGGACTCGGTACTGGTCTCGGACGTGGAGACTCCGACGAGATCCTCGCTCCCCTCGACGCGGCGCAGGTGCAGCCCCAGGGCACGAGCCTGGGCTATCACCGCGTCGGCACGACCGGGCACCCGCACGGTCAGCGTGTCGAACCAGGTGTCGTTGAGCACCTCGATCCCACCGGCGACCAACGAGTCACGCAGATCGGTGGCCAGTGCGTGCGCCCGGGCCGCGATCGCACGCAGCCCCTCGGGCCCGTGGTGCACGACATACATCGAGGCCACCACCGCCAGCAGTACCTGAGCGGTGCAGATATTGGAGGTCGCCTTGTCGCGCCTGATGTGCTGCTCCCGGGTCTGCAACGCCAGCCGGAACGCGGGACGCCCCTCGGCATCCACCGACACACCCACCAGACGCCCGGGCAGGTGCCGCTCCAAGCCGTCGCGGACGGCCATATAGCCGGCGTGCGGACCACCGTAGAAGAGCGGGACCCCGAACCGCTGGCTGGAGCCGATCACCACGTCGGCGCCCCAGTGGCCCGGGGCCTCGATCAGCGTCAGGGCCAGCAGGTCGGCGGCCACCACGGCCAGCGCATTGCGCTGGTGGGCCTCCTCGATCACCTGTCGCGGGTCGAGGATCCGCCCACTGACACCCGGATACTGCAGAAGCACCCCGGACAGTTCACCATCCGGCAGCCCGGCGGAGAGATCGTGGACCACGACCTCGATCCCCATCGCCTCGGCCCGGGTCCGCACCACGGCGATGGTCTGGGGCAGCGCGTCGGCATCGACCACGAAGGGTCCGGCTGCTTTCCGGTTGGCCCGGCGGACCAGGGTCATCGCCTCGGCGGCAGCGGTCGGCTCGTCGAGCAGCGATGCGTTGGCGGTGGGCAGACCGGTCAGGTCGCCGATCATGGTCTGGAAGTTCAGCAGAGCCTCCAGCCGGCCCTGGGAGATCTCCGGTTGGTAGGGCGTGTAGGCGGTGTACCAGGCGGGGTCCTCGAGAATGTTGCGT
>CAYNFY010000125.1:0-10135 GCA_964396585.1 uncultured Nocardioides sp.
CGGGTAAGACCACCACGGTGCGCATGATGACCACGCTCACCAGTCCCACCTCGGGCACGGCCCGGGTCGCCGGTCATGACGTGCGCAAGAACCCGGACGGGGTGCGCCGCTCGATGGGACTGACCGGACAGTCGGCGACCGTCGACGAACTGTTGACCGGACGGGAGAACCTCCGGTTGATCGGCCAGCTCTACGGGCTCACCGCGCGCACCATCAACCGGATCAGCGACGACCTGTTGGAGCGGTTCTCGCTGACCGATGCCGGTACCCAGGTGGTCAAGACCTACTCCGGCGGGATGCGCCGTCGACTGGACCTGGCGGTCAGCCTGGTGGCTACTCCGCCCGTGCTCTTCCTGGACGAGCCGACCACCGGACTCGACCCGCGCAGTCGCAACGAACTGTGGGACGTGCTGCGTGAACTGGTGGCCGACGGCACCACCCTGCTCCTGACCACCCAGTACCTGGAGGAGGCCGATCAGCTGGCCGACAATATCGTGGTCATCGACCGGGGTGTCGTGATCGCTGAGGGCACTCCGCTACAGCTCAAGGACGCCTCCGGCAAGGCCGCACTGGTGGTCACCGTCTCACGTGTCGAGGACCTGACCCGTGCCGCGGAGCTGATGCGATCGGCGGTCGGTGACCTGCACCTCGACGCCGGGGCCCGCAGACTGACCGCGCCCGCCGAAGGACTCCGTGACGTGACTCGGATCGCCGGGGTCTTCGCCGACTCCGGTATCGAATTGGACGACCTGGGTCTGCAGCGGCCGAGCCTCGACGACGTCTTCCTGCACCTGACCGGGCACACCGCCGAGTCGGTTGCCGTCGACGCCGACTCCGAGACCGAGAATGTGGAGGTGGGGGCATGAGTACCCTCGAACGTCCCGAGATCCGACACACCACCCTGCTCCAGCAGTCCTGGGCCATCACCCGGCGCAATCTGATCCACATCAAGCGGATGCCCGAGATGCTGATGGACGTCACCATCCAGCCGGTGATGTTCGTGCTGCTGTTCGCCTACGTCTTCGGCGGCGCGATCGCGGTGGCCGGGGGCACTCCGGGTGGCTACCGGGAATGGTTGCTCGCCGGGATCATGGGGCAGACCGTCGCCTTCGCGTCCTTCATCGTGGCTGTTGGTCTGACGGCCGATATCGACAAGGGCATC
This sequence comes from uncultured Nocardioides sp., assembly GCA_964396585.1. Taxonomy (GTDB): domain Bacteria; phylum Actinomycetota; class Actinomycetes; order Propionibacteriales; family Nocardioidaceae; genus Nocardioides. The sequence continues at coordinate 1,163 of CAYNFY010000125.1, forward strand.
GTCGACCGGATGCGGTCGCTGCCGATCCGGCTCAGCGCGGTCCTGGTCGGGCGCAGCATGTCCAGCCTGATCCACTCCAGCATCGGCATCGTGGTGATGAGCCTGACCGGACTGGTAGTCGGCTGGCGGATCCGAGGGTCCTTCTTCGACGCCGTCCTGGCCTATCTTTTGATGCTGTTGTGGGCCTTCGCGATGATCTGGATCGGCATCCTGGTCGGTTCCAAGCTGCGCTCGGTCGAGGCGGTCAACGGGGTCATGTTCACCACGATGTTCCCGATCACCTTCCTCTCCAATGCGTTCGCCCCGGCGGAGCGGATGCCCGGATTCCTCCGTCATGTTGCGGAATGGAACCCGATCTCTTCGCTGGTGCAGTCGGCGCGGGAGCTGTGGGGCAACGCGGCGCCGGTCGGACCGGATGCCGCATTGCCGTTGCAGCACCCGGTTCTCTCTACCGTGCTGTGGTGCATCGCTCTGACCCTGGTCCTGGCACCGCTGGCGCTGCGTGCCTTCGCGGCCCGGACCAACGACTGAGCGGGTCCGGGGGCCGGAATGTTTCGGGTGATTGATTGTTGAACCAGTCATGAAGAAGATCGGGTTCTTGAACTTCGGACACTGGACCGACCACCCCAGTTCGGCGGTACGGACCGGCTCAGATGCGTTGCTGCAGTCGATCGACCTGGCGGTCGCTGCCGAAGAGGTTGGTGCTGATGGCGCGTACTTCCGGGTGCACCACTTCGCCCAGCAACTCGGCTCGCCGTTCCCCCTGCTGGCTGCGATCGGGGCGAAGACCTCGCGGATCGAGATCGGCACCGGCGTGATCGACATGCGCTACGAGAATCCGATGTACATGGCCGAGGACGCCGGGGCTGCGGACCTGATCGCCGGCGGCCGGTTGCAGTTGGGCATCAGCCGGGGATCACCGGAGCAGGTCATCGACGGGTGGAAATACTTCGGCTATGCCCCGGCCGAAGGCGAAGATGCTGCCGACATGGCTCGTCGCCATGCGGACGTCTTGCTCGAGGTGCTGCAGGGCGAGGGGTTCGCTCAACCCAACCCCCGACCGATGTTCCCCAACCCGCCCGGTCTGTTGCGCGTCGAGCCGCATTCGCCCGGCCTGCGGGACCGGATCTGGTGGGGTGCGGCATCCGATGCGACCGCCATATGGGCGGGGGAGAAGCGGATGAACCTGATGAGCTCGACCCTGGTCAAGGACGAGTCGGGCGAGCCCTTCCATGTTCAGCAGCGCAAGCAGATCGAGAAGTACCTCGAGTCCTGGCGCGCGGCCGGACACGAGGGGACACCGCGGGTCTCGGTCAGCCGTTCGATCATGCCCATCACTACCGATGTCGACCGGATGTACTTCGGCCGGGATGCGGATGCTCCGGAGCAGATCGGTCAGATCGAACAGAACCTGCGTGCCATCTTCGGGCGCACCTATGCGGCTGCTCCCGATGAACTGGTGAAGCAACTGGCTGACGACGAGGCGATCCAGTTGGCCGACACCGTCTTGTTGACGGTGCCCAACCAGTTGGGTGTGGCCTACAACCAGCGGCTGTTGGAGACGGTCGTGAAGGATGTCGCGCCGGGACTCGGCTGGCGCTGAGCTATCAGCCAGCACCGTGGGCCGGCGGCATCAGCCTCAGGATCGGAGTGCCATTGGAGTCAGTGACCTCGATCGACCGGATCTGGTTCATGGGGAGCGCGGTTCCTGCCTTGAAGGTGATCGGTCGGCTGTCGTTGAGCTGCCAGGTGCCCAGTTGGCTGATCGTGCCGTCACGGCTCCGTACCGCGAGGGCGTAGCGGTACCCGGGGGGCTCGGTGCCGCCCTGGGTGTACCGACAATCGAGCGTGATGTCGGTGCCCCAGGCGGTCGAGCTCAGCGATGCGGTCGCCGTGATCGGGCTGCTCCGAAGGGCGACCATCGGGTGGGTCTGCGGTTCTGGCCGCCCCGTTCCGTTGAGAACGATGGTGGCGATGCCGATCGCGACGATCAGCGATGCCACCGCGACGCCGACGGCCGCGAGGATGGCACGTCGGCGTCTCCCCGACCGTCGAGCCTGAGCCAGCAGCCGCGGGAGGATGGTGTCGGGGAACGGTGCCTCGCCGTCGAGGGCGTCTTCCTCGCTGGCGATCAGGTAGGGCATTGCGGAACGCGCCCGCCCGAGGCTCGACCGACAGTCCGGACAACTCGGTAGGTGCGCCTCGAAGGCGATTCGGTCGTCTTCGCCGAGTGCGCCGAGCAGATAGGCCGCGTCGAAGTGTCGGTACGGATCTTGGCTCATTCGACACCTCCCAGTTCTTCCAGAGCCGCCCGGAGCGCCCGGATGGCGTAGTGGGTTCGTGACTTCACGGTGCCGGGTGAGAGCTGCAGTGCCTCGGCGGCCTCGGCGACCGAGTGTCCTCGGTAGTAGCAGAGCCGCAGGATCTCGCGATGCTCGGGTGTGAGTCGACCGAGTGCTTGGCGGAGTAGTGCCCGATCGGCGATGTCATCGGCCGGATCCTCCGTTCGGGGTTCGGGAAGATTGCCGGTGACGGTCTCGTGTCGGTTTCTGGCCGAGCGGTATTCGTCGATCACGATCCGCCGCGCCACCGCGAAGAGCCAGGCGCGAGGCGATCCGTGCTCCGGTGTGAAGGCCTGTGGATTGCGCCAGGCGCGCAGCAACGTCTCCTGCACCACGTCTTGCGCCCGGACCGCGTCACCGTCGGTCAGCCCGAGGGTGTAGCGCCAGAGCGCGGGGCCGTGCTCGTCGTGCAGCGCACGCAGCAGGCGCTCGCCGTCGGAATCCGGACCGTTGGTCACGCCGACAAGTCTGCTCCTCACCCGGTGCCACCGTTGAGCATCAGTAGCCCCCGCCACCGCCGTACGAGCCGTCCATGCCGCCTGGGCCGCTGGGGCTATTCGAGCTCCCGCTGATGGCGGTTCCGCTAGGAGAGACGAGCCACCATTTCGCCCCGAAGCCGTTGCTTCCCTGACCGGTGAGCTGGCCGGCCCCGGAGTCGCCGGCGTAGAAGTAGAGCGGGTGACCCTGGTAGGTCACCTGCACGCTGCCATCGGACCGCTTGCTGGTCCCCAGGTCCGCGGACCTAGCGCCACCCGAGGCGGTGGGGGTGCCGTTGGTCAGCACCGGCGGCCAGGAGCTCGCGCAGGCGCCGGAGCAGGTGGAGGCGGCCCCGGTGTCGCCCTCCCACAGGTACACCGCTCTGCCGTCGCTGCCGGTCAGGTAGGTCCCGTAGCTGCCGTCGGCGGTGGCGATCTGTGCCGCTCCAGCGGTTCCGCCCCCAGACGACATCGACGACGACCCGCCGTCAGTAGAAGCTCCGGACCCCGAAGAGTCCGACCCGCAAGCGGACAGCAATAGTCCGGCGACGGCCAGCGGCACGAGGAGCGCTGTCCGGCTCCTGCGTGGGGTGATGGTGTCGATCATGGGTGTCGCCCTTTCAGTGGACCCGGCGTGGACCGCCCTCGACCTGAACACGAGATGGGAGGCCGAACGGTTCAATTGCCGGGATCGGGCGACCTCTTTGAACCAGGGACCTCACCGCCTCGTGTACTCGATACGAGGCTCACGGGAGGTGGGGGCGGTTGTCGAGGTTTCGCCGTAGTCGGCTCGAGTGGCTCCTGACCCTGGCGGCGGTCCTGGGCCTGGTCGTCGATGCCTATGTCCATGCTCATATCGCGTCCAGCTACCGCTTGGTCCGCACCTCGACGTTGAGTCAGGCAGACCTCTTCCGGATCGAGGCGGCTTTGGCGGTCCTGGCTAGCGGGTGGCTGCACCGCCGCCGATCACGCGGCAGTGAGGACGGTCTCCACCTGGGTGACTGACAGACTGTCGCCATGGCGTCGTCAGGTTCGGTGATCGACCATCACGTCCACCTGCAACTGGTGGATCCCCGGGACCTGTCCCGGTGTGGGGTGGGACGAGTGGTGGACCTCGGCTCGGGGGCGGGCCTGGACCTGAGCGCGGTGCCGGTGCCGGTGGATCGAGCGGGCCGGTTCCTGACCGCTCCGGGTGGCTATCCCTCGAACCGCTCCTGGGCGCCCAGCGGATCGGTGCGTGAGGTGCACGGGGTCGAGGATGCGGCGGTAGCGGTGGCCGAGCAGGTCGTCTCCGGAGCCGTCCTGATCAAGGTGACCCTGCACTCCGGAGCCGGACCCGTGCTGGACCTGGCGACCCTGCGGGCCGTGGTGGATGCCGCCGGATGCCTCCCGGTGGTGGCCCATGCGGAAGGCCCCGGGATGGTCGAATTGTCCTTGGACGGGGGTTGTACCGCGTTGGCTCACACACCCTGGACCGAGCGGGTCGAGGATTCGTTGCTGACCCGGGCCGCCGGCTACCAGGCGTGGATCTCGACCCTGGCCATCCATGACGGGACCACGGCGCTACCGGTTGCCCTGGACAATCTGCGCCGCTTTCATGCGGCCGAGGGTCGGGTGCTCTATGGGACCGACCTGGGCAACGGCGATCAACCGGTCGGCGTCAACCGCCGGGAGCTCGCACTATTGAGAGAGGCGGGACTCGACGACGTCGCCGTGCTGAGGGCGACCACGGATCCATGGCCACGCTCGTGAGTTAGCGTGCGGTATGGAGCAAGGATCGGCTGCCCTCGACCGTGCGCCGCGACTGGATGAGTCCGATCGGCTGCGCAGATACCGTACGCATTTCGTCGCCGCATCGAGTGACCTCGTCTACTTCGACGGCAACTCCCTGGGCCGGCCCTTGAAGGTCACCGCCGAACGTATGTCCCGGTTCGTCTCCGGTGAGTGGGGAGAGCGACTGATCCGCGGCTGGGACGACGGCTGGTTCGAGCAACCCCTGGTACTGGGGGACCGGATCGGGGCGCTCACGCTCGGCGCAGCGGCGGGGCAGACAGCGGTCGGTGACTCGACCACGGTCTGGCTCTACAAATTGTTGCGTGCCGCGGTGGACCACCAGCAGCGGGTCGACCCGGCCCGTACCCAGATCGTGCTGGACAGCGACAACTTTCCGACTGACCGATATGTGGCCGAGGGAGTCGCTGCCGAGTGCGGCCTGGAACTGAGCTGGATCGAGACCGATCCCGAGACGGGGGTCGGCCTCGACCAGGTGGCCGAGGCCGTCACCGCACGGACCTCGGTGGTCCTGCTCAGTCACGTGGCCTACCGATCGGCCTGGCTGGCCGACGTGCAGGCGATCGCCGGGGTCGCCCATGAGGCCGGAGCGCTCGTGCTGGTGGACCTGTGTCACTCGGTCGGTGCGGTTCCCATCGCCCTGGACGCCTGGGGGGTCGATCTCGCGGTCGGCTGCACCTACAAGTATCTCAACGGCGGCCCCGGCTCGCCCGCGTTCGGCTATGTCGCGGCCCGGCACCAGGAGACCTTCGCTCAGCCGATCCAGGGCTGGATGGGGCATCGGGATCCGTTCGGGATGGGGGCCGGCTACCTGCCGGCGAGTGGGATGCGCCGGTTCATCTCCGGGACCCCGCCGATCACCGGGATGCTCCCGTTGGCCGACACCCTCGATCTGCTGGAGGAGGTGGGCATCGAGCGGATCCGGTCGAAGTCGGTGGCGCTCACCGAGTACGCCATCGCCCTGGCCGACGAGCTGCTCGCCGATCGGGGAGTGGTGTTGGCCTCGCCCCGGGATCCGGCGCGGCGGGGCGGTCACGTCACCCTGCGGCATCCGGCCATGCGCGAGGTGGTCGCCGCACTCTGGCGCCTCGACGTCATCCCCGACTACCGCGATCCGGGCGGTCTGCGGATCGGGTTGTCCCCGCTCTCGACCTCGTTCGCGGAGGTGGCAACCGGGGTGGCCGCGATCGGGCGGGTGCTCTCGACCTAGCTCCGCTAGCCTTAGGCTAACGGCTTCAACACTTGGTCCATGACGCGACCCTCAGGTCAGCGCGTCCAAGAGCATCAGAATCCCGGCTTCAGAAGTCACGTCAGGTTACCTTCCCTTCGTGAGTCAAGAGTTGGGGCCAGGAATTGACCTCGTGGGGTATCTACGCACCGGGGACGACCCACCCGAGGCAGCGCACTTGAAGATCGATGACCGGGGGTAGTGGTCCGTATCCCTCGAAGCGGTGACAGGCGCGGTGCCCTTCAGGCCATGTTTGGGGCTGAAGCAACGCCTACAAGTCATGTCTTCGAGTCAAGTTCCAGGACGCTGGCAGAGCCGTAGAGACAGACGACCCCACGCTCAATTTCAAGTCACTGACTGGGATGAGCAGCAACATAGAAGGTCTGGCTTCTTGGACGGGTGTTTCCACGATCGGAATCGACCTATTCGCCTCTGAAACGGGGGCGTTTGACCGGGCCACGGTGAACGCGTCGGTAAAACCGCCGCTTGAACTGGGGGGCACGTGGTCCCTACGAGTGCACAACTCCTTCTCGCTCCCGATGAGCAGCAGCGATGGGGCGTTCACTGTTTCCGACCTCGCGTCACTCAGCACGGCGTCACCAGAGGGGCGTGCTTGGGAGAACCACACGGCCGTCCATCAGATGGTTCAGGACCTGATGTCTTTGATCTTCTTCAGGCCATGCCCCGCCCAGTTGAAGACCGTGCGTCCAACGACATCCACGGGCACGTCACAGCCGGAATGGTTCGACGCACTGGAGGCGACATTTGCGCGCGGGGACACGGGCCGAAGTCCACTTGATCGCGAGAAGCACCACCCACTGTTCGGGTACGCAGACGTGGACCCTCAGCGATTGGCGACCCTGATCAACGGTTGGCACTTGTGGTCGAGGCCGATCTGGATCGCTTCGACGTCCCTCTGGGGGAAACACACGTCTGAACTCATGTGGCTCCTCCAAGTCGGCGTCGCGATCGAGGCGTTGGGGTACTCACTGTGGCGGGAAAGTGGGCGAGCCAGGCACCCGAAGACTCCGGAGTTTCACACTCTTGAAGCGCGTTGCCGATGAGGTAGACCATCCACTACCAGCAGTTTTCGGATCTCTGCGACCCAAGAAGTGGCGCGAAAATTTTCGGGTCGGCTTCATGGGAACCAAACACGCAGATCAGGAACAGCCCACCCCAGAGGAATGCCGGATCCTCGCCGTGCAGGGAATGAACCTGATCCGAGCATGGGTTGGAACCCGTCTGGGGGTCGCCCACGAGCGGCTTCACGAAGGATTCGAAGGGAGGCACCTGACGCCTTCATATGTCACGCTGCACGACCGAACCTGAGCCGCTGGCCTCGGCAAGGGTGCCGTCTACTCGCTCTTGAACCCTTGCGAACAGTGTCGCCTGGCGACCTGGAACCTTAGGCAAGTCCAAGTCTGCCCTGTTCAGAGGGAACCTCGGTGCTTTATGCGCGCTGATCAAGACCTCGCCTCGTGAACGATTCGGGCTAGGGACTGAGAACTCTGGAAGAAATCTTGAGTTGGCGGGAGAGACTCGTGGGCTCAGACGAGGCCAGGGATCTTGGCACCTCAGCGACCGCTGCCCGTGTCCAGGCCATCTTTACTGTCGTCGGTGGAATCTGATGTCGCCGTTGGCGAGTCGGATTGCTTGGTAGTTGTCGTCGTGGGCGAGGTGGTGGTCGTGGGTGCAGAACAAGACGGCGTTGTTGAGGTCGGTGTGGCCGCCCTGTTGCCAGGGCACCCAGTGATGCGCCTCACACCACCGACCGGGCATGGTGCATCCTTCGGCGCGGCAGGTTTTGTCGCGTAGGAGGAGCGCGCGGCGTTGGGCTCTGCTGAACAGTCGCTGTGATCGTCCCAGATCCAGCACCTCGCTGGTGCTGCCGAGGACGACCGGGATGATCTGGGCGTTGCAGGCCATCCGACGGACCTGGCTGGCACTGATCGTGTCGCTGGTGTCGCCGGGTAGGTCGCTGTTCAAGGTGGCGACACCGAGGTTACTGCGCAGAGTGTCGAAGTCGATGGTGACCATGATGGTGGCCGCGTCTCCACCGTGTACCGGGAGCCGGGTCGGATCGACGGCCTCCAGGAGCGCGCAGAATGCTTCGGCGGCCCGGCGGGGGTAGGGGACTTTGAGGTCCCACCTCGCGTCTGCATCAGGGTTCAGGTCGGGGGCGAGGGTGATCAACGGGTCTTGGGTTGGTCGGTCCCACCGGTCGTGGACCCGCGGGTTGGTGAACGCGTTGAGGAAGCTGGCGAGCATCGCTCCGGTGGTCTCAGGTAGGCGTGCGTTGAGTGAGCAGGTCCCATCGCCGCGACTTTTCAGTGTCAGTCGGGATTTGTCGCGGGCGGTGCGTTCTTCGTCAGCGAGTCGGCGGCCTTCTTCGATGTCGTCGAGTTCGGGTGCGATGACCCGCAACAGGTGTTTGCCGAGGATGTGGAGGTGTTTGGGGTCATGGTCGGTACACAGGTCGACCATGTGGGCTTCGGCCCGTGCCAGGATGTCGGGGGCCAGGGTGGTGGGGAGTCGTTGGATCGCGCGGACCACGGTTTTGGCCTGCGCGAGGTTCACTCGCCCTTCGCGTAGCCCAGCTGTCAGGTGCGGCAGCACGGTGAGTGCTTGTGCGAGACGGAGTTCAGCGGCGGCGTCTTCTCGCCGTTGATGTAACTGGGTGGCCGACCAGGCCGCGATATCGCGGGCCCCGGATTCAGCAGCCAGATCAGCCGATCCGATCAGGATCCGGAACTTCAACTCAGCTGTCTCGGCCTCCATGCGTGCTAACAACGACAGGGTGTGGCCTTTCGCGGTCGGGGTCATGAACAACGGGTCCACCTCGGCTACCGCAGCCAGGGCCCGTTCGGCATCAACCACCGCGTCGTGGATCAGATCACCCACCCCGTTCACCGCCTCTCCCAAGTCACACACGAACCCTGTGTTCGAACACATGTTCCCACAAGGGTTCGACACAACTCACCCCCTTACGCAATGCGGTGGTCCAGGCGGGCCACCCCTGACGAACCCCCGGCGACGCCGTCTAGGCTCACCCTCATGACTGCTCGTACCAACTCCCACGGCCAGCCGGTAGGTCCGGCCACCACGTTCACCGGATCCAAGACCCCGGCGCCGGTGC
>CAYNFY010000126.1:0-10038 GCA_964396585.1 uncultured Nocardioides sp.
CGCAGGAAGGTAGGGCGGTCCACCTGGAAGTGCGACGGGTAGATCGGCCCGGCACCACTGCGGCGCCATTCAATGAGTCCCATGTCCTCCAAGGTGCGCAGGTGACCCCTCACCGCGCGTTCACGGAAACCGACACTTCTGCAGATGTCGTCCACGCAGAGACGCCCGGCCCCGGTGTTGGGATCGAGGCGCTTGCACAGGACTCCCAGGACCCACCAGGCGCCACGCAGCGCGCGGGGCCGGAACACTCCCCACCCGGCGTCGCTCAGGTTCGCGTAGAGCGTGGGCAGTGATTCGGCGCGGGCACATCGGCGCTGGGCGCGGGTGATGGTTCGGCGGGTGGGCCTGCCGTGGGTGTGCTTCGTTTGGCGGGGGGCGGTCATGGTCAGTTCCGCCCTTCGGCTGCGCGCAGGTAGGAATCCAGGGCCGAGCGGCGGACCCGGATAGCCCGACCCAGGCGCACACACGGAAGGGAGCCGTCCGAGGTGACGCGGTAGACGAACTGGGCGGAAACAGAGGCGTAGTGAGCGACTTCGGCAACGCTCAGCAACGGATCGGGGTTGGCAACGGTGGGCTTGTTGGTGGTCATGGCGGTTGCTCCTCAGGGAGCCGCCCGCGCTCACAGTGCGGAGCTGTGAGGTCCGACGCTGCGAGGGCGCGATGAATGAGCGCGCTCGAAGCCGGTGATGACTGTGGCGAGTCGGGTGACGCGGGCGGTTCTGGTGGTGCGAGGGCACACTGCCGGGGATCATCCCGTGGGTTGTAAGTCCGGGGAAGGGTGGTCGGCGGGTGATTCTCGCGGTGTCAGGTGCCGCAGGGGTCAGGCCACAGCCAGGACGGCGGGCGGGGCTCGGTCAGGAAGGATGACCGAGGCCCTGAGGCGCTGTGGCTTGGGGATGTGGCGGACTGCCTGAGGACGGGGCACCGGCCCCACGAGCGACGAGACCAGCGTCGGCGACGCGACGAGCTTGGAGCACGCAGCGTGGGCGAGCCCCTGCGCTGCCAGCCGCGCCCACGCGAGAGCAGCGACCCCAACGACATGCCCAGCGGCCAGAGCTCGGAACAGGCCGCCTTGCAGGTACGCGGCGGCCAGTCGCACGGTTTCGTGGTCGCGGGCTTCGGGGGCAGCGAGAAAATCGACGGCCTCACCGATGGTGTAGTCGAGGTTCGCTTGTTGGGCTTGGGCAGGCGTCAGCCCGGTTCGCAGGTCTCGCGCGAGCATCAGCGCACGTCCCACCCGGTGAGGCTCCATGCGGGTGAGGGAGCCGTGCCGCCCCTGCCAGTGCTGTGCGGCTGCTGTCAGGGCGTCGGCGTGGTCGCGTTGCCAGCGGTGCGCAGCGGCTGCCTTGGCGGTCAGAGCCGTGGCCCAAGGGTCACCGGCCGTCAAGCCGAGTTTGGTGAGGGGCTGGGAGGCAGATGCCTTGAGGGAGCCGGACGCCATGACCGCATGGGCAGCGGACGCCTTGGCAGTCAGAGCATCGGCGCTGGCGAGCGCCCGGCGCGACTGCTGGTTCGCCAAGTAGTCACGGGCCGGGCCGAGCTTGGTGAGGGGCTGAGTAGCGGCGACCGTCGTGGCGATCAGAGCCGCAGCGCTGCCCGGACCGAGCTTGGCGCGGGCGGCCGGTAGGCAGTACAGCTCAGCGAGCGAGAGGCGTGCGGCGTGTCCAACGTGTTGGTTCACCGGGTGCCCCTCTCTTGCTCTGATTGCCGCCTGTTTCGCTTGCTTTCGGCCACCTTAGGGCATGGCTCCGACACTTCGTCAAGTCTGCGTTTCCGCAGGTCAGCATGTGTCGCGTAGTTTGACGCGACACATGCTGACCGGAGGGTTTCTAGAGGCTCACGCCGAGCACGGCGGAGGTCATGGCGCCGTCTGGGACGGCTGCGTAACGGGCGGTTGTTTCGGGCTTGCTGTGCCCGAGCAGCTCCTGCACGGCGCGGAGGTCCCGTTGGGTTTGGTAGGCCAGCGTGGCGAAGCGGTGGCGGATGGTGTGGGCGGTCCAACCGGGGCCCAGTGTGCGACTGATGAGGGTTCCGAGCCACCGCGCCGTGAGGTGGTGTTCTGGGTTGACTGCGGGGAAAAGGTAGCCGTCTGCGGGCGGCATGGTGGTGCCCCATCCTCGGCCGAGGTCGGTTCCTTCCCTGCGGCGCGTGAGTTCGGCGTTGAGTGCAGAGCGCAGTTCTGGGTGAATCGGAACAAGCCGTTCGCAGCCGCCCTTGCCGTGTACGCGGATGTTGTGCTCTCCGAGGTCTCGGGTGTGCAGGCGCGCAATTTCGGCGCGCCTCAGGCCGGCGTAGGCGGCGATGGTGAGAGCGAGCTGCACTCGGTCGTCGGCCACGCTGAGCGCGTCTCGCAGGACGTTGGTCGGCGTGGGTCGGGGCAGGGGGCGACGCTGTGGGATGGGGTCGAGTTCTGCGGCCGGGTCGGTGGCGATGTTGCCGACGCGTTTGGCCCAAGAGTAGAACGAACGGGCCGAGGATCGGCGGGTGCGCTTGGTGGCCGGCGCCAGGTCGTCACGTGAGAGCCAACGCATGAGGTCGGTTGGCGTGACGTCCCAGGGCTCTGCGTGCAGGTGGGCAAGGTTCTCTAGGTGCTCCGTGCGGGTGCGGATGGTGGCAGTGGTGCGGGCGCCGCCGCGCAGCCAGGTCGTCCATTCTGCGAGCGGAACAATCCATGCGTTGGGTACTGGTTCCTTCGTCGGGCCGGCTGGCTTGGGTGGTGTGAGCGATACGCCTGCAAGAGGTGACTTTGCGCAGAGACCAGCTCGGGTACCCCAGGCGTAGAAGTTCCGTACCGAGACGATGACCTGACGCCGGGTGCTGAGAGACCAGGAGGTTTGGCCGTCCAGCCATGTGGCCAGGTCAAGCGCGGTGATGTCCCAGGGTGAGCGGTCGGAGTGGTCCCCAGCGAGCCAGCCGACCCGTTTGACGTAGTTGGCCAGCTCGGCGGTCGAGAGCTTTCCCCGCTGATACTTGCCCGTGGTGTTGACGCTCTCGGTCAGGACGTGGCTCCACAGCGTGACGGCGAGGTGCCACGGGTTGGAGGGGTCGGTGGGTAGTCCCGCACGGGTGTGTCCAACGCGGGTGCGTCTGCGGGGTCGGCGCGGGGTGGTGTCGGCGTCCGGGTTGCTGATGAGCACCAGCCGGGGCGCTGGCGTGTGGTCGGCTCCGTTCGGCGTGGTGGTGGCGGCTGATGGGGTCACAGGGTTGCTCCGTTCGGGTGTGCCCAGGTGCGGGTTTCGGTGTCGGCCAGGTCGGCACCCGCGATGAGTTGGCGGGCCAGCTCGCGGGCACCTGTGGCGGTGAACTGAGCGTGTGAGGTGTCGCCGTGGGGGCGGACGGACCTGTGGACGTACAGGGCAATGGTCAGGGCCTCTGGGTCTGTGCCGAGGTCGCTGGGTCCATGTTCTGCGGCGCGACGTTCACGCAGCTCCACAGCGACATGGGTGGGGTTAGGGCCGAGGCGGTGGCGATGAATTCGGTAGCGACGTTGTGGTTCTGATTCTTCATCGGCCAGGTGAAGCCGGGGCGGGTCGGTGAAGGTGAATCGGTGCTCGGCTCCGGTGTGTTCGCACCAGGTGGGGCAGGGCGCGTTGTGGGCGGTCTCGCTGATGCCGGCCGGCATCTGGTGTTGCTGGGCGACGGTGCGCAGCGCGGCGGGGTCTGCGACCCACGGACGTGGCTGGGGTCCGGTCGGTGAGGCGTGGAACGCTCGCGCGGCCACCGCGGGAAGGTCGATGGTCTCGGGGTCGATGCCGGCGTTTGTGAGCAGCTGGCGAAGTGCCGGGATCGGCTGGTCTTGGTCCGTCATGGCTATTCGGTCCTTTCGCTCAGGCTGTGCGTTGGATGGGCGTGACGGTGGCAGCGGCGTGCGCTGGTGTTGCTGGGGTGGGTGAGTTGAGGTGCTGGTCCAGCAGCGCGGCCAGTTCCTTGTCTCGTGAGGCTGAGGCGTGCTGATAGGTCATGGCGGCTGCCACGGTGGAGTGGCCGAGGCGGGCTTGCAGGTCTGCGAGGCCAGCGCCGGCGCGGGCGTACAGGGTGGCTCCGGTGTGCCGCAGTGAGTGCCAGGTGATGCCGGTCGGCAGGTCGATGGTTCGGCGGGCGCGGGCTAACAGTTCGGTGCGGCGTGAGCGGGGCAGAATGCCGCCCTTGCTGGTGGGGAACAGCAGCGACTCACCAGCGCGCGCCACATGAGCCCGTAAGTGAGCCCGAACCACTTGGGTCAGTTCTGGACCCAAGTGCACGGTGCGACGGCTGGCGTCGGTCTTGGGTGGCCCGAATTGGATCGGTTCGCCTCGGACTTCGATCACGGTGCGTTCCACGGTGACGGTGCCGACGTCAAGGTTGATGTGTCGCCGCGCCAGGGCGAACAGCTCGCCACCGCGCAGGCCGGAGTAGGCACCCAAGATCACGGCGGCTGCGAGCCGGTCAGGCATGGCGCCGGCCAGACGAGCGACTTCCTCGGGGGTGGGACAGACCGAGCGTTTCGCGGCCCGTGGCGTGCCAGCGCGGGCGACTTGGCAGGGGTTGACGCTGACGTGTCCCTCAGCCACGGCCGCTCCCATGATTTCGCGCAGCAGGGAGTACGCCTGTCGTGCTTGTGTGGTGCCCACGGGCACGGCCGGGGGCTCGGGGGTGCCTTGGACCGCTAAGGGGCTGCCTGCGGCCTTGTGAGCGACTGTGACGGCTTCGGGGAGCCTGCCGGCATCGGAGACGGTCAAGCCAACGGTTCGGGCCCAGGCGCGCACGTTGGCGGCGCTGGCAGCGCGTTTGGCGGTTCGGGCGGTGGTGCGTTCGGCCGTGGTCGCGGCAACGGTCTGCAAGATCGCGGCGTGCCATTCGCGCACGTCGCCCAGGTTGATGTTGCGCAGGTGTCGCGCTCCGAGGTGGACGGGTATGCGGCGCCCGCCCATGCCGGGGCTCGGGTTGAGTGTGAGTGGCGTGGTGATCCATCGGCCGATCAGATCGGCGTACAGGCGCCGCGTGCTGGGCCGCAGGTCGTGGCGGCTGCTGAGCCAGCGGGCGGCGTACTCCCCCAGGGCCACCGCGCCGGCTTCGGGGGCTTGCCAGTTGCCGCGCAGCAGGTCGGCACGGGTGGTAGCCAGGAAGTCATTGGCCTCGCGCTTGGTGGCGTGGGTGCGAGAGCGTCGGGCGCCGTCGTCACCGAAGTAGCGCACTCGATACTTGCCTGAGGGGAGTTTGGTGACTGATCCGCCCTGGTTGACGCGGCGACGCTTGACGGGCCGACCGATCTTGGCCGACTTGGGGGCGTGTTCGTCGGGAGCGTGCGCACGGTCCGTTGGGTCGGTGCACGGGTTTTGTGTCGCGGCGCTCATGCGACGGTTCCAGCCGTGCACTGCTGGCCCAAGGAAGCCAGCGCGTCCAGGGCAGCGGTCACGGCAGTCAAGACACACGCGCCGCAGACCGGACGGGCGGTGACGGCGGGTGGTCGGGGGCCGCTCAGGCGGACGCAGGCCAAGCACGCCAAGGCGTTGAAGTGCTCCCAGCCGCGTGGGATGCCGCAGCCGCCACGGGTGAGGTCTCGGGAAGCGGTGGCGCTACACGCGCTACAGGTGAAGTGTTCCGAAGACGGGGCGCTCGCCTGGGCGGGCTCTTGGTCTCGGGAGGGGTGGATCGATGACGGGCTCTGGGCCATAACTGGGCGCCTTTCGGACACGCTTTGGACACGTAAGGCCACAGGGCCGCTACGTGCCGCAGTTACAACCATCAGCGTGAGTGTCTAGGACACCTACGTTGACCTGCGTCTTTGTAGATCAGAGCGGATGACGGGAATCGAACCCGCGTATTCAGTTTGGAAGACTGAGGCTCTACCATTGAGCTACATCCGCGCACACCCTTCGGCTCTCACCGTGGGCGCGGGTACATGCTGCCACACCTTGCGCGTGATGGCCCAACCGGCCCTCGCACTCAGTGTCGTTGCAGCACGACCAGGGCGCGGTCGTCGTCCGAACTGCCCAGCCTGTCGACCAGCCGGGCCACTCCCGCACCGGTGAGCTCGTGACTCAACTCGACTCCCGCCTGGTCGAGCAGCCGCCTGATTCCCGAGTCCAGGTCGCGGGTCCGGGACTCGACCATGCCATCGGTGTAGATCAGCAATCCGTCACCGGCCTCCAGGCAACCGGAGCACACGGTGAACTCGGCGTCTCGCAGCACCCCCAGCACCGGACCCTCCGACTCCTGCACGCTCCAACTGTCGGAAGAGGCTCGGAAAACCCCGGCCGGTGGATGCCCGGCCGTGCGCACCTCGAACTTGCCACCGATCAGGTCGAGGGAGAGATGGATGGCGGTGGCGAACCCCTCCCCCCAGTCCTGGCGCAGCAGAAAGTCGTTGGCCGCCGGAAGGAAACGTTCGGGCGGCAACGCCGCCAACAGCCCACCGAACGCGCCGGAGAGCAGGAGTGCCCGGGTCCCCGCGTCCTCGCCCTTGCCCGAGACATCGACCAGGGCCAGGTCGAGCCGGTCGTGCTCGGTGTCGAGACCGGCGACCACGAAATCACCGGCGAAGGGCGTCCCGCCTGCGGAGCGAAGCACCGACTGCGCAGACCAGCCCGGCGGCAGGCTCGGGATGGCACCCTGCTTGAGGATCCGGTCCCTCAGATCGACCAGCATCGACTCTCCTGTCATCCCGTCCACGCCCAGCGTGCTGCGCCGGAAGGACGCCAGCAAGACGATCACACCCAGTGCCAGGAGGGTGGCCATTCCCAAGGTCATGCCCGTGGTGTGCGGGTCTTGACGCAGGGTCAGCACCAAGGCGATCCCCAGCACGAAGACCACCAAACCCGGCAGATGTCTCGGCGTGAGCATCAGGCTGCCCAGCACCAGCGGCAGGGAGAAGAGGAACAGCGGTGACCAATCGGGCCACGTCACCACCGCGAACGTGATGGCCAGAGTCACCAGCACCATCAGGGCCAGCGTCTCCTGCGGAGCGCGCCGCAGCAGACGATCACGGATCCGCCGCCATCGCGCGGGTACCCGCTCAGCCCACCATGCCATCGACGTCTCCCCCGTCCACGCTCAGGATATCGCCCGAGACCGAAATCGGGGTTGACATCGAGGACACCAGAACGAATTACGTCCGGCTAGTTCGTCGGTGAGGATCAGAGTTCCACAGACATGGCAGGCCATCGCGTTACGGCGGTAGACGTAAACCTCCCCACCGTGGTCGTCTCGGCGGGGCTCCCGACCCATCGCCTCGGGCTCGTGTTCGGGGCGCACCGTGTCGATCCGATTCCGCTCCACCCCCACCCGCATCAACGTGACGAGGTCGTCCCAGATCGCCTGGAACTGGGCGCGCCGCAGCGTCCGTCCCGGACGCAACGGGTGCATTCGGTGTCGAAACAGAACCTCGGCCCGATAGACGTTGCCGACCCCGGCCAATACGGACTGGTCCATCAGCAGCTCCCCGATCGGTCGGGTGCTGCGCGAGATCTTCGCCCAGGCCAGGGCCGGGTCTGCATCGGGGCGCAGCGGATCGGGTCCCAGTCCGTCGATCACCTGCACCACCCGAGCCCCGTCCACCAGATCACATCGAGTGGCGCCGCGCAGATCCGCCACGGCCACCCCCTCCGCTCGATCGGTGCCGATTCGCTGGGTGAGTAACCGCAGCCTTACCGCACCGACCACGCTCGGGATCTCACTGAGGCCGGTGTTGATCCGCAGCGTCCCGATCAATCCCAGGTGGATGTGCACGAAACGGCCGTCGGCGAACTCCAGGAACAGGTGTTTGCCCGCCGCGTCGGCGCCGACCATGACCTGACCGTCGAGTGAGGCGGCGTCCGCGGCGAATCGGCCCTGAGGGCTCGATACGCGCACCTGTCGGCCGGCGAAGACCTCGGTCAGGTCGTCGGCCAGCCGACGCAGAGTGTGTCCCTCGGGCACGGGTCAGCGGTCGGTCGAACCCTGCAGGGCGGACTCCGGCAGCGGCGGAAGCTCGCCGGTGTTCTCGTATTCGCTCAGTTGGGCGATCCGACGGACGTGCCGTTCCTCGCCGGTGAACGGGGTGCTCAGGAAGACCTCGATGAAACCGATCATCTCCTCCAATGAGTGCAGCCGGCCACCGACGGAGATCACGTTGGCGTTGTTGTGCTCACGGGCGAGTTCGGCGGTCTCGGTCGACCAGACCAGGGCCGACCGGATGCCTGCTACCTTGTTCGCCGCCATCTGCTCGCCATTGCCCGAGCCACCGATCACCACACCGAGGCTGTCCAGTCCCTCGGCCTGCTCACCGGCCACTCCCTCGGCCGCACGCAGACAGAAGACGGGGTAGTCGTCGACCGCGTCGTAGACGAACGGTCCGTGGTCCACCACCTCGTACCCGTGGTCGACCAACCAGGTGGTCAGGTGGTCCTTGAGTTCGAGGCCGGCATGGTCGGATCCGAGGTGAACGCGCATGACCCCATTCTCCCAGATCGTCCCCGTCTCCCCGGCATCGGCCGAGCGAGAATCGACGCCGCCACGGGCGCGCCGCCAGCACCCCCGCCGGCCTCCTGGTTCGAGACCGCCTCGGCCGGCGCGGGCACCGATAGGTCGCGGACCTCGATGACCTGTTCCCGACTCTGCCGGGCCGCCTGGCTGCTGGCCCGCTCCCGAGCCGCCCCGATGTCGAAACCCGGTTCATACACCTTCGGTTCGGACGCGGCGGCGGTCACGGCCGCCCTGGCCTGCGGAGTGAGTGCCCTCATGTGGGCATCCTCGCAGAGCGATCGGCCCTACCCTGGAGCCGTGCGCTTCTCAGTAGTGACCGCGTTCCAGCCCGCCGACCAACTGCTCGCCCTGGCCAGAGCCGCCGACGAACTCGGCTACCACTCGGTCTCGGTGCCGGATCATGTCGTGGACCTGGAAAGACTCTCCATCCCCTATCCCTACACCGAGGACGGCTCACGTCGATGGCCGATCGAGGCCGACTGGCCGGACCCCTGGGTACTGATCGGGGCGATGGCGGCGGTCACTACCCGGGTGCGATTCTTCACCTCGGTCTACGTCACGGCGCTGCGTAACCCGATCCAGGTCGCCAAGACCGTCGGCACCGCGGCCGTTCTCTCCGGCAACCGGGTCGCGCTGGGAGTCGGAGTCGGCTGGAACGCCGACGAGTTCGAACTGCTCGAGCAGGACTTCAGCACCCGCGGCCGTCGCACAGACGAGGGCCTGGCACTGATGCGGGAACTGTGGCAACCCGGATGGACCTCCTATGCCGGTGAGTTCCATGAAGTGCCCCGACTTCAGATGAACCCGAGCCCCAGTGCCCCGATCCCGATCCTCATCGGTGGACTCTCAGAGGTCGCGATGCGTCGGGCGGCGCGCCACGACGGTTGGGTCGGCGACATCTATCCGCTTGAGGAGGCCATCGGGCACGCCACCCGGTTGCGCAACCTGCGTGAGCAACTCGGCCGGGAGGGCCCATTCGAGGTGATCACCGCGCTCTCGGACGCCTTCACCCCCGAGCAGTTCGTCCAAGCAGAGACGGCCGGGGTTACCGAGGTCTGGACCATGCCGTGGGTCTACTACCACGGTCTGGACGCCACCTTGGAGCAGAAACTCGACGGCATGCAGCGGTTCATGGCCGCCAACGGCGGCTGATCAGCGCGACCTCACTCAGCGCGACATCACGACGTCCAGGGCCACCGCCACCGATGCCGCCATCCGCCAGTCGATCCGCTGGTCCGGCACCGTGACCACATAACGGTCCCGAAGCGTGGCCCGGCGATCCACCGAGAACAGCGGCTGCCCGGCGGCGTCGACGAAGTCGAAATGGAACCGGAACGGGAGCTCGATGAATCGGCGAGCGAGCGCCACGACCTGGTTGCGTTCGGTGCCGGTACCCACATATCCGGGGCCTTCGACCGTGAACGTGGAACGCAGCAGGCTGGCCCCGAACTGCTTGCGGAAGAACCCCAGTTGGGCGCCCGACCCGTCGAAGACGTCATAGGCGCCCTTGAGGTCCACCACATTGCGGGCAGCGAATCCGAAGACCGGTGTCTGCATCTGTTCCTCGGCGAAGAAGGTGACCTTCTCCTTGAAGGC
>CAYNFY010000127.1:0-9801 GCA_964396585.1 uncultured Nocardioides sp.
TCGGCACCGTGGAGACCCTCGGGCCACTCACCATCGCCCGGCTCAAACAATGGGTGGGCCACTCCCGGGTGACGGTGGTCCCGGTCCTCGACCTCAACACCAACCCCTGGACACCACGACACGACCCACCACCCCGGATGGCCGAACAAATCGTTCTCCGCGACCAACGATGCGTCTTCCCCTGGTGCACCCGCCAAGCAAGAACCAGCGACCTGGACCACACCGAACCCTGGAAACCCACAACAGGCTCGCCGCCCATCGTGGCTGGTGCGGATCCGCCACCCGGATCCACCCACCCGGACAACATCGCACCCTGCTGCCGCTACGAACACCGCGCCAAAACCAACGGCGACTGGCACTACGAACGTCTACCCGACGGTGCCTACCTCTGGACCGGACCCCACAACCAACAAGCACTCGTCACCCACCACGGCACCATCGCGCTGTAATGAATCAACGGCGTACTGACGCGCCCTCAGCCGAACCCATCAACTGCGTCCCGATCAGTGCCTACCGAGCTGCCCTGAGCTGAGTTCTCACCGCGACAAGTTCGAGGAGCCTGACAGTTCAGTTGTCGGCCTTGACCGCCAGCACCGGGCACTCGGAGTCGAGCAGGATCCGCTGTGCGTTGCTACCCATGATCAGTTTGCCGATCGGGGTGCGACGACGCAGTCCGATCACGATCAACTCGGCATGATTCGCCTCGGCGATGCTGATCAGGTCTTCGGCCGGTTCAAAGCCCCGGACCAGATTCCGTACCTCGAACTCAACCCCCACCTGCTCGAGCCGGGCGGTCACCCTCGCAGCTTCGTTCTCGGATTCCCGAGCCTCGGCCTCGTCATATCCGCGACCCCCCATATGTGAACTGACCACCACCACCCGAGCGCCCCGACGCTTGGCCTCGGTGATCCCCGCCTCAAGGGCGGCCTCTCCCTCGGCGGTGGGCACATACCCCACGACAACGGTTCCCATCGCAGACCTCCTGGTTGCTGCTGTTCGGAACTGGCACAGCCTTGTCCGGCACGCTACCGGCGCCCAGCCGTTTTGGGGAGACCATCAGGTTTTGCCGGCTCAGTCCCATGCGTGCACCGGCTCGTTGGTGTGCATCCGGTCGCGGTAGTCACGCACCGCCGCGCGTAGTGCGTCGGCCCTCGGCAGGTCGGAGCGGGCGTGGACCCGGTCGGTGAACCAGGTCGCCCCGTTCACCCCGCTCAGGCAGCGCTGCTCGATGACCCCCAGCAACCGATTGCGCTCAGCGACGGAGGCGCCCCAGGCCGCCAGCCCCTCCTCGGCCAACGGCAGCAGCCGGCGAAGCACCAGTTCGGTGGCCGCGATGTCGCCCAGCCCCGGCCAGTACAGCTGCGCCTGGATCCCGTCCCGGGCCGCTACGTGGAAGTTCTCCTCCGCGGCATGGAACGACATGGCCGACCAGACCGGACGGTCCTGGTTGGCCAGGGCACGCACCACCCCGAAATAGAACGCGGCATTCGCCATCGTGTCGACAACAGTGGGCCCGGCACCGAGCAATCGGTTCTCCACCCGCAGGTGCGGACCGGCCTCGGTGACGTCGTAGACCGGGCGGTTCCAGCGGTACACCGTGCCGTTGTGCAGCCGCAGCTCAGACAGCTCGGGAGTGCCGCCCTGCTGCAACACCGCTACCGGATCCTCCTCTGAAAGCACCGGCAACAGCGCGGGAAAGTAGCGCACGTTCTCTTCGAACAGGTCGAAGACCGACGTGATCCAGCGCTCACCGAACCACACCCGTGGTCGGACCCCCTGCTCCTTGAGTTCGTGACTCCGGGTGTCGGTGGCCTGCTCGAAGAGCGGGATCCGGGTCTCGGGGACCAGTTCTCGGCCCATCAGGTAGGGCGAGTTGGCGCCCAGCGCGATCTGCACCCCGGCCACCACCTGGGAGGCGTTCCAATACCCGGCGAACTTGTGCGGAGAGGTCTGCACGTGGAACTGGGTGGAGGTGCAGGCGGCCTCCGGCATGATCGAGTCCGAACTCGTCTGCAGCTGCTCGACCCCCGAGATGTCGATCTCGATGTCCTCGCCACGCGCCGCCAAGATCGCGTCCGACAGCAACTGGTAGCGCGGATTCGGACTGATCGCATGCCGACCCAGATGTTCCACGGTCAGGGTCGGCAGGATGCCGATCATCACCTGGTGGGCTCCCACCACACCGGCCCGCTCCTCGGCCGCGTTGAGCGAATCGCGCAGCATCGTCTCGAAGCGCGTCAGCCCGCCCTCACGCAGCCGGGCCGGTGGCACGTTGATCTCGATGTTGAACTGACCCAGTTCGGTCTGGAAGTCCTCATCGGCGATCTCGGCCAGCACCTCCATGTTCTTCAGCGCCGGATCGCCGGAGTCGTCGACGAGGTTGAGCTCGACCTCCATCCCGGTCATCGGGTCGTCGGTATCGAAGCGGGACTCCGCAAGCATCCGGGCGAACACGTCGAGACACTGCTTCACCTTCTGCCGATAGCGACCGCGGTCAGCCCTGGTGAACGTCTGTTCTTCGACTTCGGCTCCCATACTCTCCGACAGTAGGCCCCAGAGCGGTCCCCGTCATCCGTCCCGTGCGGGCAGACTGCTGCGGGCGAGGACATCGCTCGGAGCGGCCGCCTGCTGGAGCAGACCGGTCACCAGATTGCCCAACGGAGGCAACGGTCCCGACCCTTCGGCCAGGTCCAGGGCGGTCCAGGCCAGTGCCCCGCTACCGGCCAACCAGGCCAGATAGCCGAGGGTGGACGCCGCGTCGGCCACCTGCGCGGGTGGGCTGGCCCGCACCATCGCACACCACAGGTTCAGGTGTGAGTCCGCTTCGTCGCGGCGGACTGGTGCCCAGGTCCGATCTCGGACCGTGCCGATCCCCATCCCGCGCAGTATCCGGGCCCGGGCCCGGGGATCGGGCAGGGTGCCCGCCGAGGCATGGGCCGCCAGCGTCTCGCGGACCCACCGCTCCTCGCGACGCACCCGCCCGCCACCGGTGGATCCGGCGACCAGCGGTGCCAGGTCGGCCAAGGCCCGAGCGGTCTCCTCGACCCGCTCGGGTTCGGTCGTGAGTAGTTCAGCCAGCTCTTCGCGCGAGCCCAGCACCAGCTGACCCTCGACGATCGCCTGCACCCGGAAGACGTGAGTTCGCGGGTCGTGTGGGATCCGCGCTTGCGCCGAGGTCACCCGCCAGCCACCGCCGACCCGCTCGGGAGCCTCCAGCAGCGGCGACCAGTGTCTCTCGGTCACCCCGAGTACCTCCAGCACACGAACCCCCACCCGCTCCAGCTCACCGCTCACCTGCGCCACCCAGTCGGCCCACCGTTCTGGATGCTCGGCATAGACCGCCAAGGCGACCCGCTCGATGTCGTGGGTCACGCAGGCATGAATCAGGCACAGACGGGCCTCGCGCCGGCCACTCTCCTCATCGGGTAGGTCCACCCGGGCATGGGGACCACCGGCGCCGATCCGCACCATCACCAACGACTCGGCCGGGTCGAACCCCAGGGCCACCGGGATGAATCCGAGCAGATCCTCGGGACCTCGCGCATGCAGCACTCGGCTTCGAGACCCGCGGCCGCGCGGCCGGGGCAGGTCAGGATCGAAGGACTCATCGCCGTCTGTGGAGGTCATGCCTTCCACGGTGGCCCAGCCCGGGCGGTGGATGACGTGGGGCGGTGAATCGGTGGAGTCCCGCGACCGAATACGGCACGGTGGACAATGGACCACACCATGCGTTCCCATGCCTCCGTCCTGCATCTCGACCTGGACGCGTTCTTCGCCTCGGTCGAGCAGCGTGACAAGCCCTCACTGCGCGGCAAGCCGGTGGTCGTCGGCGGCGTCGGCGGCCGCGGCGTCGTCGCCACCGCCTCGTACGAGGCGCGTGTCTTCGGGGTCCGGTCCGCGATGAGCACTCGCGAGGCCCGCTCCCGGGTGCCGAACGCGGCCTTCCTCTCCGGCCGGTTCTCCGCCTACCGGGCCAGCAGCCGGATCGTGATGGATCTGCTGCGAGAGGTCTCGCCTCTGGTCGAACCGCTCTCCCTGGACGAGGCCTTCGTCGACCTGGCCGCCGCGACCGATCCGCTGCTGGGCGACCTGTCGGTCGCCGAGGTCACCCGGTACGCGGAGACGCTACGGGCCCGGGTCCAACAGGCCACGGGAGGACTGACCGCCTCGATCGGGGTCGCCTCCTCCAAGTTCCTGGCCAAGATCGCCAGCGAGATGAACAAGCCCGACGGGTCCACGGTGATCGCACCCGGTACCGAACTGGACGTGCTGCGACCGATGCCGGTCACCGTCGTCCCCGGAGTCGGGCCGGCCACGACCGAGCGACTGCGCCGGGCCGGGCTGCACACCATCGCCGAGGTGGAACAGGTCAGCGAGGACGAACTGGTCCGGCTCCTGGGACGCTCACACGGACACGGCCTGTGGCTCCTGGCCCACGGCGTGGACGACCGACCGGTGGTGCCCGAGCGGGAGGCCAAGTCGGTCAGCGTGGAGGGCACCTACGACATCGATCTGACCGACCGGAAGCTGATGGAGGCGCTACTGACCCGGCAAGCCGGCGAGGTCGCCGGCCGGCTCGGCAAGCAGGGCCTCTCGGGACGCACCGTGTCGATCAAGGTACGACTGCACGACTTCACCACGCTGAGCCGGTCCAGCACTCTGCCCGCACCGACCGACAGCGCCGCGACCGTCGCCCGGACCGCTCGTGCCCTGCTGGGCGACCTGGCCGCCGGCAGCGACCTCTCCGGCGGAGTACGCCTACTCGGAGTGGGGGTCTCCGGGCTGGCCGACTGGGTCCAGGACGACCTCTTCGGCGAGTCCTCGGGCGAGGAGGCGGACGAGCCCCAGGATCAGGTCGAGATCCCGGAACTCAGCACCCGACAGGCCAAGTACGCGCCGGGGCATGACGTGGTGCACACCCAGCACGGCCGAGGCTGGGTCTGGGGATCCGGCAAGGGAGTGGTCACGGTGCGCTTCGAGACCGCCGACACCCCGCCCGGCCCGGTGCGCAGCTTCTCGGTAGAGGATCCCGAGCTGACCGGGTGGCGGGCACCGGAGCCTGAGGTCGAGGAACGTCCCAGCGGTCCCGGCTGGGCTAAGGGATGAACCGGACCCGGTCGCCGGGCCGTAGCTGCGCGCACCGGGCCAGGTCGGCTCGCCGCACCACAGCCGGTACCGGGTAGCCACCGGTGACCGGATGGTCGGCCAGGAAGATCACCGGCTCACCGGATCCCGGCACCTGGACGGCCCCGAGCACCATGGGCTCGCTGGGCAGCTCCGGTCCGGCACGTTGCCCCAGGCCGGGCCCGGCCAACCGGATCCCGACCCGATTGGAGTCCGTCGCGACGGTCCAGGACCGGCCGACGAGGCCGCCCAGGGTCGCGGAGTCGAACCACCCGGCCTGCGGCCCGGGCCAGATCCGCAGTCCGACCACCGGCGTCGGCGCCGACCACCAGCAACCCGCGACCTCGAGCACCGCCCCGGGCCGGATCGCTCCGGTGGCCAGCCGGTCACCGACGCGCAGCGGGGCCGGCCCGATCCCGGCCAGCAGGTCGCGGGAGCGGGACCCGAGCACCGGATCGACCCGTACTCCCCCGGACACGGCCAGATAACTGCGCAGACCCCACCACGGTGGGCCCACCTCGATCTCCGATCCGGCGGGGACCCGGATCGCGGTGCCGGGGGCGACCTGGCGGCCCGCAAGCCGAACCGGGCAGGGCGCACCAGTGACCGCGACCAGCAGATCTCGCTCGGCCAGCAGCCCCACTCCGTCGCCGGTGGTCTCGAGCACCGCCGAACCCACCGGATTGCCCACCAGCCGGTTGGCCAGGTCCATCGCGGGCCGATCCAGCGCACCGGCTCGCGGCACCCCCAGATGGGCCAGACCCGTCCTACCGTGGTCCTGGACCGTGGTGAGCATCCCGGGACGAACTACCCGCAAGGTCATCGCACGGGCTCCTCACGCCGCCTGGAAACGGACCCGGGTACCGGGAGTCAGCAGCGCCGGATGCTCACGAGCCGGGTCCCATAGCACGGCGTCGCTCTGCCCGATGAGCTGCCAGCCGCCCGGTGAGGCGGTCGGATAGATCCCCGTATAGCGGTCGGCCAGCCCGACCGAGCCGGGCCGCACCCGAGTCCGGGGCACCGGTAGTCGGGGCACCGCCCAGGGAAGGCCCACCAGATAGGCGAAGCCCGGTGCGAATCCGGTGAATGCGGCGGTGAACTCGGTTCCCGTGTGCCGGGCCACCACCTCGGACTCGGTACACCGCCAGACCTCGGCCACGGCGGCCAGGTCCGGACCGGTGTATTCCACCGGGATCGTGACCAGGGCTCCCCTGACCGGAGCGTCACCGAGACGCCATCGGTCGATGAGCTTTCGCGCCGCGTCGTGGTCGGTCAGATCATCGAGCAGCACGGTGCATGCCGCGGGGATCACCTCCCCGGCCGGTACCCGCAGCTCGCGCAGCCAGCCGGCCAGATCCGCGGCAGCCAGCGCGTCGGGTACGTGCACCAGCAGCGCGTGCTCGCCGATCTCTTGGACCTGGAGGCCGCTCATCGTGGCGCGCTCACCCGGACACCGGCCGCCTCCAACGCGCTGTGCACCGCCCGGGCATGGGCCACCGCTCCGGGGCTGTCACCGTGCAGGCACAGCGAGTCCACCTGCCCGGCCAGGCCCAGGGCGTTCTCCACGATCGTCCGCTCCTCGGTGACCAAGGCGCCCGGTTCGGTACGCGGGACCAACAGTCCCTCGGGGGTGTAGCCGCGGTCGGGGAAGCCCTCCCGCCACACGATCCGGCCGGCGGCCTGCGCCTGCTCCGCGAACCGACCGCCCATCCCCAGCACCGGCAAGTCCCCCGAGCCGGCCAGCACCGCAGCCGCCTGCTCGGCGTCTGTGATCACCCGGTGGTAGAGGGCACCGTGCGGTTTGAGGTAGCTGACCCGGGTACCGGCCGCCCGGGCGCAACCGGCCAACACGGCCACCTGCTCGGCGACCTGCTCACGCAGCACCTCGAAGCCGACATCGTGGGCGACCCGACCGAAATTCGCCCGGTCGGCATAGGAGACCTGGGCCCCGATCCGCACGCCCAACTCGGCCGCACGCCGGCACACCTCGCGCATGATGAGCTCGCTCCCGGCATGGAACCCACAGGCCACATTGGCCGAGGTGACCACCTCCAGCAGCGCGGCATCATCGGTGACCTCCTCACCCAGGTCGGCGTTGAGGTCCACGTGCACAGCGCCCATGAGGGCAGAGGATAGCCTCAGACCCATGTCTTCTCCCGCTCAGGCGCCGCTCGCCGCCCGCAGGCCGGTCACCACCACGCATCACGGACTCGAGCGCACCGACGAGTACGACTGGCTGCGAGCCAAGGATGATCCCGAGGTACTGGCCCTGCTGGAGGCCGAGAACGACTGGACGCAGGCACAGACCGCACATCTGGCAGACCTGCGCCAGCAGCTGTTCGAGGAGGTGAAGTCGCGGGTCCAGGAGACCGACCTCTCGGTTCCCACCCGCAATCACGGGTACTGGTACTACTCCCGCTCGTTCGAAGGCCGCGAGTACGGCGCCAGCTGCCGGGTGCCGGTCTCCGACCCGGACGACTGGACTCCCCCGGTGCCCGCCGAGACCAGTCCGGACGCCCCGGCGCTGCCGGGCGAGCAACTGCTGCTCGACCTCAACGTCTTGGCCGAGGGACACGACTTCTTCTCGCTGGGCGGATCGGCGCTGGCCCACGGCCGCGATCTGCTGGCCTACTCGGTCGACACCACCGGCGACGAGCGTTTCACCATCCAGGTCAAGGATCTGGCCACCGGGGATCTGCTGGACGATGTGATCACCGGCGCGCTCGGCGGCGCGACCTGGCACCCCGACGGCCGGTCGTTCCTCTACACCACCGTCGACGACGCCTGGCGGGCGGACAAGATCTGGCAGCACCGCCTCGGAACCGAGCAGTCCGAGGACGTGCTGGTACACCACGAGACCGACGACCGGTTCTGGGTCGGGGCCGGCCGCAGCCGCTCGAACCGGTTCTGGGTGATCGCCTCGGGTTCCAAGACCACCTCGGAATACCGCTACCTCGATACCGCCGACCCGCAGGCCGAATGGCAGGTGTTCAACGAGCGCAGCGAGGGCTTGGAGTACTCCCTGGACCACGCCGTGATCGGCGGCGAGGACGTCTTCCTGGTCACCCACAACCACACCGGCGCCAACTTCGAGCTCGGCCTGGCGCCGGTGAGCCCGACCACCCCGGACGGTTGGAAGGCCCTGATCCCGCATGACCCCACCGTCCGGCTGGAGGATGTGGACGCCTTCGCCACGCACCTGGTCGTGCACCAGCGCAGCGAGGGACTCACCCAGCTGCGCATCCTGGACCTGGATGCCCGCGGGGTCGCCGCGGACCGGCTGGTCGAGTTCAGCCACGAGGTCTACACCATCGGCTCGGCAGGCAACCCTCAGTTCGATCAGCCGATGGTGCGTCTGGGCTACACCACGATGGCGGTACCGCCCTCGATCCACGAGTTCGACGTGCGGAGCCGGGAACTGCACCTGCGCCGAACCAGCCCGGTCCTGGGCGGCTACGACCCGGACGACTACGAGGAGCACCGTTTGTGGGCCACCTCGGTGGACGGTGAGCGGGTCCCGATCTCGCTGGTGGCCCGCAAGGGCGCCCGAGACGACGGCCCGATCCCGATCCTGCTGTACGGCTACGGCGCCTACGAGTCCTCCATCGACCCGTACTTCTCGATAGCCCGACTCTCACTGCTGGACCGTGGCGCCGGATTCGCGATCGCGCACGTACGCGGCGGCGGCGAGATGGGCCGTCGCTGGTACGACGACGGCAAGCTGGCCGGCAAACAGCACACCTTCGACGACTTCATCGCCAGCGCCCGGCACCTGGTCTCCTCCGGTTGGAGCACCCCCGGCGGCGTGATCGCCGAGGGCGGTAGCGCCGGCGGCCTGCTGATGGGTGCGATCGCCAACCAGGCCCCTGAAGCCTTCGGCGGGATCGTGGCGCAGGTGCCGTTCGTGGACACCCTGACCACCATGCTGGACCCCACCCTGCCGTTGACGGTCACCGAGTACGACGAGTGGGGCAACCCCACCGACGACCCGGCGGCCTACGGCTGGATCAGCGGCTACGCGCCCTACGACAATGTCACCGCGCAGGAATACCCGCCGATCCTGGCCGAGACCTCGCTCAACGACACCCGGGTGCTCTATGTGGAGCCCGCCAAGTGGATCGCCCGACTGCGGGCCACCGCCACCGGCCCCCAGAGCTTTCTACTGCGGACCGAGATGGCGGCAGGGCACGGCGGCGTCTCGGGGCGGTACAAGTCCTGGCACGACCGAGCCTTCTCCACCGCCTGGATACTGGACCGGATGGGGTTGGCTGAAGCTCCCCAAGAACGGGCGTGACGGCCCGTTGCCCGCGTTGTCGTCGGTCTGCTTGTTACTGAAAAGTTCGCCGCCGCCCTGAGAAGTCCCTGAGAGTTCGCTGTCACGGCAACTTCTGCGCTTCCTCACACGTCAATCCAGGTGAAGGCCGACGTAAGGCGTCCGGGAATCCCCGGACAGCCCCCGACGTTGGAGTAGACGTGGGGATCCCGACCGGCGACCCGCAGGAGGAGGCACGAAGATGGCTACCCGTACCGCTACTCGTGAGATCGAGGGTCGCGACAGCGTCGGCCTGTACCTCGACGAGATCGCCCGCACGCCGCTGCTCGACGCGGCGACCGAGGTCGAGCTCTCCAAGGCCATCGAGGCCGGACTGTTCGCCCAGGCACTCCTCGAGGAGGGCC
>CAYNFY010000128.1:0-8208 GCA_964396585.1 uncultured Nocardioides sp.
TACGAACCCTGATCGCCCGGATCGAGGCCGGTGACGCCGCCTGGATCGACGCCACAGTCACCCGAGTCGCAGAAATCCTCCGCAAGCGGCGAGAGACGGATGACTTCGAGACAGGGCACGAGGACAAGGGCGAGGACCAGGAGCAGGTGTCCGCGGACGAACTACGCGCCATCGCATTCGGCTACCTCGCCCGACCCGCCGAACTCCTGGCACTGCTCACCGACAATCATGACACCAGTGACCCAGACAACCCGGCAGATCCAGAGTCAGAGCAGTCAGGGGATCTGGCGCAGGTGACGCGCGCGATCGCGCTCCCGGCCGATGTCCTGGCGAAACTAAACGATCATAACTTGAAGGCGTTGGCACCGAAGGCCGTGTTGTATGTCCACCTCCACCAAGCCGCCCTGGAAGGCGCCGCTGTGGTGGCGCGGGTGGAGGGCCTCGGGGCGGTCACCCTGACCCAACTACATGCCCTGCTGGCCGGGTGTCGGGTCAGTGTGAAGCCGGTGATCGACCTCTCGGACAGGGTCCGGGCCACCTCGTACGAGCATCCCGAGTGGTTGAAAGAACGAGTGCATTTGATCACCGGCGGCGATTACTTCCCCTACGCCAATTCGACCAGCAGGAATGTCGACTACGACCACGTCACGCCTTACGACGAAGACGGCCCACCGGGTCAGACCAGTACCGACAACTCAGGCCCCCTCGGCAGACGAAACCACCGGATCAAAACCCACGGTGGCTACCGAGCCCGCCAAGCCGGCCCAGGACGCTACGTCTGGATCACACCCCACCGACTCGGATACCTCATCGACCAACACGGCACCCGACCCATCCCATATGCCGACGCGGTAGCGATCCACGACGCCCCACCCGGACTCGACCTCTACCCCGGCGGACCAGCGATCAACATCCCATCACAGAGGGCAACACTCCCCAACCCGCCCCGTCTGCCAAACCACCAGCAGATCCGGTGAACAGCGGGACACTCGCGGCGGATCGAAGCATCTAGCTCGATCTTGAGCTCGCCCGACTACTGGCAAGCGTTCCGCTGCGAGCAACTCGGGGTGCGTTCTGTCGGTGGCTCGGGGAATACTGGGGACTGGTTCTAGGGAGGCGAACACAGGTGCAGGTTGTGCTGAAGGCCCCAATGAGCGGAGAGCTGGTCTGGGCGAGCGTAATGCGCCCACGGACTCCGATGGTCTATCTCGACCTCAACACCATCATCTACATCGCCAAGGTTCTCCGCGGCGACAAGAACGTGCCCGCCGGATACCGCGAGCTGTACGACTCCGTGATGCGGACGAAGGTCGAGGAACGGGCCGTGTTTCCGGTCGGTGAGTCTCACCTTTGGGAGATCACCAAGATCACGGACCCGAAGCAGCGCCAGCGGCTCGCAGACGTCATGGAGACGATCTCGGACTTCAACTACCTGCCGGGCAGGGTCACCATCGCTGAGTTGGAGTTCGACGCCGGAATTGCGAAGGTGATGAAAGAAGAGCCGAGGCTGGAGGCCATCCCTTTGCTCCGTCCGACCTTCGGCCAAGTGTTCGGCATGGTCGGCGGCATGAGCATCGTCGACGCCGACGGCCGCGACAGCTCCGAGGCAATCCGGGCGGAGATGACCGACGATGACTACTTCGCCCTGCGTCGGCGCATGAACATCGAGGGTGAACGACACATGTTGCGCGGCCCCTCCGACGAGGAGTTGCTAGAGCTGCGCAAAGACCCCGACTACCGACCCGAGGTCGCCCTCGCGAGCCATCAGAGCAGGGTCGAGTGGGAGGTCGGCGCCCAACGCATCCTGAATAGGGACCCCAAGTGGCGCCGGGGACGGCTGCGCGACTTCGTCGGCGCGCGGGAGATTGTGCACGAGTGGAACGACATGCTGGCGCGGATGCGGGTGGAGCGCATCAGATCGGGCTTGCCGGCCTTCGAGCCGGGCGAGGACCAGTTCCGCTCGTTCCTCGGTTCGATGCCACACACCCAAGTGGCGATCAGCGTCAAGACGCAGATGCACAAAAACCCGCGGCACACCTGGACTCCCAACGACATCAGCGACATCGACGCCGTGTCCGTCGCCTACGCCTACTGCGAGGCAGTCTTCCCCGACAAGGCCATCCGCCACGCTTTGCTGAACTCCAAGGAGCTCAACGCGCTGGGCACGTTCGTGCCACGTCGCGCCAAAGACCTGACGGCGTGGCTCGACGCGCTGCCGGCGATCGTGACACCGACGCTGCTGGTTCCGCACCCCGTGGCGAACCGCGTCATGTCCGAGGTTCCGGACACAATGAGTCCGTGAACACCGCGCTTGAACTTGCCATCAACGCACTGAGCGACCCGAACACCTCGACGGCAGACGCGTTCCGGACCTTGATTGTCGTCGCCCGCCGCATGGGGGCCGATGACCTGAGCCAGTGGCTGAACGCCGAGCTGAACGGATACCAGGCGGAGACGGACGTACCCGAGTACAGGTCCGCAACGGCGCTGCCGATCGAACTGCACTTCGACGGCCCGATGCAGTCCTGGCAGAAGGTGCACGTCTCGCCCCACGACCTCCCCGAACAACTCGGCGGAAGCCTGTCGAAGTTCGCGCTACGGGTCCCCATTGCAGAGCTTGAGGCTCTGGCGGCCGGCGAAGAGAACGCCCGGATGCCCTTGCCGCCCGTATGGGTGGAGACTTACCGCCACTTCATGGAGGAGGGGCAAGTGCCGTACCCGAGCATGATGATCCTCAACAAGGCTGCTCTCACCATGCCGGCAACCTACCTGCGCGGCACTATCGACCGCATCAAAACTGCAGCCCTCAACCTCGCCCTGAGCCTGGAGGACGTCTCACCTGAAGTAGGCAGCCCCGGAGGTCCCAAGGTCACCGACATCCCGAAACTTGCAGAGACCCTGACTGTCCACCTGACCCAGATCCACGGAAACAACGCCACGGTCGCAGTCGGTTCCGGAGCCCGCGCGGTCTCGGTCGCCGTCGGAGACGTGGAAGCTGTCTTCAATCACGCCACCGACTTCCTAACCGAGTCGGGCGTCGAAGAGTTCCGTCAAGCTCTTGCCAACGATGGCGACGAGCCCGGTGTGAACACCCGCACCTTCCTGCAGAAGATCAAGAGCAACGGCGTCGCCCTTGCCGTCGGCGTCGCATCATCAGGCGCGTACGAAGGACTCCTCGCTCTACTTCAGCAGGCCTTTCCGGGATTCAAGGGCTGACCTGCCGTGGAAGGAGTTGATGGCGCACAACTTTCTGCAGAGGAATCTGCTGGAGCTGCCGAAGCCGCCGCTGAGAAAGGCCTGGCCGAAGACGTCCTCCGTCGCTTCGTGCACCTGCTGTTGTTCGCCAGACGAGGCAACGACACATGGCAAGAAGGCTCGGAGCTGACGAGCTTCCACGTCGTCCTTCCACCCGGAGACGACGAGCAGTGGTGGGTACGGATCAACGACGAGCCGCACTACTGGACAGCCCCACGTGTTGTTCGAGACTTCGGACCGGACGAACACATCGGTTCAGAGGACCTGCACGTCGAGCCCGTGGCGTTCCCACCTGTGGAACCAGAGAGATTCATCGCGGGCGTGTGGAACGGTCAGACGTGGGATCTCACCCTGAAGCTGGACCGGCCGCACTCCTCTCGCGCCACTCACCTCGATGCCGGACTGGAGTTCGCGGCAGTCGCCGACGCGTGTCTGGAGCGAGGACAACTGCGTGGGTTCCACGAGAACGCCTTCCATGCCGTGGAGCACCTGATCAAGGCAGAACTGCTTTCCTACGCGGCCGCCGTCCCAGAGGTCGTGAACTCCAAATCTCACGGACGACTCCGAGGCACGTATCAGCTGTGGGCACACCTGGAGAACACCGAGCAGCGCTTTGCCAGACTGCTGAACGAACTCGACCGGCGGCGCCCGGCTCTTACCTACTGCGCTGGTGGCGATGCCCGGGACGAGTCGGTCGCGCGGGCACAGCAGGTTGTGCTTAGGGACCTGGCGGACTGGGTGCAGCGAGTGGTCGCCGGCGAAGGGCGCCGGGAGATTCGGCTGTACGCGACCCAGGACATCTCGGCCGGACAGATGGTCTCCCGTGACACGACGAGCATCAGGCAGCCGCGTCGCTAGTCTTCGGACACGGGGCGAAGTAGTCGCTGCCTTACTGAAGGGAGCGCTATTGCCCTTGGGACTGGGCGATCCCCAGGCCGTCAGAAGGGAAGGCAAGTTGCCAGGCACATCGGGTCCCGAGCTGGGAATCTGGCCTCCGCTACCAGCGGTCGCAGGCTGGTGTATACCTCGCTAGAAGGAAGAGTGCTTCGAGGGAAAGATAGGTGGTCAGGCCAAGCGCTTGCGTTGTGAACACGCGGCAACTCACCGAATTGGAACTGCGGGTTGACCCGGCGCCAGCATCATTCTGGGCGGTTCGATGCACCAACAGCGGCACGTCCAGAACACGGCCGCCGGATCTACGTCCAAGCGCAATTGAAACCCACTCGCGGGTGAGAACGCCGTAGATGGCCTCGGCACAGGCTCCGTTGCCTTTCCCTTCCCGCCATGCACCTCGCCGCTGCCTGCACGGGCTGGTCGTTGGCCGTGATGGCGGATCTATTCGCCAGCTTGCAGTCTGACGAATGGCGGCTGTCGGCCTCGCCAGGCGCTCGCTGCCGGGTCGGCAGCGAGCCCGACACCGTGCGCGTGGTGGTAGAGGCCGTCGAGCGCGACACGCCAGCCGAGGCGCTAGAGCTCTCGACGACGGTGGCCCGCAACGTCGAGCCAAACCCACGAGCGGACGATCAGGAGTCGTCTGATCGTGCTTGGGGCGGGGTGGACGGCTCGTGTCGACCTTGTCGGACCCCCGGGGCAGAATTGCGCCATGCAATCCGACCCGAGCCCGGCGACCCCCGAGGCCCGCGAACGCCACGCCGACCTCAGCGAGCAGGTGCGTGACGCCCGGTTCGCCTACTACGTCAAGGATGCCCCGATCTGGTCGGACGCGGAGTTCGATGTGGCCATGCGCGAGCTGGAGGCGCTGGAGGAGCGGTATCCCGACCTGCAAACCCCGGACTCGCCGACCCAGACCGTCGGTGGTGCGGTGTCGACGTTGTTCACGGCGGTCGATCACCTGCAGAAGATGGAGTCGCTCGACAACGCCTTCGACGACGAGGAGCTCGCCACCTGGTACACGCGGCTGGGTCGCGATGGCGCCGAGGCGCACCCGCCGCTGCTGTGCGAGCTCAAGATCGACGGACTGGCGATCAACCTGCTGTACGAGAACGGTCGCCTCGTCCAGGCGCTGACTCGTGGCGATGGTCGCACCGGCGAGGACGTCACCCCCAATGTGCGCACCATCG
This sequence comes from uncultured Nocardioides sp., assembly GCA_964396585.1. Taxonomy (GTDB): domain Bacteria; phylum Actinomycetota; class Actinomycetes; order Propionibacteriales; family Nocardioidaceae; genus Nocardioides. The sequence continues at coordinate 5,337 of CAYNFY010000128.1, forward strand.
CCACGGTGCCCGACCGGCTTGCCGGCACGCCGGAGTTCCCGGTGCCGACCCGGGTCGAGATCCGCGGCGAGATCTTCCTGCCCGTGGCCGCCTTTGAGAAGCTCAATGAGCAGATGCTCGATGCCGGTAAGCCCCCCTTCGCCAACCCGCGCAACGCCGCGGCCGGCTCGCTGCGTCAGAAGGACCCGCGGGTCACCGCCACCCGCGACCTCGACATGATCTGCCACGGCATCGGCTACCGCGAGGGGTTCGAGCCGGACAGCCAGTCGCACGCCTATGCGGCTCTGAAGGCGTGGGGGCTGCACACGGCCGACACCTACCGGGTGGTGACCGATCTGGCCGCGGTGCGCGAGTTCATCGCCTTCCACGGTGAGCAGCGGCACGAGGGTACTCACGAGATCGACGGCGTGGTGGTCAAGGTCGACTCCATCGCGTTGCAGCGCCAACTGGGCTCCACCAGCCGCGCGCCGCGCTGGGCGATCGCGTGGAAGTACCCGCCAGAAGAGGTGCACGCGAAACTACTGGCCATCGAGGTCAACACGGGCCGCACCGGGCGGGTGACCCCATTCGGGGTGATGGAGCCGACGCTGGTGGCGGGCTCCACGGTCGAACGGGCCACGCTGCACAACTTCCACGAAGTCAAGCGCAAAGACGTCCGCCCCGGCGACACCATCATCCTGCGCAAGGCCGGTGACGTGATCCCCGAGATCCTCGGTGCGGTATCCGACCTGCGCCCCGAGGGGCTGGCGGAATGGGTGGCCCCGACGCACTGCCCCGCCTGCGGCACCGAGCTGGCCCAGCAGAAAGAGGGCGACAAGGACATGCGCTGCCCCAACCACCGGGCCTGCGCTGCTCAGGTGCTGGAGCGGGTGTTCTTCGTGTCGGGCCGCGGAGCCTTCGACATCGAGGGCCTCGGCTCGGAGGCGGCGGCTGCGTTGCTGGAGTCCGGGGCGATCACGAACGAGGGCGACATCTTCGACCTCGACACCGACAAACTCCTGAACACCACCCTGTTCACCCGCGATGCCAAGAAGGGCGAGGAAGGTCGCCAACTCTCCGCGAATGGGGCCAAGTTGCTCGCCAATCTCGAGACCCGCAAGGACGTCCCACTGTGGCGCGTGCTGGTGGCGCTGTCGGTGCGCCACGTGGGCCCGAGCGCGGCCCGCGAACTGGCCGGGGCGTTCGGTTCGATGGACGCCATCCGGGCCGCGAGCCTGGAGGAGTTGGCTGCCACCGACGGCGTCGGCGGCGTGATCGCGGCCTCGCTGCGCGAGTGGTTCGACGGCCCCGAGGCCGACTGGCACTCCGAGATCATCGAGAAGTGGGCGGCTGCCGGGGTGCGGATGGCCGACGAACGCGACGAGTCCACCCCGCAGACACTGGCCGGTCTCACGATCGTGGCCACCGGTTCCCTGCAGGGCTTCACCCGGGACTCGGTCAAGGAGGCGATCGTCAGCCGCGGCGGGAAGGCGTCGGGCTCGGTGTCGAAGAAGACCGACTACGTGGTGGTCGGTGAGAACGCCGGCTCCAAGGCCGAGAAGGCCGAGCAGCTGGGACTGCGGATCCTGAACGAAGAGGAGTTCGTTCGGCTGCTGGAGCACGGCCCCGAGCCGACTTCTGAGCCCGCGGGTTCAGGCGGGGACCTGGACAGCCCTTAGAATCGGAGTAACCCGAACTCACCCGAAGGACGGCTGCATGCCCGAGATCACCCGAGATGAGGTCGCCCACCTGGCGGACCTCGCCCGGATCGACCTGTCCGATGCCGAACTGGATCACCTGGCTCCCCAGCTGAGCGTGATTCTGGAGTCGGTGGCCTCGATCAGCGAGGCGGCGAGCGCGGACGTGAAGCCCACGTCGCACCCGCTGCCGCTGACCAACGTCTTCCGCGAGGACGTGGTCACGCCCGGTCTGAGCGCCGAGCAGGCCCTGGCCAGCGCGCCCGCGTCCGCACAGCAGCGCTTCATGGTTCCGCGCATTCTCGGTGACGAGCAGTGAGGACTGGGATGACCGACTGGATCATGAAGACCGCGGCCGAGATGGCCGACGCCCTGGCGGCCGGCGAGGTCACCTCGGTCGAGCTGACCCAGGCGCACCTGGACCGCATCGCGGCCGTCGACGGTGATGCGACGGTCGGCGTGCACGCCTTCCTGCACGTGGACGCCGAAGGCGCACTGGCCCAGGCCGCGGCCTCGGACGCCCGCCGTGCCGCCGGCACCCCCGCCTCCTATCTCGACGGCGTCCCGGTCGCGGTCAAGGACGTACTGGCCACCGAGGGGCTGCCGACCACGGTCGGCTCCAAGATCCTCGACGGCTGGATCCCGCCGTACGACGCGACGGTCGTCACCAAGCTCAAGGAAGCCGGCCTGCCGATCCTGGGCAAGACCAATATGGACGAGTTCGCGATGGGCTCCTCCACCGAGCACTCCGCCTACGGTCCGACCCGCAACCCGTGGGATCAGACCCGGATCCCGGGCGGCTCCGGTGGCGGCTCGGCGGCGGCGGTGGCCGCCTTCGAGGCGCCTCTGGCGATCGGCACCGACACCGGTGGCTCGATCCGCCAGCCCGCCTCGGTGACCGGCTCGGTCGGGGTGAAGCCCACCTACGGCGGCGTCTCGCGCTACGGCCTGGTGGCCATGGCGAACTCGCTCGACCAGGCCGGACCCTGCACCCGTACGGTCTTGGACTCGGCCCTGCTGCACGAGGTCATCGGCGGTCATGACCACCGCGACTCCACCTCCATCCCCGAGGCGCTCCCCGCGCTGGTGGCGGCGGCGAAGTCCGGCGCGGGCGGCGACCTGACCGGCGTCAGGGTGGGTGTCGTCACCGAGCTCGGTGGCGACGGCTGGCAGGACGGGGTGCTCGCCCTGTTCAA
>CAYNFY010000128.1:8218-9659 GCA_964396585.1 uncultured Nocardioides sp.
CAACGAGTCGCTGGACCTGCTACGCGCGGCCGGTGCCGAGGTCGTCGAGGTCTCGTGTCCGAACTTCGTGCACGCGCTCGCCGCGTACTACCTGCTGATGCCGAGCGAGGCGTCCTCCAACCTCGCCAAGTTCGATGCCATGCGCTACGGCGTGCGAGTCACGCCCGAGGGCGATCCGTCCGCCGAGGACGTGATGCGTGCCTCCCGCGACGCCGGCTTCGGCGACGAGGTCAAGCGCCGCATCATCCTGGGTACCTACGCGCTGTCCAGCGGCTACTACGACGCCTATTACGGCCAGGCGCAGAAGGTCCGCACGCTGATCACCGACGACTTCAACCGGGCCTTCGAGTCCGTGGACGTTCTGGTCAGCCCGACCGCGCCGACCACAGCCTTCAAGCTCGGCGAGAAGCTGGACGACCCGGTCGCCATGTACCTCAACGACCTGGCCACCATCCCGGCCAATTTGTCGGGTGTGCCCGGCATCAGCATCCCGAACGGCCTGGCGGTCGAGGACGACCTGCCTTCAGGGTTCCAGATTCTGGCGCCGGTCATGGCCGACGACCGCCTGTACCGGGTGGGCGCCGCGCTGGAAGCCGCGCTGGAGCAGAAGTGGGGTGGCCCTTTGCTTGACCGGGCCCCCGCCGTGAAGGAGGTCACCGCATGAGCACCGACGCACTGATGTCCTTCGAGGACACATTGGCCGCGTTCGACCCGGCGCTGGGCCTGGAGGTCCACGTCGAGCTGAACTCGAACACCAAGATGTTCTGCGGTTGCCCGACCGCGTTCGGCGCGGAGCCGAACACTCAGGTCTGCCCGACCTGCCTGGGCCTGCCCGGCGCGATGCCCGTCGTCAATATCAAGGGTGTCGAGGCCGCCATCCGCATCGGGTTGGCGCTCAACTGCGAGGTCGCCACCTGGTGCCGGTTCGCCCGGAAGAACTACTTCTACCCGGACATGCCGAAGAACTTCCAGACCTCGCAGTACGACGAGCCGATCGTCTTCGACGGGTACATGGACGTCACCATCGAGGGCGATGACGGTGAGCCCGAGGTCGTCCGGGTCGATATCGAACGCGCCCACATGGAGGAGGACACCGGCAAGTCGCTGCACGTCGGCGGCGCCACCGGCCGGATCCAGGGCGCCGACTTCTCGCTGGTCGACTACAACCGGGCCGGCATCCCCCTGATCGAGATCGTCACCCGCCCGATCACCGGTGCCGGTGCCAAGGCCCCCGAGGTCGCCAAGGCGTTCGTCGCGCAGCTGCGCGAGCTGATCGTGGCGCTCGGCGTCTCGGACGCCCGGATGGATCAAGGCTCGATCCGCGCCGACGTGAACCTGTCGCTGGCGCCCAAGGGTGAGTCCACACTGGGCACCCGGACCGAGACGAAGAACGTCAACTCGCTGCGCAGCGTCGAACGGGCGGTGCGCTACGAGATGCAGC
>CAYNFY010000129.1:0-9503 GCA_964396585.1 uncultured Nocardioides sp.
GGCGAAGCACTACCTCATAGATGTTCTGCAATCGGGTCTCAAGCACGGAGACACTCTAGCGATGAGTCTTCCCAAACTTCGGGACGGGTGTCTCACATAGTGCGACAACTGAGCCTGGCAGGCATCGTTCCGCGCCCACATCGCCACGAGATGTCGCGACTAGAATGATCCGGTGACCACCACTCCTCCCTGGCTCGACCCGACCACCATCGACACGCTGCTGGACGACACCCACACCTGGGCGGTGGTGGGGCTTTCCGATGACCCTACGAAGACCGCCTACCGGATCGCCGAACTGCTGCAGAGTCGTGGAAAGCGGATCGTCCCGGTGCACCCCCGGGCCACCACCGTGCTCGGTGAGCAGGGGTTCGCCACGCTTGCCGAGATCCCCTTCCCGGTCGACGTGGTGGACGTGTTCCGGCGCAGCGAGGCGGCCGGGCGGTTCGCCGACGAAGCCGTCTCGATCGGCGCCAAGGGCGTCTGGTTCCAACTGGGCGTCCTCGATGTGGAGGCCTTCGAGCGGACCGCCGCCGCGGGGATGCCCATGGTGATGGACACCTGCCCAGCCATCGAGTGGCGCAAGCAGGGCCGCTGAGCCTGACGCGTGGACAGGTCAGGGATTGACCAGCTTCACCCGCGGATCGATGCCGAAGTAGTCATGCAGGGACCGGTCGTAGCGCGGCAATAGGAAGGCCGCGCCGTAGGTCAGCTCGGGATATGGCGGAACCAGGGGCACGAGCACAGTGCCGGAGGTCTCCTGCGCAGCAGCTTCCAGCAGCGCGATCACGTGCGCCTTGACGAACCGCTCGTTCTGGATCATCCGTACCCGCGCCTGATCGAACCAGCCCAGTGACGGCACCAGCATCACCGCCACGACGGCGACTGCGATGGTCCGGTCCCAGCGGATCTCACGGGTGGCGAGCCGGGCCACCACAGCCAGTAGGAGTGTCATCAGGAGCGCAGCCGGAGGCATGTCGACCCGGAAGCCGGTGGCCCCGCTGCCGAAGACGAAGCCGCAGTTGCCGAAGAAGGCGACCCAGGTCAAGAGGGGGACGACCCCGATCTCCTGCTGCGCACGCAGCAGTACCAGTGCGACCGTCACCCCGGCGAACCCGAGCGCCGCCACGACCAGCACCGCGTGGGACTGCATGCCCACGGGGACTCCGTCCGCAGCGAGCGGCGTGATCGCGAGCCTGGTCCGGTACATCCCGGCGGCCAGGACGAAAGCCAGCGCTCCCGCTACCGCGACCCAGGCGATGGCTCGGTCCACCGGCCGGAGCCCCCGGCGCAGCGCGAGCACGATCAGTAGACCGATCAACACCAGCCACAGCAACTGGGTGCGCTGCCACAGGATCGCCGATGACGTGGCGACCGCGTTCACCAGTTGCTCCACGGTCCCGCTGTCGGTGGCACTCGAGATCATGTCGGCTCGCGCCCAGACACCGGGGGCCGCCATATGGATGGCGAACGCCACCACCTCCGCACCGCAGAGCACCCACAGTTTCGCGCCCACCCGGCGCCACTGCGTACAGATCGTCGCCAGCACCACGAAGATCAGCGCCAGCGAGTTCATCTCCTGCATCGCGTCGGTCAGCATGACCAGCACCACGACCAGCGGCATCAGGCCCCACGGGATGTCTCCGCCGGTGAGCAGGTGCGCGAAGATCCCGATGCAGAACACCAGCATGCCCAGCGCCACAACGTAGTTGATGGCACCCGCGGCCCAGAACACCGAGTCTCCGGCCATCCCGGGGTTGAGCCAGAGCAACGTGGGCAGGATGAGCAGTCCCGCTGCCCACACCCACGACGCCGGGTTGTCGGGGCGCCCACGGTGCGCGGTCCAGCCGATGCTCAGGCCCATCCCGGTGATGAAGATCGGAGCAAGGATCCGGTAGAACCACTCGCCCGGACTCAGCACCAGTCGAAGCACCGCATCGGAGACCCGACCGTTGGTCGCGGTCCAGTCGTGCCCGAGCGCGCTCCACCAATCCGAGGCGGTGAACTGACCGCCCAGCTGCCGTCCTACCCCGAGGTGCAGATAGTCGTCGCCCGCCAAGAACCAGTAGCGGTGCAACCAGCCCCAGGCCAGCAGGCTGAGCAGGATCATGCCAAGGAACGCGAGCATTCTCCGGCGGGAGCCAGCAGGGTTCACATCAGGGGATCGCGCCATGTCGACGTCGGTGACTGTCGATGGCTTCGCATGATCAAGAACACCACTCGCAGGCATGGAGCGATTTTCACATACCGAACGATGCGTTGAGCATCTGTCCGAAATTATGCCTGTCGATACTCCAAGACCCTGCCGTCACGCTCCAGACGCAGAGTGTCGTCCTCGATGCCCCAGGTGACCTCTCCTCGAGACAGCACCTCGCGCACCGTCTTCTGAAGTGTCTCGACTGGTTCTCCCTGGCACGCCTTCATCGTGCTCATCGCATCGCTCAGCTGCAGGGTCTCCTCGGTCACGATCACCGACGCCCCTCCGGTATTGCAGCCATCGCCGAACTCCACCTGATCACCGCTGACCTGCAGCCTCACCTTGAGGTCGGCGACGTCCTGCGGATCGTCAACGGAGCCTGCTCGCACCAACCGCCATTCATGCCCGCTGATCGCCTGAGCGGCCGAGTCCGGCGCGGTCCTGCTGAAGGCAAGGTCGGTATGGCCGTCGGAGACCAGCACCCCGGTATCGGTCGGGGTGAGGGTCAGCGGGCGGTTGAAGAACCGCTTGAGCCAGGTGTCCTGGTTGGTGGCACTCTGGCTGGGGCAGGCCATCTTCCCCTTGCTGATCTGGCGCACTCGCAGGTTGTCCCCGATCCACTCCGGGGTTCCCATATGCGGGTTGCAGTTGGCCCGGAAGGCCACATTGTCGGCAGCCAACGAGAAGGTGATCTCGCCCTCGGAATTGAAGGGGGCGAAAGTAGGAGCCCTGGCCACGTAGTCGCCCAGGACCGCCTCGTCGGGGGCCCCCGCACCCGTATCGCTCCCGTCGCCGGGGGTGACGGGAGCGTTCGAGCCCGGCGTCTCGCTGGACCAGTAGTCGCTGACCAACGGGCCCTGCTGCCCACATCCGGCGAGCAGTGCTACGGCGAACAGGCCGGCCACAGAGGCGAACAGTGCGGGACGAAGTCGAGGGCTCATGCGCGTCAATCTAATACGCCGGATCGGATCCGAACCTGCTGACACGAAGAAACATTCGCCGCGGATCGCCTGGTCCTGATCCTCACGACCGACTGATCCCTGACCCAGCTGAGCTCAGTGCCGATGCCCCCGGACCGAGGAGAAGGTCCACACCTTGTTGAACACGAACGACACCGGGGTGACCACCGCCAGCACGATCACCTGGGCCCAGTAGAACCTGGTCAGCAGCACCGATGACCCATCCAACGCATCGGCGGGCAGCGCGATGGGCGAGCCCTGGTGCATCAGCGCGGTCAACAGCACCAGTCCGATCAACTGACCGAGCAGTCCCACCGCCAGGAAGGGCAGGTACTCGCGCCACCAGTCCGCGTGCTTACTGCTGCGGAAGGCCCACATCCGGTTCAGCTGGAAGTTCCACAGGTTCGCCACCATGAAGGCGATGGTCGAGATCACGTGGTACCAGCGCACATTGAAACGGGTGAACGGCAGATCGAAGAAGACCGAGTCCTCCCCCGGTGTGAACCGCGAGACCAGCATCAGCACCAACAGATTGACCAGTACCCCGGAAGCACCGACCAGCCCGAAACGGACGAAGATCCTCAGGTTCCGACTCGCCCGGGCACGAGTGCCCTCGGCCGTGCGTTCATCGATCGGCACACTCATCTCAGAAGCCGAGTCGGGGACGCGACTCGGCCCGGCGCACGACCTCGCCCTTGGCCTGGGCGGCCGTGCGCAGCTCATCAGCGAAGCCCACCAGCTCCTGCTGCAATTGCGGATCGGTGGCGGCCAGGATCCGGACCGCCAGCAGTCCGGCATTGCGGGCGTTGCCGATCGCCACCGCAGCGACCGGAACCCCGGCGGGCATCTGCACGATGGAGAGCAGCGAGTCCATCCCGTCCAACTGCTTGAGCGGCACCGGCACCCCGACCACCGGCAACGGGGTCACCGCCGCCAGCATCCCCGGCAGGTGGGCCGCGCCGCCGGCGCCGGCGATGATCACCTGGATCCCGCGTCCGGCAGCCTCACGCCCGTAGGCGATCATCTCCTCCGGCATCCGGTGCGCGGAGACCACGTCGGCCTCATGCGGGATGCCGAACTCGGAGAGCGCCTCGGCAGCAGCCTTCATCACCGGCCAGTCCGAGTCGGAGCCCATCACGATGCCGACGCGCGCGGCGGAGGCGGGGCTGCTGTTCTGGGTCACTCTCACTCGCTCTCGTTGCCGAGGTCACCGGCGAACCAAGCCGCCGCATGACGGGCCCGTTCGAGGCACTCCTCGAGATCTGATCCATAGGCGTTCACATGACCGACCTTGCGACCGGGACGCCAGTCCTTGCCGTACAGGTGCACCCGCAACCGAGGGTCGCGGGCCATCGCATGTGGGAGGCCATCGTAAAGGCGGCCCACGTCGTCGGTCCCACCCAGGATGTTCACCATCACCGTCCAGGGGGCGCGGGGAGCGGGTGATCCCAGCGGCAGATCCATCACGGCGCGCAGATGGTTCTCGAACTGGGAGGTCACCGCGCCGTCCTGCGTCCAATGCCCGGTGTTGTGCGGCCGCATCGCCAGCTCATTGACCAGGATCTCCCCGGCCACGGTCTCGAAGAGCTCCACGGCCATGACGCCGGTCACCTCCAGAGCCCCGGCGATTCGCAGCGCGATCTCCTGGGCCCGGCCGGCCAACTCCTCGGAGAGCTCCGGTGCCGGTGCGATGACCTCATGGCAGACCCCGTTCCGCTGAGTGGTGGCCACCACCGGATAGGAAGCGGCCTGACCGCTGGGCGAACGAGCCACGATCGCCGACAGCTCCCGGCGGAAGTCCACCAGTTCCTCGGCCAGGATCCGGACCCCGGTCCGCTCGGCCACGGCAAAGGCTTCGGCGGCGTCCGCCTCGGACCGAACCACCCACACCCCCTTGCCGTCGTAGCCGCCGCGGGTCGTCTTGAGCACGCACGGGAAGCCGAAGGCCACGACCTCGGTGACATCGGCCACCACGGCATTGCGCGGGCACGGCACCTGAAGTTCGGCGAGCTTGGCTCGCATCACGGCCTTGTCCTGGGCGTGCACCAAGGCATCGGGGCCGGGACGCACCGCGATGCCGTCGGCAACCAGGGCACGCAGATGCTCGGTAGGGACGTGCTCGTGGTCGAATGTCACCGCGACGCATCCGGCGGTGACCGCTCGCAGGTCATCGAGACTGCGGTGATCGCCGATCAGCTGGTCCACGATCACCTGGGCCGCGGAGACCCCCTCGGCCTCGGCCAGCAGCCGCAACGGCAGTCCCATGGCTGCGGCCGGCTCCGCCATCATCCGGGCCAGTTGTCCGCCGCCGATCACCGCCAGCGTGGGCGCCAGCGTACTGACCCGCACGTCGGCGGACGGGGCGGTTCGGTCAGGAGGTGTCTGCGGCACGGGGGCAACCTTATCGACGGGCCCCGACGCGCCGTAGCCTGGCTGTCCGCAGGCCTCCAGCCGCAGTCAGCGACGGCGCACGGTCAGCGGTTCCACGATCCCGAACCCGCGCACCGGGCGGGCCGGCATCCGGCGCGACTCCCAGCGATCATTGGGCAGCTGGGCCGCGGTGACCGCGTCGATCACGATGCGATTGCGTCGGGCCACCGCGGTCAACCGGGCCGCCATGTTCACCGGCGGACCGAACACATCGCCCATCCGCATCACCACCGACCCGGTGGCCAGCCCCAGCCGCACGTCGGGCATCCGGGGATCGCGTCCGATCACGTTGATGATGCCCTCGGCGATCTCCATCCCGGCCACCGCGTCCTCGGTGGTGAACAGCACCGAGTCCCCGATCGACTTGATCACCCGTCCCCCGTGGTTGGCGACCACGTCCTGGCAGCGAGCCTCGAAGACCTCGACCAGGTCCCCGATACCCGAACGGTCGATCGAGTTGGACAACGCAGTGAACTGCACGATGTCGGCGAATCCGACGGTGACCTCGGTGGTCATCAGGTCCGCCTCGAGCTCGCCCAATGCCTCGACTCGAGCCACGGCCGCGGCCAGGTGCCGGCGCCAGGCGTAGCCCAGCAGCGTCTCGAACGGGTCGATCAGATCGTCGAGCAGTTGCTGCGCCGCCGCCGAACGCGCACCGCTCACCTCGGAGGAGGAGCCCAGCTCTTCGATGCGCTGCACGAGTGTCGCGGTCTGCCAGTCCGCCAGCCGGGTCATGGTCTGCCCCAGCCCCCGCATCAGGTTCAACGCGACCTCGAGGTTGATCGAACCGGAGCCCATCATCGAGACCAGCGTGTGCACCGCCGTCACGTCGCTGGTGGTGTAGACCGGTTCATCCACGTCGTGCTCCGGCAGCCCCAGGGTGCGCCACAACCGACGCACATCATCGACCGGCAGGCCCACCTGGGTCGCCACCTCGAGAGTGGTGAACCGGGGCTCGTCGCCGAGAATCTGTCGCTCGAGAGGCGGGCGCGCGGGCCCGGGCTCACCGGCGGCGGCCGGACTGGGCGAGGGCGCGGAATCGGTCACGTCGTCAATTCTTCATGGGCGCGGTGAACAAAGGGTGCACGGGGGCCGCGTTCGGCTCAGGCGCCGTCGTCGGCGTGGTCGCCGAGGGTGAGTCGGTGCAACTCGTCCGAGACCCGCTTCTGCACCTGCTCGACCTGAGGAATGTCCTCGAGCTCGACCGTACCGTCGGTGCTCGCATCCGAGACCACCAGGGTCCCGCACTTGAAGATCCGGTCGATGACACCCATCTCGAAGTCCACGCCGCTGATCCGGTTGAGCGGGATGGTGCGGCCTTCCTTGGCGATGATGCCGGAGCGCTTGATGAAGCGTCGGTTCGTGAACGTGTAATGCGTGAACCACCAGTCGAGGAACGGTTTGAGGACCCACAGCACGAAGACCAGTGCGGCTACCACCCCCACTACGACGCCGATCCCGGTGTCGAGCGCCCCGTTGTCGATCCGGTTGGTCACGATCAGGGCGACCACGATCAGGGCGACCACGAAGATCAGCCGCAGGATCGGCCCGAACAACGCCTTCGGGTGCGTGCGGGTGGTGATCACCACGTGCTCGCCGTCGTTCAGGAGTTTGGTTGGAAAAGGCATGTGGTGATCATCTCATCCCGCTGGTCTGACGTGAACGACATCACCCGCTGTCACGGTGAGTGTCCCCGGACCCTGCTCATCGGTGGCTCCCACCACCAGGGCGCCGAAGGAGTCCAGGTCGAGCGCGGTGCCGCGGTGCACGCGACCGCCCGGCAGGTGCACGTCCACCTCTTGACCCAGCGTGCCGCAGACGGTGCGGTAGGCGGTCAGCAGCATCTCGGGCTGATCGAGCAGCGGCTCCAGTGCGGTCCAGTTGTCGAGCAGCGTCAGCAACAACTCGGAGCGGTCCACCACGACGGTCTCCACCGGGGCGGGGCTCCCGCCCGGGTCAGATTCCGGCTCAGTCTGTTCGGCCGCGATCTCCGCCTCGACCTCCAACCGCAGCGAGGTCGCGTCGGCCCGCGGCAGCTCATCGGCGCCCTGGCTGACATTGATCCCGATCCCGACCACCGCCATCGGCCCGGTCGGTGTCTCGATGCGTTCGACCAGGATCCCGGTGAGCTTGCGCCCCCAGCCATCGGGAGTCGCGGCGAGTACGTCATTGGGCCACTTCAACGTCGCGTGCGGCACCCGGTCGGCGATCGAGGTCTCCACCACGTAGCCGGTGAACAACGGCAGCAGCGGCCAGCTGGCAGCCGGGATCCTGGGGTCGACCAGCATCGAGAACGTCAGGGCCGCCCGAGGCGGTACCTGCCAGGCCCGATCCAGCCGACCGCGGCCCGCGGTCTGGTGCTCGGCCACCACCACCAGACCGGCGGACTCACCGACCCGGGCGCGCTCGGCGACCACCGCATTGGTGGAGGGGGTCTCGGCCAGAATCTCTACCCGCCAGTCACCGACCGCTTCTCGAAGGCGCTGGGGGTCGAGGGGTGGGCGCAGTGCAGCGAGGTCATCCATGGGCACTAGATTGGCCTATGAACAATCGAGGAGGCCACACACCGTGAGCGTAAACCCCGGCGAGGGAATCAGCACCGCCCCGACCGAGCCAGACATCCACACCACTGCCGGCAAGTTGGCGGACTTCGATCGTCGCGTCGACGAGGCCGTGCACGCGTCGTCGGCGAAGGCCGTCGAGAAGCAGCACGCGAAGGGACGCAAGACCGCCCGCGAGCGCATCGAGATGCTCTTCGACGAAGGCTCCTTCGTCGAACTGGACGAGTTGGCCCGGCATCGCTCGACCGCCTTCGGCCTGGAGAAGACCCGCCCCTACGGCGACGGCGTCGTGACCGGGTACGGCACGGTCAACGGCCGCCAGGTGTGCGTCTTCAGCCAGGACTTCACCATCTTCGGTGGATCCTTGGGCGAGGTGTACGGCGAGAAGATCACCAAGATCATGGACCTGGCGCTCAAGACCGGCTCCCCGATCGTGGGCATCAACGAGGGCGCCGGCGCCCGCATCCAGGAGGGTGTGGTCTCGCTCGGCCTGTACGGCGAGATCTTCAAGCGCAACGTGCACGCCTCGGGCGTGATCCCGCAGATCAGCCTGATCATGGGCAACTGTGCCGGCGGGCACGTGTACTCCCCCGCAGTGACCGACTTCACGGTCATGGTCGACCAGACCTCGGCCATGTTCATCACCGGTCCCGACGTGATCAAGACCGTCACCGGTGAGGACGTCTCGATGGAGGACCTGGGTGGTGCGCGCACGCACAACACCAAGTCCGGCAACGCGCATTACATGGCGGCCGACGAAGAGGACGCCATCGAGTTCGTCAAGGGTCTGCTGAGCTTCCTGCCGCAGAACAACCTCGACGAGGTCCCCTCCTACGACGACGAGTCCGACCTGGCGCTGAGCGACACCGATCTGGCGCTGGACACGATCATCCCGGACTCGCCGAACCAGCCTTACGACATGCGTGACGTGATCACGGCGCTGATGGACGACGAGGACTTCCTGGAGGTCCAGGAACTCTTCGCGCCGAATATCATCATCGGCTACGGCCGGGTCGAGGGTAAGACCGTCGGTGTGGTCGGTAATCAGCCGATGCAGTTCGCCGGCTGCCTGGACATCGACGCCTCCGAGAAGGCCGCCCGCTTCGTGCGCTTCTGCGACGCGTTCAACATCCCGGTGCTGACTCTGGTCGACGTGCCCGGCTTCCTGCCCGGCACCGACCAGGAGTGGAACGGCATCATCCGCCGCGGCGCGAAGCTGCTCTACGCCTACGCCGAGGCCACCGTCCCGCTGGTCACGATCATCACCCGCAAGGCCTACGGCGGCGCGTACGACGTGATGGGCTCCAAGCACCTCGGTGCCGACATCAACGTCGCGTGGCCGACCGCCCAGATCGCGGT
>CAYNFY010000130.1:0-9343 GCA_964396585.1 uncultured Nocardioides sp.
CGATGCCGTTGGCGTCGATGTCGAAGGTGACCTCGATCTTCGGCACACCACGCGGGGCTGGCGGCAGACCGGTCAGCTCGAAGTTGCCGAGCGGCTGATTCTGCGACCACATCTGGCGCTCACCCTGGGCGACCTTGATCTCGACCGAGGGCTGGTTGTCGTCAGCGGTGGTGAAGATCTCCGAACGCTTGGTCGGGATGGTGGTGTTGCGCTCGATCAGGGTGGTCATCACGCCGCCCTTGGTCTCGATGCCCAGGCTCAGCGGGGTGACGTCGAGGAGCAGCACATCCTTGACCTCGCCCTTGAGCACACCGGCCTGCAGGGCAGCACCGACCGCCACGACCTCGTCGGGGTTGACGCCCTTGTTGGGCTCCTTGCCGCCGAGCAGCTCCTTGACCAGCTCGGTCACCGCGGGCATCCGGGTGGAGCCACCGACGAGGACCACGTGGTCGATATTCGCCAGCGCCACTCCGGCGTCCTTGAGCACGTTCTTGAACGGCACCTTGGTGCGCTCCAGCAGGTCGCTGGTGATCTTCATGAACTCCGAACGGGTCAGCTTCTCCTCGAAGTGCAGCGGACCGTTCTCGCCGTGGGTGATGTACGGCAGGTGGATGGAGGCCTCCGAGCTCGACGAGAGCTCGATCTTGGCCTTCTCGGCAGCCTCCTGGAGGCGCTGCTTGGCGATCTTGTCCGCCCCCAGGTCCACGCCGTTGGCGGCCTTGAACTTGTCGATCATCCACTCGACGATGCGGTTGTCCCAGTCATCTCCACCGAGCTGGTTGTCACCGCTGGTCGCCTTGACCTCCACGACGCCCTCGCCGATCTCCAGCAGGGAGACATCGAAGGTGCCGCCACCGAGGTCGAAGACCAGGATGGTCTGCTCGTCGCCCTTGTCCAGGCCGTAGGCCAGGGCCGCCGCGGTGGGCTCGTTGACGATCCGGGCCACGTTCAGCCCGGCGATCTCACCGGCCTCCTTGGTGGCCTGACGCTGGGCGTCGGAGAAGTACGCCGGAACCGTGATCACCGCGTCGGTGACGGTCTCACCCAGGTAGGCCTCGGCGTCGCGCTTCAGCTTCTGCAGGATGAACGCGCTGATCTGCTGGGGGGTGAACTTCTTGCCGTCGATCTCGGTGTTCCAGTCGGTGCCCATGTGGCGCTTGACGGACCGGATGGTGCGGTCGACGTTGGTGACCGCCTGCCGCTTGGCGACCTCGCCCACCAGCACCTCGCCGTTCTTGGCGAAGGCCACGACGGACGGGGTGGTGCGGGCCCCTTCGGCGTTGGCGATGACGGCGGGCTCGCCGCCCTCCAGAACCGAGACCACGCTGTTGGTGGTACCGAGGTCGATGCCGACTGCTCGAGCCATGGATTGCTACCTCCGTGTGTTGCACCTCGGGGTTCTCCCGAGGAGTGTCTGTGTGTGCCGCCAGTCTGCGCCCCAACGACGCCACTGACAAACTACTTGAGTCGATCAAACTCAACTTCGTTCACTGGTTCCAACGAAGGAGTGGTGAGGTTGATTCCCACTTCAGGCAGGAATCCGGGACTATTTCTCACTCGTGAGCGGTCGAAATCATGACCGTCCGCGGGAGGCCTGTCGGACCCACCACCTAGGCTGCCCGACATGAGCAAGTCCTCTCGCACCCGTGCCGCCTACCGCTGTTCCGAATGCGGCTGGGAGACCACGAAGTGGGTCGGCCGATGCGGAGAATGCCAGGCCTGGGGTTCGGTAGCGGAGGCGAGCGCCCCGACGTTGCGGATGGTGGCGGCGCCAGTGAGCGCCAAGGCGGTCCCGATCGGTGATGTCCCGATGGGCGACACCACCTTCCAGGCCAGCGGGGTACCTGAACTGGACCGGGTGCTGGGCGGCGGACTGGTCCCCGGCGCCGCGATCCTGCTGGCCGGCGAACCAGGCGTCGGCAAGTCCACGCTCCTGCTCGAGGTTGCCGCCCAGTCCGCCCGGCAGAAGCAGCGCGTGCTCTACGTGACCGGCGAGGAGTCACCGGCCCAGGTCCGGATGCGGGCGGACCGCACCGGAGGGATCAGCCAGGATCTGTACCTTGCCGCGGAGACCGATCTGGGAGCCGTGCTGACCCATATCGAGGATGTCCGACCCAGCCTGCTGGTGGTCGACTCGATCCAGACCATCAGCGCCGCCGGTGAGGGCGTACCGGGTGGCGTCAGCCAGGTCAAGGAGGTTGCCGCCGCGCTGGTCCGGGTGGCCAAGACCCGCAATATCACCACGATCATCGTGGGCCATGTCACCAAGGACGGCACCATCGCCGGCCCTCGGGTCCTGGAGCACCTGGTGGACGTGGTGTTGAACTTCGAGGGTGACCGTAACTCGCGCTTCCGGATGGTGCGAGCGATGAAGAACCGGTTCGGACCCGTCGACGAGGTCGGCTGCTTCGACCTGGCCGCCGACGGGATCACGGCGGTCACCGATCCAACCGGGCTGTTCGTGGCGAATCATCATCACCAGGTCGCCGGGACCTGCGTCGCGGTGACTCTGGAGGGCCGGCGCCCGATGTTGGCAGAGGTCCAGGCCCTGGTCACCTCCACCACCGCCGAACGACCGCGGCGTACCACCTCGGGCCTGGACTCGGCCCGGGTCGCGATGGTGTTGGCGGTGCTCCAGCAGCACTGTGGACTCAATCTGAGCAAGCATGACGTGTTCGTTTCCACCGTCGGCGGCGCCCGGCTGACCGAGGCCGCCAGCGACCTGGCCGTGGCCGTGGCCATCGCCTCGGCGAGTACCGGGATCCCAGCGCCCCGCGGCGTGGCCGCCATGGGTGAGATCGGCTTGGCCGGTGAGCTGCGCCGGGTTCGCGAGCTGCCGCAACGTATCGGAGAGGCTGCCCGGCTCGGCTTCCGGGTGGCCGTGGTCCCGCACGATCCGGTCCTCACCGGTACCCGCTCCCCCGAGTCCTGGATGCACCAGAACCTACGGGTCCTCGATGTGGCGAATATCGGGGCCGCGCTGCAGATGCTGCGACTCACCGGACGCCCGGCGGATGCGCCCCGACACGGCCAGGATCAGTACTGACGATCGGGGCCGAGCGAGCCTCGCAGCGCCGAGCAACCCCTGGACACCGCTACCGGCGACCTCGAACCCCTAGACTTGACGCGCGGGCGCACGCTCGCGCTCCCGGACGAGGCTAGCGAGGACACGTGGTCGGCACCGAACGTTCCGACGAGACCCTGCGGCTTCGGGCCACACTGGCGCAGATCGCGCCGGGGGCCCCGCTGCGGGACGGGCTCGAACGGATCCTGCGGGGTCGTACCGGGGCGCTGATCGTGCTCGGCCACGACAAGTTGGTCGATTCGATCAGTACCGGCGGCTTCACCCTCGATGTGCCCTTCACAGCCACCGGGCTTCGCGAGCTGGCCAAGATGGACGGCGCGATCATCGTCGATAAGGATCTGGCCCGGATCCATCGGGCTGCCGTCCACCTGATGCCGGACCACACGATCATGTCCGAGGAGACCGGTACCCGACACCGCACCGCCGACCGGGTGGCCAAGCAGACCGGCTTCCCGGTGATCTCGGTATCGCAATCGATGCAGATCATCGCCGCCTATGTGGGGGCCACCCGGCACGTACTGGAAGATTCCGGCCAGATCCTGTCCCGCGCGAATCAGGCGCTGGCCACCCTTGAGCGGTACAAGATGCGCCTCGACGAGGTGTCCAGCACCCTGTCGGCCCTCGAGATCGAGGACCTGGTCACCGTGCGCGACGTCGCCGTGGTGGCCCAGCGCCTGGAGATGGTCACCCGGATCGCCCGCGAGATCGAGGACTACGTACTCGAACTCGGTACCGATGGCCGGTTGCTCGCACTGCAACTGGAGGAGCTCATCACGGGAGTGGATGCGGAACGTGAGCTGGTGGTCCGCGACTATCTGCCCAGTGGCCGTCGCGGCAAGACACCCGAGGTCTTCCTGCAGAAGCTCGAGAAGCTGAACTCGACCGAGTTGGTCGATATCGGCACAGTGGCCAAGGCCCTCGGCGTCGGTGACGCCGAGCACCTCGACGGAGCGGTGGCTCCACGTGGCTACCGGCTGCTGGCCAAGGTCCCGCGGCTGCCTACCAGCGTGGTCGACCGGCTGGTGGAGCACTTCGGCGGCCTGCAGCAGTTGCTTTCCGCCGGAATCGACAACCTGCAGGCGGTTGACGGAGTGGGCGAACTACGGGCCCGTAGCGTGCGTGAGGGACTCTCCCGACTGGCCGAGTCCAGCATCATGGAACGTTACGTCTGACCTCCCTGAAACGCTGATGAGGCACTTTCGTGCCGCCTCGCCGCGTCAGGGGGTGGCGGACGGCTCCTGGCTGGGGGTTTCCCCGGGCGAGATGGTGTCGCCGGGCTCCGGGTTCTTCGACGTATCGCCCGTGGGGCTCGGGGTCCGGGTCGGCTGCGAGGGCGTCCGGCTGGGAGTGGGAGTGCTGCTCGGCTCGCTGCTGGTTGAATCTGACGGAGTGACCGAAGGCTGTGCGGTAGGCGAGGACGACGGCGTGCTGGAGGGGTTCGACCCGCTACTGGACTGATTGGTCGGGGTCCGCGGCGGCGTCGGAGTCGGTTCAGGGCTGCGGGTGGCATCCTGTTGCTTCTGTCGGAACTCCTGGTACTCCTGACGGGTGATCTGAACCGTCGGCTCGGGACGGACGAAGGCGTAGAGCACCAAGAGACCGACGAAGGCCACCATCAGGGCGATCGTCGAGGTGCGCAGCCGAAACCTCGGTGCCCGGGAATCATCGGTCATAGGTCGTCCTCGTTGGTCGGACCGGTGTCGGTCTGACCTGTCGGTCGCCCGGTAGCCATGCTGGTGGGAATCACGATGCCCTCACGACGGAAGGCTGCGGCGATCCGCCCGCGCAGGATCCGGCCGGCCTCGAACTGGCGCCCTGGCAGAGTGCGGGCCACCACCCGGATCTGCATCTCGTTGACACCGATCGACTCGACTCCCATCACCGTGGGGGTATCCAGCAGCAGCGGTCCGAGCACCTTGTCGTCGACCGCAGCGTGGCCCACCCGCTCCAACACGTCATTGACCAGGGTCACGTCGATTCCGGCCGGGACCGGAACATCCAACACAGTACGAGCCCAGTCGCGGGAGTAGTTGGTCACCTGGACGATCTGACCATTCGGGGTGACCACCACCTCACCCTTGGCCGTGCGCATTCGAGTGGTCCTCAGACTCACCGACTCGACCGTGCCGATCACCGGTTCGGAGACGCTCGGCACGGCCAGCTTGATCAGATCCCCGTAGCCATACTGACGCTCGGCCACCACGAAGAAGCCCGCCAACAGGTCCTGGACGATGCGCTGGGCACCGAAGCCCAATGCCACACCGACCACTGTCACCGGCGCCACGAAACTGCCGAGCGGAATGCCCAGTCGATCGACCACCATGATCGCCGCGATCACGTAGATCACCACAACCACGACCCAGGTCAACACCTGAGCGAGTGCACGGGCATATTTGTCGGACTCGCTGCGGACCAGCTGATCCTGTGCCTCGGCACGCTCGTCCATCCGCGCCACCCATCTCACCCGGTTCCAGTTCAGGAACCTGGTGATGAGCATGGTGCCTACGACGATCAGCGCGATCTCGAGGGCAGGGCCGCGCAGCCAGTCGAATACGTCGTCCAGGTTGGCCAGCTGCACCAGACGGAACGGAAACAACGACACGGACACTCCTCACCGAATGCCGGGTCCGGGCGACCTCGGGGCACTGGAAAGTAGTGAATCATGCCCGCCCAGCGGTACCGGCACTCCGCATCCCTCAGCCGTTCGGCTCGACCGCTCCGGACGGGGTGCTCTCAGCCGTAGAGCTCTCACTCTGAGAACTCTCACCACTGGGACTCTTCCGGCCCTTGTCACGGTTGGTAGGTGTCGGGTCGGGGGTGATGGTCACGGTGGTCGTGGCGGGTCGGACCAGTCGGAACCGGGTCGACGAAGGCTCCCCTCCCAGCGCCGCGGCGCTGACGTCGTACCACCCGGGCATCGCCCATTCGGTGCGACCCGAACAACTTCCGTCCGAATAATGGGAATCCCACACCACTTGGACCACGGCGGGAATCGCCTTGCGCACCACCACGTCCTGTCGGGTGATCGCCCGTCGGCACTCGGTACTGAGCCAGACGTCCTGTCCCCCCTTGGTGATCTTGAGGGTCAGCGAACGAGACGCAACCCGCCAGGTGCAGGCCTCGCTGGTCCGGGTACTGAGCGAGAGCTGCAGGGTGACCGGCGAGTCAGCCTCGGCCTCGGCCACCGTCGGGGTGACGACGACGTCCTCGGGTGTGCAGGTACCGCTGGGGGTGGCCAGTTCAGTCGGAGTCGGGGTAGGAGTGGAGGTGGGCGTGGGCGTCGTCGCCGGTACCCCCGAGACTCCTTCGGCTCCGCCCGGCGTGCTCTGGTCGCCGGAGCTCTTGCGCACTGCGGCCGTGTCGGCCCGGTTGGCTCCGTCGTTCCCGTCCGATCCCATCTTGAGCAGCATCGACACACCCACGACCAGCACCAGTGCGACCGCCAGGACGACCACCCGTCGTACCCAGTACACCCGCGGCGGCAACGGTCCTCGGGGCCGGGTCAAGGAGGTCATGGCAGCACGGTAGTCACCGACGAGGTCGGGGTCTGGTTGCCACTCCGGGCCGCCTCCCGGTTGCCGGGAGGCACGTAGAGTTCAGTCGCGATGAGCAGCCCTCCTACTCCACAGTCACCACCCACAGCGATCGCTGCGGAGATTTCCGCGGCCCTGCACGGTCCCGTGCTGCAGTGGTACGACGAGTACGCCCGTGACCTGCCCTGGCGTCGATCCGAGGCCAGTGCCTGGTCGGTGATGGTCTCTGAGTTCATGCTCCAGCAGACTCCCGTGAATCGGGTCCTGCCGGTACACGAAGCGTGGCTTGCCCGCTGGCCTCGGCCGAGCGATCTGGCGCTCGAGTCGACCGGCGAGGCGATCCGGATGTGGGGTCGGCTGGGATATCCCCGTCGAGCCCTGCGACTGCACGCAGCGGCGGTGATGATCACGGAGCAACACGACGGTCTGGTGCCTTCGCAGTACGAAGATCTGATCGCCCTGCCCGGCGTGGGTGACTACACCGCGGCCGCGATCGCGGTCTTCGGCTTCACCCGACGCCATGAGGTGCTCGACACCAACGTGCGCCGGGTCCTGGGCAGAGTTCTGGACGGCACCGAGCACCCGCCGAGCTCGATCCGCAAGGCCGAGCGGGCCAGGGCTCAAGCACTGTTGCCGCTCGACGACAGCGACGCCGCCACCTGGTCGGTCGCGGTGATGGAACTGGGTGCCCTGGTGTGCTCCGCCGGCGCACCGGAATGTACGCGCTGCCCGATCCGCGCCTCGTGTGCCTGGCGCGCACTCGGATTCCCAGCCCATGCCGGCCCTCCGCGCCGTGGTCAGGCCTGGGCCGGCACCGATCGGCAGTGCCGGGGCCGGATGATGGCGCTACTTCGCGATGCCACCGGCTCGGTGACTGCCGAATCGTTGGCGGCCACCTGGCACGATCCGGCCCAGCAGACGGACTGTCTGGAGGGACTACTCGCCGACGGGTTGGCGGTCCGCACCGCCGAGGGCCGATACGCACTCCCGTGAACCACCCCGGTCGCCGAAATGTCCGCTGAGGGGGCACTTTTTGTTACTTGGAGATAACAAAAAGTGCCCCCTCAGCGGGAGATGGGACCGAGGTCAGACCGCGGTCGCTCCACCCGGGGAGTCGTCATTCGACTCCCCCGGCTCAGGAGCGCTGACCGGTGCGGGCGGCTCCAGATCGGCGGTCTCCAGCGGCAACGAATCGGGGACCCCGGTCACCTTCTGGCCCTCGAAGGTGAAGATCGCCTTGGCGCCCTCACCCTCGACGTCGACCAGCACGATCTGGCCAGGGCCGACCTCACCGAACAGCATCTTCTCGGCCAGGACGTCCTCGACCTCCCGCTGGATCGTGCGGCGCAGCGGACGCGCCCCCAGCACCGGATCGAACCCGCGCTCGGCCAGCAGCTTCTTGGCCGCGGGGGTCAACTCCAGTCCCATGTCGCGGTCCTTGAGTCGGTGCTCGACGTTCGCGATCATGTTGTCCACCATCGCCATGATCTGGTCCTGCGTCAGCGGCGGGAACACGATGACCTCATCGACACGGTTCAGGAACTCGGGACGGAAGTGCTGCTTGAGCTCGTCCTGGACCTTGGTCTTCATCCGCTCGTAGGCGGACTGCACGTCGGACGCACTGCCGAAGCCCAGGCTGACGCCCTTGCTGATGTCGCGCGACCCCAGGTTCGTGGTCATGATGATGACGGTGTTCTTGAAGTCGACCACCCGACCCTGAGAGTCGGTGAGTCGACCCTCCTCCAGGATCTGCAGCAGCGAGTTGAAGATGTCCGGGTGCGCCTTCTCGACCTCGTCGAACAGGACCACCGAGAACGGCTTGCGGCGCACCTTCTCGGTCAGCTGGCCACCCTCTTCATAGCCCACATAACCGGGAGGCGACCCGAACAGCCGGCTGATCGTGTGCTTCTCACCGAACTCACTCATGTCGAGCTGGATCAGCGCGTCCTCGTCCCCGAACAGGAACTCGGCCAGCGTCTTGGAGAGCCACGTCTTACCGACACCGGACGGACCGGCGAAGATGAACGAGCCACCGGGACGCTTGGGGTCCTTCAAACCGGCCCGAGTACGGCGAATCGCCCGGGACAGCGCCTTGACGGCCTCGTCCTGCCCGATCACCCGCTTGTGAAGCTCGTCCTCCATCTTGAGCAGTCGAGTGGACTCCTCCTCGGACAGCTTGACGATCGGGATACCCGTGGCCACGGCCAGGACCTCGGCGATCAACTCCTCGTCGACCTCCGCGATCTCGTCCATGTCACCGGCACGCCAGGCCTTCTCACGTTCGGAGCGAGCGGCCAGCAGCTGCTTCTCCTCGTCACGCAGGCCGGCCGCCGCCTCGAAGTCCTGCCCGTCGATGGCGGCCTCCTTGCGCGCCCGCACGTCGGCGATCTTGTCGTCGTACTCGCGCAGGTCGGCGGGGGCCGTCATCCGTCGGATCCGAAGTCGCGACCCGGCCTCGTCGATCAGGTCGATGGCCTTGTCCGGCAGGAACCGGTCCGAGATGTACCGGTCGGCCAGCGTCGCCGCCGAGACCAGGGCCTCGTCGGTGATGGTGACCCGGTGGTGGGCCTCGTACCGATCGCGCAGCCCCTTCAGCATCTCGATGGTGTGCGCGATCGACGGCTCGGGCACCTGAATCGGCTGGAACCTACGCTCCAGGGCGGCGTCCTTCTCCAGATACTTTCGGTACTCATCGAGCGTCGTCGCACCGATGGTGCGCAGCTCG
>CAYNFY010000131.1:0-9272 GCA_964396585.1 uncultured Nocardioides sp.
ATCCGCATCAGCCGAATGACTCACCTCGGCCGCTTCCCGAGCCAGTTCGAACCGCACCGCCGAATCCAGAACCGGGTCCTGTACCGCCAGACAGCGCAGGAGCGTGCGGGCCAGAGTCTCCTGATCGGCAGAGCGTCGCGCCCCCTGCACCGCCGCCTCGGCCAGGTGGACCGCACGTTCACGTCGGCCCGAGAAGGCGAGCGCCTGACCGAGCGATGCCAGCAACTCGACATGGTCGAGACCATCCGGGTCGGCGACCTGTAGGGCCTTCTCGATGAGTTCGACCGAGGGGTCGTGCGCGCCGGTGCGATGGCGGCGCCCATGCATGGAGCACTCTTCGTGGGCAAGCGCACAACGGAGCAGCACCTCCTCGCTGGCATCCGCCACCTGCGCTGCCGCGTAGTAGGCCGACATCGCGGCGTTGAGATCCCCGGCCCGCTGAAGCACCTCGCCGAGCGCCAGCTTCAGTCCCGCCCGATCGAGCTGCCCGGCCTCCCCTGCGTCGACGTGCGCAGCGCTGACGAGCGCCCGGCGAATATGTCGCACCGCGTCGGCGTGCCGCGCCTGGGACATCGAGGCATCCGCGAGCCGGCGGTCCAGGTCGACCGCCCGCAATGCCGTTGCGGAGCCGAGCGACGCAGCTGCGGCCAGATGGTCGGCGGCCCGTCGCGCCTGGTCGCCTCCCCCACCACGGGCCAGGAGCGCCTCCCCCAGCTGCCGGTGCAGATCGAGAGCCTCACCTGCGGGAACCAGAACAGCGACCGCGTCGTGGACACCGGAGCTGGCGAATCTGGCACCGTCGTCTGTCCGAACGATGATGCCCGCTGCCAGCGCAGGTGCCAACGCATCCGCCATCGACGGACCATCGATCCCCAGGACCCGACCAAGGTGGGCGGTGTCGACATCGGGACCGGACAGGGCCGCAGCACGGAGGATCCGTTGCGTTGGTGCAGGAAGTTCAGCGATCCGGTCGGCCATCCGGGTCACCCGAGCCACCGGCACGGTCGCGCTGCTGCGCTGCTTCGGGGCCAGGTCGAGTGCCGGCTCCTGGCGCAGGACCTGCTCACGCAAGAACTGTGACGACGTTCCGAGATCGAGCCCGAGATCATTGCGGAGCCGCGTCTCGAGATCGGTGAACACCTGTAACGCCCTCACCTGGTCGCCCAGGCCATAGTGCGCTCGGGCCAGCACCCGATGAATCGGCTCGTTCCAGGGCTCGGTCGCGGCGATACCAACCGCCTCGTGCGCAACCTGTTCGTAGTCGCCGGTCTCGCACAACATCTCAAGGCGGGCGAGTCGAAGAGCAGCGTTGGTCGTTTCGAGCTCGATCTGACGGACCCGAACACAATCGTCGTCCGTCAGCGTTGTGAAGGCCGGGCCTCGCCAGAGCGCCAGCGCCTCCCCACACAGCACCAAGCCGGCGGTCGGGTCCCCGTCGGCCCGAGCCGCCATAGCGGCCCGGGCTAACTCTTCGAACTCCAGGGCATCGAGTTCATCGGGACCGAGAACCAGGGTGTAACCAGCCGGAGAGAAGGTGACGCGATGCGCCCCCAAGGCCTTGCGCCAGCGTGAGATGTGGGCCTGGAGGCTGTTCCCGCCCCGCCGATGCCCACCCGGCCACACTAGGTCGGCCAGCCGATCGGGATGCACGGGCCGATTGACTTCGGCCGCCAACACGGCCAGCACGCGACGGGCGATCTCCCCGGACGGCACAGTCGAGGGTGCGTCGACGACGCCCACCGATCCCAAGATCACTACCCGCATCGGGGCAATACTGCCGGACTCAGACGCTCACCGACAGCCCCAACGGCCCCACCGGCCTAGGAACCTTGCTGTGTCGCCGGTCGAGGCGGTGACTAAGCCCAGATCCATCGAGAAACTTCAGCGCTTCACCCGGACGGTCTTCGAACGCGCTGACGTACTGACGTGTCCGGCCCGCTTGACCGTTACTTTGACGGAGATCTTCTTCCTGCGGTCGGGGCGCCTGACCTGGTAGGTCTTGCCCTTGCCCGCCTTGCCCTTGATCGCCTTGCCGTTGCGCAACCACCGATACGTCGTCGTGGTGGGGGTTGGTGACCACCGACCGATGGTTGCCTTGAGTCGCTTGCCAATGACTGCCTTGCCCTTGATCTTCGGTCTGGCCAATAGGGCGAAGGCTCGGCGACCAGGTGTGTTGACCCGAGGACCGGGGTTGAGCGCCGCCGGCGACCAGTGGGGTGCACTGCCGCCCGGGGCGATTGCCAGGAAGCTTCCGGCTCCGCAGGCCGCGCCCTCGCCGATGATCACCAGCCCGTCGGAGTCTCCTACCACCAGCGAACGGTTGTCCGGGCCCCAACTCGGCGAATTGATCGCCTCATCGTTATTAGTGAAGCAGCGATAGGTCGGGCTTGGCAGGCTGCCCGGCGAAGTGGTGCGCACATTGCCGTTGACGACCGCAGTCAACAGGTGGGTGTCGGGACCGTAGCTGCGCACCACGGCCAGTCTGCTCCCGTCTCGAGAGAGCTCACCGTCTCCGAGGTCCTCGTCATCCGGGCGCACATCGGAGTCGTCGAACCAATGCTGCGGCGCGCCACCGAGATCCTGGAGCATCAACTGGGAGCCGTAGCCACCGTGTGTCATCAGTCGAGTATTGGAGATCCAGGAGGGGTTCGAGTAGTAGTTGGCGCCGATCCGGTTGGGCGTGAGTGCGGTTGCATCGGTCACCCCGGTCACCGGTCGGGCGCCGCAGCTGACTCCGATCGGGCAGGTGTAGTTCACCATCGTGTAGGCGATCCTGCGTCCGTCCGGCGAGATCGAGACGTCAACCGGTGGTCCGTCGGTCGGCTGGCTGGCCGAGTTCATCAACGGATGTGGGTCGATCCGGTTGAGAACCTGCCCGTTCTGCCGCATCCGCACGATCTCTCGACCATGGCCCACTGCGATCACCCCGGCGTCCGACATCGACGCAGAGAGGTAGGGCACCGCGTAGGTACCGTCCCGCGTCACCTGGTACAGATTCGTACCATCAGGTCGGACCAACCACACGTTGTGGTTCTTGATGAACACGATGGTGCCGGCGGTCGTCGCTGCCTGCGCGACACCGGATCCGATGACCACCGGCAGCACCGCGATTGATGACGTCGCCAACGCCAGTGCAACTGTCGATGCGCCCCGTTTGAACCACTTCATGTCGACCCTCTCTCCATCCCTCTCGATTGGTTGGCAGCCAACCGCTACCGGAACGCGCGGCCCTTGTTGCGCACCTTCGCCGGCTTGGACCCGATCACGAGTGGATCGTGGCCCGCCTGGGTGAGGGTGATCCGGACCACGAGCCGCTTTCCCCGGTCCCGCTTGACCAGCCGGTGGACCTTCTTGGTCTGTCCGGCGATGGCCTTGCCGTTGCGGAGCCACTGGAACGTCACCACAGCACCCGGGGCCTGTGCGGCACTTCGGATCGCGGCCTTTGACAGACCGATGCGGACCTTCTTACGGAGTCGATCCTTGCCCTTCAGCCGGGGCTTCACACCGCGCCACCGAGGTGCCGCCGCACGTGTGACGGTGCCGACCTGCACCGTGGTGCTGCCCTGGGCGTACCCGGGAGTCGTGACCCGGACCGAGAGCGACAGCCGCCGGCCCACGTCCGCCAGGACCGACCGGTAGGTCACAGCGGTGGCACCCGGAATTGCGACGCCAGACCGCAGCCACTGGTAGCCGACCGTCCCTTGAGCCTCCGACCAGGTCCCCGGCACGGCGCGAAGCACCGACCCGAACCGGGGAGTACCGCTGACCCCGGGCGCGGTGACCACGGTGGGAGCACTTCCCTCCAGGATCGGACCGACCGGCACCACGGTGCTGCCCGGAGCGTGGCCGGGGACCGTGGCCCGGGCCGAGAGCGACAGTGTCTGGCCCAGATCTGCCAGCACCGGCCGATACGTCGTGTCGGTCGCATCGGCGATCGCCACGCCCGAGCGCAGCCACTGATAGGCCACACTCGCCGACCCCATCGACCAGTTGCCCGGCACCACGTGCAGCTCCGAGCCGTACCGAAGATCACCGGTCACCGAGGGCGCGGTCACCACACTCGGGGCGTTCCCCTCATTGATCAGGCCGACCTGAACGGTGCTCTCGCCAGTCTGGTGACCGTCGCGGAAGCCCTTGACCCGCATCGTCAGGTTGAGCCCTCGATCGGCCGCCACAGGCGTGTAGGTGAGCCCGGAACCGATCTGGGTGCCACCTCGCGACCAGGTGATCTGAGAACTGTCCAGGCTGGGGGTCCACTGACCTACGGAGGCCTGAAGTTGAGATCCGACCTTCCGTTCTCCTCCGACTGAGGGGGCGCCAATGGTCGGCACCGGTGCCGACCCGAGTCCGACCGTCGTACTCGGAGCCGAGTACTCCGAGGCGGTGCAGGCAGTATCCGACCCGATCGCCGTCACTCGAAGCCGCAACACCTTTCCGCGATCCGCTGCGCTCGGGACATACGGGACCGTAGTCGTGGTCACCGGAGACACCGGGACGCCGTCCGCCAGCCAGCGGATCTGGTAGCTCACCGCATTCGACCAGGTTCCGCGGTGCCCGTTGAGGGCCTGGCCGACCTGGTACGGGCCCGGCGTGGTGATCGACGGGTCGGTACTCGCCGCGATCGTCGGGCAGCTCGGCCCACCTGGCCCAGGTAGTTCCGGATCCTCGCAGTCGAGGCAGGGGCGGGCCGACGCGGGTCCCGCCATCGTCAGCGCGGCGGTCGTGGCGACGGCGGTGACGAGTGTCGCTGCCATCCGGAACACGGGCAAACCCATGGTCACTTCTCCTCGGTCGATGTGATGTCCGAGGATCGTCGGAAAATCCGCTGACAGATCGCTGACAGGGCACTCGGCCGGACAGCTCAGCGCCGCGGTCGGGCGGGCGACCTCTGCGACCGAGTGCCGCCTCTCGTCGTCGCGGAGCGAATGCGCGATGCCGGCCCGGGGCGCCTGCCCCGGACCGGCATTCGTGACCCTTCCTGACGCAATGTGAGGTCAGGAGGGCTACATCAGGACAGCGTCAAACCAGCCGACCAGTATCCGTTGAGGACTGTCGTCAACTGGATGCCCGTAGCCTCCGACTGTACGACGAGGATGGCCTGGGTCTGATTGGTGATCGGGATGTTCAGATCGGTGGCCGTACAGTCCGAGACGGCTCCGAGCGGCAGAACGCCGCTGATCGTGGACCCCAACGTGCACGTGGCACCGGGGACCGGGGTGAAGACGTTGTCGGGGGTCGATGACGTCCAGAGCTGGACCTTGAGGGTGAACGTAGTGCCGATCAGGGACATCGCAGTGGAGTTGGTGAAATAGCCGTCGATGCCGGTGATGGTGCGGTCCCCGGTGATCGGCTGGGCCAATCCCGCGACCTCGCTGCCTGTCGCGTCGATGGTGCCGCCCGCGATGTTGACACCGCTGACCGAGCCGGACCCGTTGATGGGCAGCACTGCAACGGTGCCGACGAGTCCGCTGAGGACGGTGGTGGTGGTGGCCGCCTGGCCGCTGCTGCTCGACAGCATGGCCCCGGAGCCCCCGGCACCATCGGCGCCCGCAGGACCGGTGGGTCCAGTCGCGCCGGTAGGGCCGGTGGCGCCATCGACGCCGGCAGGGCCCGTGGCGCCATCGACGCCGGCAGGGCCCGTGGCACCAGTGGGTCCGGTCGCACCGGCAAGGCCGATCCCTCCATCGACGCCCGTCGCGCCGGCAACACCCGTGGCGCCCGTCGCACCGGCAGCACCCGTGGCACCCGTCGCGCCAGTAGGTCCGATGGCACCCGCGGGCCCGATGGCCCCGGGCGTACCTGCGGCCCCGGTGGCCCCGGCTGCCCCGGTGGCTCCTGCGGGTCCCGCCGGACCGGTGGCACCCTTCACGCCCTTGGCGCCCTTCCTGGCCTTCGCCGGGCGGCTCCAGCGGATGTGGCCCTCGTTGGACCGGCATTCCTTGACCTTGTGGACGATCCGGATCTTGCCATTCTCGACGCTGTAGCAGGCACTGATCACCCGGGCGTCCTGCTTCGACTTGCCCGCAGCTGTGGCGGTCCCAGCGGTACCGGCGACGGTGGTCAGAGCCAGAGCGGCAAGGGACAGGGAGGCGAGGGCACGAGGCCGAGAAATGGGCACCAAATTACGATAGTCGAACAATGGACCCGATGTAATCGATTCGGGTGACCTCGGACAAACACGGTTCGATTCAGCCCCCTCGCTTCAGCCCGTGGCTCATTCGTACGAGGGCGGCTCAACCTCCGCCATCAACGGGTCCAACTCGACCCCCGTGGCCAGGTGCTCTTCAGCCTGGTCTGTTTCGCCCAGATGCAGGAGAGCGAAGCCGAGACGCATATGTGCCGCGGCAAGGTCCGGGTCGATCGCGAGGGCGCGCCGATAGAGCTCGACCGCGCCTTCGAGCTCCCTGCTCTCCAGGAGGATTCCCTTGTTGTAGAGCGCCGAGGTGAACTCGGGGTCGGTCTTCAGCGCAGCGTCATACTGCTTGAGCGCGAGGGCGTCGTTGCCGGCGTCCTGGGCCAACAGACCGAGGTTGTAGTGGGCGTAGGCGTTGTTCGGGTCGAGTTCGAGCACGTTCTCGAAGGTGGCTCGGGCCTTCGCCTCATCGCCCGTGTCGAGCAGTTGCAGCCCCGTCTGGACCAGGGTGTCTGCGGCCGACTGACCAGCTGATGGGGGCCTCTCATCGGACGTGTCGCCGCTGCATCCGGTAACGATCAGGAGGGCTAGGAGGGCGACGGCGGCGATGGCGGGACGGGGCACGCGGGTCAGTGTAGGGCGGTACGCGCGAAATCGAGGTTCTGTTCGACACGAGCTCGCTCCTCCGGTGGCAGTTCCGGGTCCTTGAGCAGGCTCTGGGCCAGAGCTGCCGACTCGGCATAGCTGCCTACCCAGTAGCTCGAGATCGACAACTCGTCGCAGGCTCGCCAGCCGTAGCAGGCGGGGATCACGAAGAGGATGTCGTCGGTCGGTGGCAACTGGACCGCCCTGGTCGCGAAGACATGGGCGAGTTGGTGACGGCCGCTTTCGCGGAGATATCGCGCCAACTCGACGAGAGTCTCGGCGCGCTGCGGGCGATATTCGAACGCCGTCAGGTAGGCCGCACATACCTCCGAGTCGCCGTCCGCAAGCCGTTCGCGCAACATCGCCACCTGAAACAGCGAGTACCAGACCTCCTCCTCCCAGCCACCCAGGTCCACCCGGTGCTGGTAGGCCGAGACGGCTTGTCGGTGCCGACCCAGGTCGCGCAGCGTCTGGGCTCGATAGAAGGCATAGCGTGCATTGTCTGGCTCGGTGGCGAGTCCGCCCTCCAGCAGCGCGAGATCACGCTCGAACTTGCCCTGTCGGCTGGACCCGTTCGCATGATCGTGGAACCAGACTCCGTCGAGACCCTGGCGGACCGCCGACCCGACGTCGAGGTATTCATGGGTGACGCCCACATAGCGTGTCGGCACCTCGGCTCGCAGGAGTCTGACGTTGGCATAGTGGAGCCCCTCGGCCCGCTGGCCGAGGAGGTAGACCTCCGCGGCGAGCGAGTCGCGAAAGGCGGGATCCTCGACCACGAGTTCCATATCGGCATCGCACAGCAGGAGGTAATCGATGTCGTGCGCGGCGGCGGTGTCCCTGGCCGCGGCGAGGGAGTCGTTGCGGGCCTGGGCGAAGTCATCGAAACGACCGTGGGTCACCCGGCCGGGCACCCCGTGCCGCTCGAAGAAGGACCGCACGATGTCTGCCGTGCCATCGGCTGAGCCGGTGTCGTGAATCGCGTAGGCATCGATCCAGGGGGCCGCGGCCGCCAAGCAGCGTTCGATGATGGCGGCCTCGTCCTTGACGATCATGGTCAGGCAGAGCCTGGCTCGGGTATCGGTCACGGCAACGAAGTCTATGGAAGGTGCATCGCGGCCGGCCCGTGAGGATCGACCCGACCGGCGCCACATCGTCCGACAGTGGATTCACCTCGCCGAGAGTTATTACAATAGTCACTCGTATAAATAGCTGTAGCACCCCAGGAAGCAAAGACCCTCTCGTGCGACTCGCAGCAGATCAGCAACCGGAGGACCCGTTGACAACGAACACCGTCGCCACCGCTCTGACCCGAGAGCACCACGAAATCGACGCCGGCATCGAGGCGTTCGCCGCCCGCCTCACCACCGGAACCTTGGACACCACAGTGCTGGCCAGCACCCTCGAAGCACTGCGGCGGCACATCTATCTGGAAGAAGAGCTGCTGTTCCCACCCATACGTCGAGCGGGTCTTCTCATGCCGATCATGGTGATGATCAAGGAGCACGGCCGACTATGGCAGCTGATGGACGCCATCGAAGCCGGGGCGCGCTCCGATGATCCCGATCCGACTTCTCTCAGGTCCGCGTGCGATCAACTACTGGCAGCCCTTGCCGAGCACAACATGAAGGAAGAGCCCATCGTCTACCCTCAGGCGGCCAGCGACATCACGGTCGACGAGTCGGCAGCTCTCGAAGACTTCATCGAGTCAGGGTCCACTCCCTCGGATTGGATCTGTGGGGCATTGCGGTAGATCGCGCCGAGTCACCGCGCGGAGTTACCGTGCTGAGCAGTTCGCGCCTGACTCGGACGTCGCGTTGACCATGCCCTAGAGTTTGCACAGAGTTTTCACAGCAGAGACTTGTAGAAACCTAGGAGGGTGCATGTCTGACTCGATCGCACACACCGGAGTGGGTGTGTCGGCTGCCTGCGCCGCTAGGCCCTTGTGATGGTCCCGGCAGACGGACCCGAGAAGAGTCTCGGCGTCGACTTGAGCCCCAGCGAGGTACCTCCGCCCCGCGTGACCTTCGTCGACCGGGCCGGCGACACGATCACGGTCGCAGGGCTGGTCGGCGACTCGGTCATGCAGACAGCCAAACGTCACGGGATCCCTGGCATCCGCGGCGACTGTGGCGGGTTCCTGATGTGCGCCACCTGTCACGTCTACGTGGACGAAGGACACCTCGAGGGGCTCCCCCCGATCAGCGACATCGAGGACGAGATGCTCGACGGAACCGCGTCAACGCGATCCGCCTACTCTCGCCTTTCGTGTCAACTTCCGATCGAGGACGAGACGGATCTCCGCGTTTCGCTTCCGCCCCGTCAACTCTGAGCACGCATTCACGGCGTTCTCTCAGCGGATTCAATCGGTCGCGAGCATCATCCGATGCGGGCTAACTCTCGAACCGGCAATGTCGCCGGTTCGAGTACGACCTTCTGGTGGAGCTGAGGGGACTCGAACCCCTGACCCCCTGCATGCCATGCAGGTGCGCTA
>CAYNFY010000132.1:0-9231 GCA_964396585.1 uncultured Nocardioides sp.
GCCGGTGCCGAGGGCAGCGACCGTCCGACCCGGCTGGTGGAGATGGTGAATGCGGCAGGCAGTCCTACCTTCTACGAGTTCGACTCGGAGGAACTGCTGGCTCTGTACAAGCAGATGTGGGCCGACGACGAGGAGCCGGTAGTGGTCTACCACTCCCACACGGCCACCGAGGCATACCCCAGCCGGACCGACATCGGACTCGCCAGCGAGCCTGGTGCGCACTATGTGTTGGTCTCGACTCGCGAGCACGGGAATAACCCGGGCCCGGTGGAGTTCAGATCCTACAGAATCGTTGACGGCGAGGTGACCGAGGAAGAGGTCTCGGTCGTCGCCAACCTGCCCGACATCACCGACGGCAGCCCGAGCAGTACCGAAACCCTGAGCAGTACCGAAACAAGGAGCGAAGCCTGATGGCCATCGAGGTCCGGATCCCCACCATCCTGCGTACCTACACCGGCGGAGAGAAGGCCGTCCCCGCTGAGGGAGCCACCCTCGCCGCGCTGGTCGACAACCTGGAGGCCATCTACCCGGGCATCGGCGAGCGCCTGCTCGACAACGGTGCGCTGCGTCGTTTCGTGAACGTCTACATCAACGACGAGGACGTCCGGTTCATCGGTGGCCTCGATGCCGAATTGAGCGACGGCGACCAGGTCGTCGTGCTGCCGGCCGTTGCCGGCGGCGCTTTCTGAGTCACCCGAGCGACCACAGGACAACCACATGAGCCAGCGTCGAACCATCGTCCTCGTCGACGGAGAGAATATCGACGCGACCCTGGGCAACAACGTCCTCGGGCGCCGTCCGGCGCCCGAGGAACGGCCTCGCTGGGAGCGGGTGACGGAGTTCGTCGCCGCTGGCTGGGAGCAGCCCGTCACCGGGCTGTTCTTCCTCAACGCCACCAACGGCGCGATGCCCAACTCGTTCGTCCAGGCCCTGCTGGCGATGGATTACCGGCCGGTCCCGCTGGCCGGTGACGGCGGCGAGGAGAAGGTCGTCGACGTCGGTATCCAGCGCACCCTGGCCGCGATCGCAGCCGATCCCGACCTGGATGTGGTGCTGCTGAGTCATGACGCGGACTTCGCCGAGGACCTGGGGCGGCTGGTGGACGGCACCCGGCAGGTCGCGGTGATCGGGTTCCGCGAGTTCGTCAGCAGCCAACTCGCCCAACTCGGCGTGAAGGTCTACGACCTGGAGGACGACGTGCGCGCCTTCCAGCAGCGTCTGCCGCGTACCCGGATCATCCCGTTGTCGGCCTTCAACCCGGTCGACTTCCTGTACTGACCTCTCGCCGGTCACCTCACGCAGCCCACGAAAGGCCCGCAACCCGATGCGCTACGACAACCTGCTCTCTTCGGTCGGCAACACGCCGCTGGTGGGACTGCCGAGGCTGTCGCCCAGCCCAGAGGTGCGCTTGTGGGCCAAGCTCGAGGACCGCAACCCGACCGGTTCGATCAAGGACCGGCCGGCGCTGAAGATGATCGAGATGGCCGAGGCGGACGGCACGCTGCGGCCGGGGTGCACGATTCTGGAGCCGACCTCGGGCAATACCGGCATCTCATTGGCCATGGCCGCCAAGCTCAAGGGCTACCGGATCGTGTGCGTGATGCCGGAGAACACCTCCGAGGAGCGGCGCCAACTGCTCCGCATGTGGGGCGCCGAGATCGTCTCCTCACCGGCCGCCGGAGGCTCGAACGAGGCGGTGCGGGTGGCCAAGCTGTTGGCGGTCGAGCATCCCGATTGGACCATGCTCTATCAATACGGGAACGCGGCGAACCCGCTGGCCCACGAGCAGGGCACCGGTCCCGAGCTGTTGGCAGATCTGCCCGAGATCACCCACTTCGTGGCAGGCCTGGGCACCACCGGGACCCTGATGGGGGTCTCGCGATACTTCCGGAAGGCCAAGCCCGGGGTTCGGATCGTGGCGGCCGAACCCCGCTATGGCGAACTCGTCTACGGACTGCGCAATCTCGACGAGGGCTTCGTGCCGGAGCTCTATGACGCGAGCCTGATCGACTCGCGCTTCTCGGTCGGCCCCCGCGACGCGGTACGCCGGGTGCGTGAACTCCTAGAGCTCGAGGGCATCTTCGCGGGGGTCTCGTCGGGCGCGATCCTGCATGCCGCTCTGGGGCAGGCGGCCAAGGCGGTGAAGGCGGGGGAGTCTGCCGACATCGCCTTCGTGGTGGCCGACGGCGGCTGGAAGTATCTGTCCACGGGCGCCTATGAGGGCACTGTGGATCAGGCCGAAGACCGGCTGGAGGGTCAGCTCTGGGCCTGATACCGGCCGACGGGGGCGAACCTCATCGTGTGCTGGCGAGGATGGGGGGCAGCACGAAGTCGTTGCTCAGACCAGAGACGGGCCGCAGGTCCTGGTCGACGTTGAGTTCGCTGCCCGGAACGGGTGCCAGACCCAGCAGATACAGGGACAGGTTCGCGAGGTCGCCGTTGCGCACCGGTTGTCGGGCCGCACGGTATCCCACCCGCTTCTTACCGGGAGCGCGGTAGCCGGGGTTGATCCGGTAGAGGTTGGCCTTGGTGATGCCGGGGCCCCACACCATGAACGGCACCGTGTAGTTCACCCGCTTGTCGGCGATCTTGTGACTGTGGCCGAGCCCCCCATGGTCGGAGGTCAGAACTACGATCGTGCCGGGACTTCTGCGCTGGACGGTGGCGAGTACCTTGCCCAGTTGTGCGTCGGTGGCGCGAACCTGACGCAGATACGCCCGTCCCATGTATCCCTTGGCGTGGCCGACCACGTCGGGTGCCGACAGATGCAGGAAGCGAAAGGCACGGGGTGTGGTGTAGTCCGCTCGCAGTGCCTTGACCAGCCGCTTGTTGTTCGGTCGGATCACCGTGCGGTCCAGCGCGGCGGGCCAACTGCGCTTCCACAGGGAGAACTTGGTCTTGCTCGCGAACAGGGCGCTCGAACCTCCCAGACGATGTACCTGTTCGAAGACGCTGGATACCGGATGACCGGCCGCTGCCTGGACCGTGGCCGGTGAGCGGCGGTCGTCGTTCCAGGTGACCCCATGACCGCCGGCGGAGGCCCGGATCCGGCGGCCGGTCACCATCCCGGTGTGGTTGGGCAGGGTCTCGGTCCGCTCGTACTCGGTCCGCGCGTTGAGAGTGGAGGCGCCCCCGCGCATCAGCCGGTGCAGGTTCGGAGTGCCGTGGGCGCCCAGCCTGCGGATCGCCTGCGGGTTCAGGCCGTCCACCGAGATCGCCAGAACGCTGCCGGTCATCGCCGCGCTCCGGGTGAGCCGAGGGGACGGGTCGAGGTGCGTGATCGATCCGGCCGACGCGCCCCCGAGTGGCACCAGCATGGTCAGGGCCACGGTGGTGAGGGTCATGGAGCGGAGAGAACGACGCATGAGTGCGACCCTACTCGTTGTGGTTTCGGCGTGAGTTGGATCGCGATTCGTGGGAAGTGGTGGTGGCCTCCCCTAGCCTTGTCACCGTGCCCGTAACCCCAGACGCGCCGATCGGCATCTTCGATTCCGGATTCGGCGGACTCACCGTTGCCCGTTCGGTGATCGACCAACTCCCGCATGAGTCGATCATCTACCTGGGTGACACGGCACGTCAGCCGTATGGACCTCGGCCCATCGGTGAGGTCCGCGAATATGCGTTGGAGTGCCTGGACCACCTGGTCAGCCGGGGGGTCAAGATGCTCGTGATCGCCTGCAACTCGGCTAGCGCCGCGATGCTGCGCGACGCCAGGGAGCGCTACCAGGTACCCGTGATCGAGGTGATCTATCCGGCGGTACGGCGGGCCGTGGCCGCCAGCCGGACCGGTCAGATCGGGGTGATCTGCACGCGGGCCACCGCGGATTCCCGCGCCTACGACGATGCGTTCACCGCGGCTCCGCATGTTCGGCTCAGTACCCGTGCGTGTCCCGACTTCGTGGACTTCGTGGAATCCGGTGTGACCAGCGGGACCGAGTTGATGTCGGCCGCGCACGAGTACCTGGACCCGCTGGTCTCCGCGGGGGTCGACACGCTGATCCTGGGCTGTACGCACTATCCGCTGTTGACTGGTGTGATCTCGTACGTGATGGGGGACCAGGTCACTTTGGTGTCGTCGGCGGAGGAGTGTGGCAAGGACGTGTACCGGGCGTTGCTGGCTGGGGAGCTCACCAGGGCGGCGGGTGAGCCGACCTACGAGTTTCTGACCACGGGGCGGCCCGACGACTTCGCCACCACGGGTCGCCGCTTCTTGGGCCCCGAGCTCGGGAACGCCAGCCGATTCGTAGGGGTGTCCGCATGAGGCTCACGGTCATCGGGTGTTCGGGGTCCTATCCGGGCCCGGATTCACCAGCCAGTTGCTATCTGCTCGAGGTCGACCACGAGGGACGCACCTGGCGGATCCTGCTGGACCTGGGCAGCGGTGCCTTGGGCGAACTCCACAACCGGGTGGACCCGCTGACCATCGACGCGGTTCTGATCACCCATGGTCATGCCGACCATTGCCTGGATCTGTGTGGGTACTGGGTGATGCGCAGATATCACCCCAGTGGAGCCCAGCCGTTGCTTCCGGTCCACGGGCCCGAAGGGATCGCCGACCGGATGGCACGGGCGTATGACCTGCCCCTCGATCCGGGGATGAGCGAGGTCTTCGACTTCATCGGCTTCGCGAAGCCGTTCACGATCGGGCCGTTCCAGGTGGACCCGCGGCCGGTGGTGCACCCGGTGGACGCCTGGGCGCTCCGGATCACCGGGCCGGAGGGTCGGACCCTCGTCTATTCCGGCGACACCGGGCCCGGTGAGTTGATCGAGGCCGCGGCTCAGGACGCGGACCTGTTCTTGGTCGAGGCCTCCTTCGAGGAAGGCGCTGCGAATCCTCCCGCGCTGCATCTGACCGGCAAGGAATGCGGTGAGATCGCCACGCGAAGCGGGGTGCGACGGATGCTGCTCACCCATGTCCCGCCCTGGCACGACCGGAGTGTCGTGCTGGCCGAGGCCATGGCGGTCTGGGACGGCGATGTGGCACTCGCCCTGCCCGGTGCCAGCTACCAGATCTGACGCTGATGAGGCACACAAGTGCCTCGTCAGCGGCTAGATGAGGCCGGCGTTGTGCACGCAGATGGCGATCTGCACCCGATTGGTGACCTCGAGCTTCTCGAAGAGTCGGGAGACATGCGCCTTCACGGTCGGCACGGACATGAAGAGTCGACGGGATATCTCGGCATTGGTCAGGCCGTGCCCGACGGCCAGGGCGACCTCGCGCTCCCGGTCGGTGAGCCGCTCCAGCCGGGCCGTGGCCTGATCGCTGCGCTCGTCCTGACCGTCGCGTACCCGGCGGATGAGTGAGGCGGTGGCCGAGGGGGACAGCATCGGGTCTCCGGAGACCACGGCGCGGATCGCGGCCACGATCTCACCGGGTGGCGTGTCCTTGAGCAGGAACCCGTCGGCCCCGGCCGCCACCGCGCTGACCACGTAGTCGTCGGCGTCGAAGGTGGTCAGCACGATCACCCGGGGCGAGGGGTCGACTCTCGTCAGCCGTGAGGTGGCCTCGAGCCCGTCCATTACCGGCATCCGAATGTCCATCAGCACCACATCGGGGCGGTGACTGTCCACCATCCGCAGGGCTGCGACACCGTCCGCCGCCTCGCCGACCAGGCAGAGTTCGTCGGTGCCGCCCAGCATCAGAGCCAATGCGCTGCGTACCAGTGGGTCGTCATCGACCACCAGGACTCGGATGGGAGCCACCACGACATTCATGAGCCCCACGGTATCCAGCCGCGCAGGACGAATTCGCGTCCTTGCACCCCGTGTTGCAGGACTCCGCCGACCCGTTCCATCCGTTCGCTCAGCCCGACCAGCCCGAGCCCGGAACCGGGTGCGGCCGGATCGGTACCGAAACCCAACGGATTGCTGACCCGCACGGTGAGTCCCGACCCGGGATCGCCGTCGACCTGGACCCGGACCGCGGACCCGGGTGCGTGCTTGGCCGCGTTGGTGAGAGCCTCTTGCACCAGCCGGTATCCGGTACGTCCGCTGGCACCCGAGAGGGAGTCGCCGTCGTCCAGGTGCAGCCCCAGCTCGATATTCATCCCCGCTTCCCGGGCTTCGGCCACCAGCGCCGGGATCTGGACATGCGTAGGTTGTGGACGCTTCAACAACTCACCGGTGGTCGGGTCGCGCAGTACCCCCAGGACACTGCGCAGATCGCCGAGAGCAGCATTGGCCAGTTGCTGGATCTGTGCCGCGGATTCCCGCATCTGGATCACCCCCAGGTCTTCTCGGAAGCTGAGCGCACCGGCATGCATCGAGACCTGTGAGATCCGATGGGCCAGCACGTCGTGCATCTCGCGAGCGATCCGGGCCCGTTCGTCGCCGCGGGCCTTCTCGGCACGCAACTCGTTCGCAGCCTCGGCCCGCTGGGCCCGGTCGTGCAGGGTCCACAGCAACTCCCGTCGGGAGCCGATGTAAAGCCCCCAGGCCATCACCGCGGCGGTGACGATGCCCACGGTGATGGCCGTTGCCCACCAGGAGAGCTCGTCGGGGGAGGGCAGCCACCAGCGGAACACCATGCCGGTGACCAGACCGACCAGCGCTACCGGGATGATCTCGCGCCAGCGGCGCCGGGTGGCCAGCGAGACCGTCGCCAGCAGGACCGGTCCGGTGGCCAGGGAGGAGAAGCACGAGAGCAGGGTGGTCAGCACCGCGATCGCGACCGGCCAGCGACGACGCAGGCAGACCAGTGCGAAGGTGATCGCGCCCAACGCGATATCGAGCAGCACCTTCGAGGTGGGCGGAGCGGTCCAGGCCTCGTCGCTCCCCGATGGCGAGTAGGTGGACAGGGCCGCCAACCCGCTCAGCACCAGGCACAGCAGCAACCGCCAGGCGTGGTTCCACCAGCGCAAGGGGGGTTGAAGATCGCTCGGTGTCGCGGTCACGGGCATAGCGTAGAGCGATCCCGGTTCGGCCCCCACACTGCTCAGGTCGGCTCCGTCCCCTACTTTCGTCACCTCGGGGCAACCGTGCGTCGGGTGTCGCCCGGGGTCCGGTCCGGGAGAGGATCGGGGCATGATCCGAGTTGAATCCGTCACCAAGCGATACGGCGACTACCTCGCCGTCGATGATGTGACCTTCGAATGCCAAGCCGGCAAGGTGACCGGCTTCCTGGGGCCCAACGGCGCCGGTAAGTCCACCACGATGCGAATGATGGTGGGGCTGACCCCACCGACCGCGGGCGGGATCACCATCGGTGGCCACCGCTACCACGACATCCCGAATCCGGGTCGGCATGTCGGTGTGCTCCTCGATGCGAGCGCCCAGCACGCTGGACGTACCGGCATGGAGGTGCTCACGATCGCCGCGCGCACCATGGGCCTGCCCGATGCGAGGATCGATGAGACGCTCGAACTGGTCAGCCTGACCCGGACCGAGGCCAAGCGCCATGTGCGCAACTATTCCCTGGGGATGCGTCAGCGACTGGGCATCGGGGTCGCCCTGCTGGGTGACCCGCAGGTGCTGATCCTGGACGAGCCGGCCAACGGGCTGGACCCGGCCGGTATCCGGTGGATGCGCGGTCTGCTCAAGGGGTACGCCGACCGGGGCGGTGCGGTGGTGCTCTCCAGCCACCTGCTGCACGAGGTCGAGCAGATCGCCGACGAGATGGTGGTGATCGGCCGCGGTCGGATCGTCGCTCAGGGCACCAAGCAGCAGCTGCTGGCCCAGGCGGGTGGCTCCGGGACCCTGGTCGTGGCCGAGGACCGCGGTGCCATGGAGAACGCCCTCCAGGGCGTCGGGTGGGACTTCGTGGCGCTCGGCGACGGGTTCCGGGTGCAGGTCGAGCCGTTGGAGGTCGGCCGACTGGCCGCTCAGCGTCAGCTGGCTCTCTCGGACCTGCGGATGGCCGACGGCGGGTTGGAGAACCTGTTCCTCGAGCTCACCTCCGACACCCAGCGCGAGACCTACAGCCAGGAGGCCCCGGCATGAGCACCACATTGCCCGCACACATCGACATCTCGGGCAGCCAGCCGATCCCGTTCGGGCGCCTGTTCAAGGTGGAACTGCGCAAGACCTGGGACACACGCGCCGGATTCTGGCTGCTCGCCTCGATCGGTCTGCTGGTGCTGGCCGCCGAGGCGATCTACCTGATCGTCCAGTTGGTCAACGGGGACGCGGTGGAACTCGAGGCCGCGGTCGGGGTTCCCGCGGTCATCACCTCGCTCCTCCTCCCGGTGTTGGGCATCATGCTGGTCACCAGTGAGTGGAGCCAGCGCACCGCGATGGTGACCTTCTCCCTGGAGCCGCGGCGGACCCTGGTGATCTGGGCCAAGATGCTGGTCGGTGTGGCGCTGGCTGTCTTGACTTCGGTCTTCGCCTTCGTGGTGGGCGTCGTGGTCACCGGGATCGCACAGGTCGCCGGTCACACCGAATGGAACCTCGGCTGGAAGTTCCTGGTGGGCTTCACCCTGGCGCAGGCCCTCGGGATGCTGGCCGGGTTCGCGATAGCGGCCCTGTTCTTGAACACTCCGGCAGCGATCGTCATCTTCTTCGCCTACTCCTTCGTGCTGCCGGGGATCCTCGCCCTGGCCGGTGAGGCGATGGACTGGTTCGAGAAGATCCGTCCCTGGATCGACTTCGCGTCCGCCCAGGGCCCCCTGTTCGACCTGTCCTTCCAGGGCAAGGAGGTCGGCTATCTGCTGGTCTCGGGCCTGATCTGGCTCGTGCTGCCGCTGCTCTTCGGCATCCGTCGGATCCTTCGCGCCGAGGTCAAGTGACCTCAGCCCGATGAAACGAACGGTCGGTCTCCACTCGGTGGGGGACCGGCCGTTCGTGTCGGGGCTCGCTACTAGGATCGAGCCATGACTTCGACCCGCGCCGACGGCCGCGCCAACGATCAGCTCCGAGACATCAAGATCACTCGCAACTGGCTCGACCATGCCGCTGGATCGGTCCTGGTGGAGTTCGGTCGGACCCGGGTGCTGTGTGCGGCCTCGGCGGCCGAGGGGGTGCCGAGGTGGCGCAAGGGCTCGGGTCTGGGCTGGGTCACCGCCGAGTATGCGATGCTCCCGGCGGCCACCAACGAACGTAACCAGCGGGAGTCGGTGAAGGGCAAGATCGGGGGGCGAACGCATGAGATCTCCCGACTGATCGGACGTTCTCTGCGAGCCGTGATCGATGACGCCGCGCTCGGTGAGAACACGATTCAGCTCGACTGCGACGTGCTGCAGGCCGACGGCGGCACCCGGACCGCCGCGATCACCGGTGCCTATGTGGCGCTGG
>CAYNFY010000133.1:0-9203 GCA_964396585.1 uncultured Nocardioides sp.
TCCCAGCTGAGCGGGTGCTCATCGGCGGCCAGCAGGAACAGAGGTTCGACGTGAAAGGTGACTCGAGTCAGGATGCCCAGGGCGCCGAGTCCGATTCGTCCCAGGTCGAAGATCTCAGGATGCTGATCGGCCGTGGCGTCGATGACCTCTCCGGTCCCGGTGACCAACTGGAATCCGGCCAACTGGGCGGCGAGCCCCGCCGTGCTCCCGCCCGATCCGTGGGTGCCGGTGGAGACGGCACCGGCCAGAGTCTGCTCGGCGATGTCCCCCATATTGTGCAGCGACAGCCCCTCACGAGCCAGTGCCGCGTTGAGTACCTTGAGCTTGGTGCCGGCGGCCGCGGTCACCGTCATCGCCGCGCGGTCCACCGAGATCGCGCCGCTCAGCAGGTCGGGACGCAGCATCACCCCTCGGGGCGCCGAGATGGCGGTGAAGGAATGTCCGGTTCCCATCA
Source organism: uncultured Nocardioides sp. (assembly GCA_964396585.1). Lineage (GTDB taxonomy): Bacteria > Actinomycetota > Actinomycetes > Propionibacteriales > Nocardioidaceae > Nocardioides. The sequence continues at coordinate 455 of CAYNFY010000133.1, forward strand.
TCTTCACGGTCTCGTCGTGGGCACCTGCCGCCTGTACTGCGGCCACGATCTCATCGGTGGTGCTGGGGTAGCGGATCTCGGTCGCCTGGGCCCGTTCGTTGCCGGCCCAATTCGTCCACGCGGTCGATGAGGTGACATCGGTCATGATCCGCAGAGTAGGCGATCGGGCGCAAGAAATGGGTCAGCTGACTCGATGCACAATGGGGAGATGCCGTCGCAGTCACCGATCGTCCGACAGCTTCTGCGGATCGGTCCCCACGACGGGGCACATCGAGTCGCGGCCAGGGCGGCACTGTCGGTCGGGGCGCCGCTGGTGCTGCTACTCGCGCTGGGGCGTTCGGAATGGACGATCTACGCGGCGTTCGGAGCCTTCACCTCGCTGTATGGCCGCGGGATCAGCGGTGCCGAACGCCTGCGGATGCAATCGGCTGTCGGCGGGCTGCTGGTCTTCTCGGTGGTGGCGGGCGTCGCGACCGGGATCAGCCCGAACCGGGCTTGGTGGTCGGTACCCGCGACAGCGGTGGTGGCCGGACTCGGTGCGGCGATGTCGGATCGGCAGGGGTGGCACCCGCCGGGCCCGTTGTTCCTGGTCTTCGGCTTCGCCGCCTGCGCTTCGATCCCCAGTGGAGGCGACGATCTGCTGCCGGCTCTCCTGGTCAGCGGAGGCACCGCCGTCTTCTCGATCGTGGTGGGCTCCTCCGGGAGCCTGTGGCGTCGTGCCGGGGGTGGTGGGTCGATCGGGGGTCAGCCCGCTCAGGCGCGGAGGACCGGCCCGGCACCGGTAGAGCACCGACACGTGTGGCGTGCGGTGGTCGGGGTGGCGGTGGCCGGCTCGATCGCCACGGCGGCCGGGATCGGACATCCGTACTGGGCGATGGTCTCGGCCGTCGTCCCACTGGTGGCACGCCAGTTCGATGGGCAGTTGGTGCGGGCGGTGCACCGGGTGGTGGGCACGGGGCTCGGCCTGCTACTGGCCGGACTGCTGCTCTGGCTGGATCTGCCGACCGCGGTGCTGGTACTGGTGGTGATCGCGCTGCAGGCGGCAGCCGAGTTGCTGGTCGGACGCAACTACGCGATCGCGTTGATCGCGGTCACCCCGCTAGCTCTGCTGATGCTCGCGCTGGTCAGGCCCATCCCCACCGAGGTGCTGCTGCGCGACCGGGCGGTGGAGACGATGATCGGCGTCGCGATCGGACTTCTGATCGGTTGGCTCACCCGACGACGGAGATGACGCGAGTCGGGGAGGCACCGGTGCCGCGGACCAGCTGCGCGGTCACCGCCGCCAAGATCCCGGCCGCGAGTGGCACCGAATAGGCGACCGAGGCGCCGTGGGCGTCGATGACGATGCCCGAGACCGCGGCACCCATCGCCACCCCACCCAACAGACCGGTGTACATGATCGTCATCGACTCGGTGAGTCGAGCCCGGGGCACTGCTCGCTCCAACAGCGCCATCGTCGAGATCAGGGTCGGCGAGATGGCGAAACCGGCCACGAACAGCCAGCAACCCATCAGCCAGACCGAGTCGATGAAGGTCAACGGCACCATCGCCAGCGCCATGCCGATCGACCCCACCCGGACCCGGACGGCGGGCCCCTGCTTCCAGTGGATCGCCCCGGTCGCCACTCCGGCCACGAGGCTGCCCAGCGCCCAGATCGCCAGCAGCAGCCCGGACCAGGCCTTCACCCCGCGCTCCTCGGTGAAGGCCACGGTGATCACCTCGGCCGCGCCGAACAGGACGCCCAAGCACGCGGCGACCACGGTGACCGGGGCCAGAATCCGCCACGGGACCGAGATCCGGGCTCCGTCTGGATGCGCGGCGGCGTGTACCGGTGGCTCGGTGCCTCGCTGGGCGGCGAAACCCAGAGTTCCGATCACCCCGGCCACCAGGGCCACGACCAGCCCGGAGGCGGGATGGAAGGTCGTGGCCAGCACGGTGACCAGGATCGGTCCGATGATGAAGACCGCCTCGTCGGTCACTCCCTCGAAGGCGTAGGCGACCGACACCTCACCGGGACGGTCGGCCAGCACATGAGCCCATCTGGCCCGCACGCAGGCGCCGACCGAGGGCAGCGCACCGCCGGCCACCGCCGCCGCCAGATAGGTGGTCCACATCGGCCACCCGGCGGTCACCGACACGGTGGTGACGCTCAGGGCGAGGCCCCAGAGCACCGCCACCACCGTCAGCACCCGACCCTGACCGACCCGGTCCACCAGCCGGCCCTGGACCACGGCGAACAGTGCCTGAGTAGTGACGAAGACCGCGGTGACGGCTCCGGCCAGACCGAATGATCCGGTGACGCCCTGAACCAGCAGGGTGATCCCCAGCGACACCATCGAGATCGGCAGGCGGGCCACCAGGCCGGTCACGGTGAAGAGCAGGGCGCCGGGTACACCGAGCACCCGGCGATAGGGATCGAACACCCGGCAAGCCTAGGACCGTCCCCCGACACAGGTCTGCGTCGGGGGCCCTTCCTACCATGGACTCATGATGACCCCCGATGTGCAGCCCTATGACGCGCTGCTGCTGCTCTCCTTCGGTGGCCCGGAGCGGGCCGAGGACGTGCTGCCCTTCCTGGAGAATGTGACGCGTGGTCGAGGCATCCCCAAGGAACGGCTCGTCGAGGTGGGTGAGCACTACTTCGGCTTCGGCGGGAAGTCTCCGATCAACGATCAGAACCGAGCCCTGCTGGCTGCCGTGCGAGCAGACCTGGAGTCCTGCGCCATCGAACTGCCGGTCTATTGGGGCAATCGCAACTGGGCTCCCTACCTGACCGACACCGTGCGTCAGATGAAGGCTGACGGGGTGCGGCGGGCAGCGGTGTTCACCACTTCGGCGTACTCCTCGTACTCGTCGTGTCGGCAGTACCGGGAGAATCTGGCCGACGCGGTCACCGAGGTGCCGGACGGACCGCGTCTGGATCGGCTCCGGCAGTATTGGAACCACCCCGGCTTCGTGGAGCCGGCCGTGGACGCGACCCTGAGCGCTCTCGCAGAGCTGCCGGACCCACTGCGCTCGGAGGCACGTCTGGTCTTCGTGACGCATTCGATTCCGGAGACGATGAACCAGACCAGCGGTAGCCCGAAGGACGGAGGCGGCGCCTATCTGGCCCAGCACCTGGAGGTAGCGGCCCTGATCGCCCGCCGGGTCACCGAGCGCAGCGGTACCCAGCACCCGCACGACCTGGTCTTCTGCTCCCGGTCCGGGGCTCCGCACATCCCCTGGCTGGAACCAGACGTCAACGATCATCTGAAGCAGGTATCGGCTGAGGGAGGGCGCGCGGTGGTGATGATTCCGATCGGGTTCATCTCCGACCACATGGAAGTCGTCTATGACCTGGACACCGAGGCCATGGCTACCGCCGAGAAGCTCGGCCTGGCTGCGGTCCGGGCCGCGACCGCCGGAGTGGACCCGAGGTTCGTGACGATGGTGCGTGACCTGCTAGTGGAGCGCGCTGCGGCGGAGCGGGGAGAGCGACCGATCAGGTCGGGTATCGGTCGGTTCGGCGCTGGTCCGGACCTTTGTGCCGTGGGGTGTTGTCCGAACCCACGCGTCGAGCGTGCCGCTATCGGGGGAGTTGACCGCGTTGTCTGATCTGCTGGAGCAACTGGCCGAGTTGGCCGAACGGGTCGGGCTCGAGGCGGCCGAGCTGGTGGCGGAGCGCCGCCGCGCGGGCGTGGTGGTGGCCGGCACCAAGTCCTCGGTGATCGACGTGGTGACCGAGGCTGACCGGGCCAGCGAGTCGCTGATCCGGGAACGGATCCTGAGCGCTCGCCCGGGGGATGCGATCCTGGGCGAAGAAGAGGGTGCGGTCACGGGAACCAGCGGTGTGCAATGGATCGTCGACCCGATCGATGGGACCGTGAACTACCTGTACGGGATCGGTGAGTACGCGGTCTCGATCGCCGCCTACGTCGACGGGGTGCCGAGCGTCGGGGTGGTCATCGACGTCGAGCGACGCAGTGTGTACCGCGGGGTTCGCGGTCGTGGCGCGACCCGGGACGGGGTCACTCTCCGAGCCCGTCCGGTGCCGCCCTTCGAGCAGCGGCTGGTGTTCACCGGCTTCGGCTACGACTCTGCGGTCCGGGCCGGTCAGGCGGCCACGGTGGCCCGGCTGCTGCCCAAGATCCGAGACATCCGACGGTTCGGTTCGTGTGCCCTCGACCTGTGCCATCTGGCCGAGGGGCTGGGTGACGGGTACGTCGAAGAGGGTCCGCAGCCGTGGGACCACGCCGCCGGGGCGGTGATCTGTACCGAGGCCGGGGTACATGTCGAGCTGGTGGCCGGAGCGGGGGGACAGGCGGTTGTGGTGGCTGCTCCGGAGCCCGGTTTCGCGGAGTTTCGCAGGGTTCTCTCGGAGTGTGGATTCTTCGCCTGAGGCTCGGCCGACCGTGGGGGAATAGGTCTCGAGCCCGATGTGTTGCGAGACACGACGTGGATAGTTGTGCATCATTCAGGCGAATGGGGCACAATCCACGCTGCCGCACCGGTTATCTCGAGCGGCTTGGGACCTGAGAACACGTGGGATGGGGAAACTGATGGCCACTGACTACGACGCGCCACGGAAGAACGAAGAAGAACAGAACGAGGAGTCCATCGAAGAGCTCAAGGCTCGTCGACATGACAAGAACTCGGGCAAGGTCGACGAGGACGAGACGGAAGCCGCCGAGTCCTTCGAATTGCCTGGCGCCGACCTCTCACACGAGGAGTTGGCGGTTGAGGTCAAGCCGCGTCAGGACGACGAGTTCACCTGCATGAGCTGCTTCCTGGTGCATCACCGCTCGCAGTTGGCTGATGCCGACAGGCTGATCTGCCGCGACTGCATCTGAGCGGAGTGGCTGAGGCCACTGGCACGACGACCCGGACCCTGGGCACCAGGGCCGGGTCGATCTGTTCTCCGGGCCCTCGGCCCGGAGAACACGCTCAGTCGGCGAGGGTCACTTCTTCTTACTCTTCTTGTCGGCCTTCTTGCCCGAGACGTTGCCGTCCGCGGCGAGCTGGCCCGGGAGATGACCGGTGGACTTCACGAAGTAGTTCGCAGCGCGTCGGTTGGCGAGCATCCGGGCAAGGGCGACGGAGGCACCACTGGCAACCGCCCACATGACGGCTTCACGGGTGGCGACGTCAGGGTCGGCCGGGTTCTCCGGGGGCTTCTTGCCGGTGAGCAGTTTCCAGCCCGCGTCGAGTCCCCGCTTGGCGAGGGCGGCCGCGCCCAGGCTCGCCACCAAGGACAAGACGGCCCACATCTTGGAGTTGTCCCCGGCAGGGGTGGAACCCGAAGCCGTGGCGCTCTGTTGCGCCCCGGCGGTGGTGGAATCGCCTGCAGACATCGAACCTCCTGATCACGGAGCATCTTGACCCGGACGGTCGATGCTCGGTCTCAGCCTACCGAGGATCCCGGTCGTTCGGCGGAGGTGCGGGCCGCTTCGATCGCGGCAGCCAGGGCTCGCGGGTGTCGGGTTCCGACCTGCCAGTAGGGGGTCGGGTCGGACGGGTCGTCGACGGTGACCCGAATGGACCGCTTGAGGTAGGGACGCAGCAGCAGGAACGCGCGCGGATCGGCATTGCGACCGGCGAGCAGGCGCGACTCCTCGGCGTCCAGAGGGGTGGCCTCGCTGAGCAGCGCGACCGGGATGTGCGCCGCCCCAGCGCGTAACTCACCATCGGCGACCTCGATGGTGGCCGATCCGTAGCTGAGGTAGGCGCCGGCCATCAGGGCCACCGTCACGGCGGTGATGCTCCATGCCCAGATCCCGGGCATGCTGACCACCAGCGCGAGCCAGAAGGTCGCGATCAGCATCGTTCCCTGCGCCCACCAGCGCAGTGGGACGTGGAGCCGTTCGGTGTAGGTCACGGGTGTCAGCCTATGTGGCGCCGCCACACGCTGCGGAACCGGACCCCGGCAGGTATCGTCGGCGCCCGTGACCCATCCCGTACCCACCCATGAGTCCACCCCTGAGTCGGCCACTTTGGAAGTGCAGGTCAGGCGGCTCGACGCCGATCTGCCCCTGCCGAACTACGCACATCCCGGAGACGCCGGTGCCGACCTGGTCACCGCGGTGGACGTGCGGCTCGCTCCCGGTGAGCGGGCGCTGGTGCCCACCGGACTCTCGATCGCGCTGCCCGCCGGTTTCGTGGCTCTGGTCCATCCCCGCTCCGGGCTCGCCGCCCGGCACGGCCTCTCGATCGTGAACACCCCGGGCACCGTGGATGCCGGCTATCGCGGCGAGATCAAGGTGCTGCTGGTGAACCTGGACCCGGTGGATCCGGTCGAACTGACCCGCGGGGACCGGATCGCACAGTTGGTCATCCAACGCGTCGAGCGAGCAGCATTCGTCGAGGTCGACGAACTTGCCGACTCCGTACGAGGTACCGGGGGATACGGTTCTACCGGAGTCACCGCGACCCCCAGGCAGACCCCCAGGAACAAGGAGACACAGCCGTGAGGTTCCGTCGCAAGGCCGAGAACACCGAGGCATCCGAGTCGACCGTGCCCGCGGAGACCGTCGAGAGCGATCCGGTTATGCCGGTTCCCGTCCCTCGGGACGCAGGTGAGGTGCGCGGTGACGAGATCGATCGGCTCGACCTCGGGGCGTTGCTGATCGAACCGGCCGATGGCGCCGAGCTGCGGCTCCAGGTCGACGAGACCTCCGGGGTCGTCCAGTCGGTGATGCTGGCCGGCGAATCCGGGGCCTTGGAGTTCGCCGTCTTCGCAGCGCCGCGTGGCGGCAGCCTGTGGACCGAGGTCCGTCCCGAGATCGTGGCCGACCTCACCTCGCGAGGTGCCGAGGTCACCGAGGTCGAGGGCAAGTACGGCGCCGAGCTCCAGGTGCGCGCTCAGGTGCAGTTGCCCGATGGACAGGTCGGGATCCAAGACACCCGTATCGTGGGGATCAACGGGCCACGGTGGATGCTGCGTGCCTCTTTTCTGGGCGACCCGGCCCGGGACCCGGAGGCCGCCGCCGCCTGGGAGGCGCGGCTGGCTCACATCGTGGTGGACCGGGGCGACCAGGCGATGCCGGTAGGCACTCCGCTGCCGGTCCACTTGCCGGACGAAGCCCGCCGGGTGCGTTGACGTGGCCGGCCGTTCCCGTCTGCGCCAGAGCATCTCGCGCTGGGCGAACTCCCAGACCCAGGAACTGAACGACCTGGTCAAGGAGCACACCGCCACCACCGAGGTGCCCATCGGTCAGGCGCGCGACCGGGAACGGGTCCGCCTGCGCGGCACGCTGCGCTCGGTGACATTGCAGCCTCGCGGCGGAGCCCCGTCGCTGGAGGCACAACTCGATGATGGGACGGGTGAGGTCACCATCATCTGGCTGGGACGACGACGGATCGTCGGCGTGGTTCCCGGCCGCTCCCTGCGGGTAGAGGGCTGTGTCTCGGTCCAGGACGGTCGACGGGTGATCTTCAATCCGCGTTACGAGCTGGTTCCATGAACGGGGAACGGGCCGAGGAGCGTGACCTCGGATCCGAGGTGAGCGGGGAGCAGCCCGAGGCGCGTCACGATCCCAGCCTCGAGACCGTGGAATCCATGGTGCGCGGTCAGCTCTCGAAGGCGCTCGGAGGGCGCCGAGGCATGGTCGAGGCCGCCGTGCCCACGATCCTGTTCACCATTCTGTGGCTGCTGACCAAGGAGATGCGCGCCGCGCTGGCGGTGAGCATCGCCGCCGCGGTGCTGTTGCTGGCGGTTCGGCTGATCCAACGTTCCTCGGTCCAGTTCGTGGTCAACGCATTGATCGGGATCGCGATCGGCTGGTTCTTCGCGAACCGGGCCGCGGCCTCGGGGGGGAGCGCGAACGACCAGATCCTGGCCTACTTCCTACCCGGGATCCTCTACAACGGCGGCTACACCGTGGTGCTGGCCATCAGCTGCCTGGTCGGCTGGCCGCTGGTCGGCTTCATGGTGGGCAGCGTCACCGGCGACCCCACCGCCTGGCATCGGGACAAGGCCGTGGTGCGCTTGTGCAGCCGGTTGACCTGGTTGCTGGCCCTGCCCTGCCTGATCCGGGTGGTCGTCCAGGCGCCGATCTGGATGCTCGGCAAGTCCGGCAGCCTCGATCCGGACACCGCGGTGGCCCTGCTGGGAGTGCTGAAGATCGTGATGGGCTGGCCGCTGCAGCTGGCCGCTCTGGGTGCCATGGTCTGGCTTCTGGCCCGCAACCACACCCCGGTCGAGACCGGCTCTACCCGCCCCGATCCCGCCACCTGAATTCCCCGCTGACACGTCAGTACTTGTTACCGCACGAGTAACTAGAAGCGCCGTGTCACCGCTGACACGGCGCTTCTAGTTGCCTGGTCGGTAACTTGTAGTGCCGTGTCAGCGGTGGCGGGGGGCGAGGAGGTGCTCGAGCTCGGCCTCGACGGCCTCGACCGCCACGAACATCAATTCGTCGCCCGACTCCACCGGCTGGTCGTCTTGGGGCAGATAGACCTGACCGTCGCGCAGGATGGTGACCAGTGCGCAGTTCTCCGGGAACGGGATCAGTCCGACCGGCTTGCCCACGAAGGGGGAGTCGGCCGGCAGGGTCATCTCGACCAGATTGGCGTCGCTCTGCCGGAAGGTGAACAGCCGCACCAGGTCGCCGACCGAGACGGCCTCCTCGACCAGAGCCGACATGATCCGCGGGGTCGAGACGTTGACGTCCACGCCCCACGACTCGTTGAACAGCCACTCATTGTTGGGGTGGTTGACCCGGCCCACGGTACGGGGCACCCCGAACTCGGTCTTGGCCAGCAACGAGGTGAC
>CAYNFY010000134.1:0-9018 GCA_964396585.1 uncultured Nocardioides sp.
CTCGGTGACCCAGTTGGAGATCATGGCCCGCCCCGGCGAGGAGCGCCCGGCCGGACAGCCGTGGCCGACGTATCCGATGACGTTCAAGGTCTCCTCGGCCCATGAGGAGGGCGGCGAGCGGGTCTACGCGGTCTCGACCACCGAGTTCGTCGGTGACGCCGACGGCGACGTGCAGGCGCTCCGGTTGATCGAGGTGGACGCGAAGTTCCAGCCGGTGCCCGGTACCGAACGGGAGATCCCGGCTCAGCTGGTGCTGTTCGCGATGGGCTTCACCGGTCCCGAGCAGGACGGTCTGGTCGCCCAGTTGGAGCTGGACCTCGACGAGCGGGGCAACGTCCGCCGCGACGATGAGTACGCGACCAATGCGGCCGGTGTCTTCGTGGCCGGTGACGCCGGTCGTGGTCAGTCGCTGATCGTCTGGGCGATCGCCGAGGGCCGCTCGGCGGCCGCCGCCGTGGATCGGTATCTCACCGGTGCCACCGATCTGCCGGCACCGATCAAGCCCACCGAGCGTCCGCTGACGGTCTGATCCAGTACGTGCCCAGACAACGCCCCCGGCCCCACCAACGTTTCAGGTGACCGGGGGCGTTGTCGTACCTGGTGAGGGGTTCATGACCTCGCCACACCACCGACATCCCTGCGTATCCCCGACAGATAGGATCGACCTCGTGCGGAGAGCAAAGATCGTGTGCACCCTTGGACCTGCAACCTCCACCCCCGAGAAGGTGAGGGAATTGGTGGACGCGGGCATGAACGTCGCCCGTCTGAACATGAGCCACGGCACCCACGCCGACCACCTTCGTTCCATCGAGATGGTCCGTGCGGCCAGCGTCGAGACCCATCGCGCGGTGGGCATCTTCGCCGACCTGCAAGGTCCCAAGATCCGACTCGGCACCTTCGCGGCGGGTCCGGTCACCCTGGTCAACGGCCAGACCTGGACCATCACCACCCGAGACGTCGAGGGCACCAACGAGATCTCCGGCACTACCTATGCCGGCCTGGCCGGCGACGTCAAGATCGGTGACCCGCTGCTGATCGACGACGGCAAGGTCCGGCTCGAGGTCACCGGGGTCAGCGATACCGATGTCACCACCCGGGTGGTGGTCGGGGGACCTGTCAGCAACCACAAGGGGATCAACCTGCCCGGCGTGGCCGTCTCGGTGCCGGCCCTGAGCGAGAAGGACACCGACGACCTGCGCTGGGCGCTGGAGCAGGGGGTCGACGCGATCGCGTTGAGTTTCGTGCGCAACGCCTCGGACGCGGCCGATGTCCGGGCTGTGATGGCCGAGGTCGGGCGCTCCGTTCCGGTGATCGCCAAGATCGAGAAGCCGCAAGCGATCGAGAACATCGAAGAGATCATCGACACCTTCGACGGGCTGATGGTGGCCCGCGGCGACCTCGGGGTGGAGTGCCCGCTGGAGGAGGTCCCGCTGCTGCAGAAGGACCTGGTCGACATCGCTCGACGGCACGCCAAGCCGGTGATCGTGGCGACCCAGATGCTGGAGTCGATGATCGTGAACCCGGCCCCGACCCGGGCCGAGACCTCCGATGTGGCCAACGCCGTGCTCGACGGTGCCGATGCGGTGATGCTGTCGGGGGAGACCAGCGTGGGTGCCTTCCCGATCGAGACCGTGCGCACCATGGCCCGGATCGTGGCCAACACCGAGGACCACGGTCTGCGGAGGATGGCCGCGATCACCTGGCAGCCCCGTACTCGAGGCGGCATCATCGCCAAGGCGGCCGCCGAGGTGGGCGAGCGGGTCGGCGCGAAGTTCCTGGTCGCGTTCACCCAGTCGGGCGACTCCGCGCAGCGGCTCTCGCGCTACCGCAGCCACATCCCGCTGTTGGCCTGCACCCCGCTGGAGAGCACCCGGGCCCGGCTCTCGATGAGCTGGGGGGTCGAGACGATCCTGCTGCCGCAGGTGGAGCACACCGACGAGATGGTCTACCAGGTCGACACGGCGCTGTTGAAGACCGGCCGGGCCAAGGAGGGTGACTTCGTGGTGATCATCGCCGGTACCCCGCCCGGTCTGCCCGGCTCCACCAACGCCCTGCGGGTGCACCGGGTGGGCGACGCGATCAAGGGACTCAGCCCGGCCTATCGCAGCCCCAAGTTCGCCCAGAACGCCGAGGCGTTGGAGCTGACCGACTAAAGCTCTGCTCGAGTGCGGGCGCGCCTAGAATCCTCCCATGGTCAACCACTCCACCTTCCGTGCCGCCACGGCGGACGACACCGATGTCGACGCGATCGTGGCGCTGGTCCAGTCGGCGTACCGTGGTGATTCCAGCCGCGCCGGGTGGACGACCGAAAGCGACCTCCTGGACGGTCAACGCACCGACTCCGACGACGTTCGCTCCTCGGTCACCGCCGCCGACAGTGTTGTCGTGCTCGCGGAACACGACGGTGTGATCGTGGGTTGTTGCCACCTGCAGCGTCGAGGTTCGCGTTGCTACTTCGGCATGTTCGCAGTCGACCCGACGCGCCAAGGTAACGGGCTCGGCAAGCAGGTGATGGCGCACGTCGAGCAACTGGCCCGCACCCGTTGGGCGTGCACCGCCATGGAGATGACCGTGATCCGCCAGCGCACCGACCTGATCGCCTTCTACGAACGCCGCGGCTATACCGACACCGGCCGGCGTTCACCGTTCCCGTACGGCGACGAGCGTTTCGGGCTCCCACGGCGCGATGACCTGGAGTTCACCCTGCTTGAGAAGGTGCTCTGAGCATCGGTGAGTTTCTTGGCACGGTCGAACTGCGGGTCGAGCATGTAGATGTCGATAATGTCGCTGGGGCCGGAGTCGCTTTCGTCCTAAACGTCCGGACGTCAGTGCATCCCTCCAAGTAGCCGTGCGAACGCAGCCTCGGTGATGACCGGGATCCCATAGCTTCGCGCTTTCGCGGCTTTGCCGCTCAGCGAATCGGGGTCCGCGGCGACCACGACTTTGGTTTTCTTGGTGACACCACCGCAGGTCAGGCCCGTCTGGCAGACGAGGTCCTCCAACTGGGCGCGAGGAACGGAGAGCTCACCCGTAAAGACAACCTGATCGCCGGCGACGAGACTGAACGAATCTTTGCGGCAGGCCCCTCCCGCGAACTGCTCGGCTCGGTCCAGGGCGATGCGTACAAGACTCCTTGGAAGACCAAGCATGCCTGCCACGCTGGACAGGTCGGCGAGTTCTGCGTCTGTGAGGACCCCGTCCTCCCACGCAGCGATCGCCATGGCGTCGAGGAAGGTGGCGTGCACGGCGGTGATCTGGTCGCGGTGCAGCCCCAGGTCGAGAGCGACCGCGATGAGGGACTCCTCCTCGTGGGCCGAGAGGTAGCCGTCCAGCATGGCCGTCTCCAGAATGTCGAGGTACGCCTCGACGCTGGGGTCTGGATTACGCGGCAACTCCGAGCTGATGCGATCAAGCCATGCGTCCGGTCGTCGAACCGACCTGACACGCGCCTTCGTCGACACCTCGGACGGCATGATGTCGAAGCGGGGCCACCAGTGTGTACGAGTCACGTGGTTGGTGTGGTCCCAAGGGACCGGCCGCTTACTCTGTGACAAGTAGAATGACAGTAGGCCTGCGACTGCCCGCGCGTCGCCGATGGCTGTGTGTTCATCGACGTGTGGGACGTTCGCAGCGGCGCAGCAATCCTTCAGTTTCCGTGAGGCGCCACGCAAATAGGAGTTCGAGAGCTGCATCGTGCATAAGAAAGGCGTCGGCGGCTGAGTGGCAATGCCGGCGCGCTCGAACTCGTAGTCTAGGAACCGGGTGTCGAATCGTGCGTTGTGTGCTACGAGGGTGCATCCGCTTAACGCGCCGATGACGTGGTGCGCGACATCGGTGAAGGCCGGCGCGTCGAGGACGTCGCGGGCCGCGATCCCGTGGATCTGGGTCGGTCCTACGTCGCGACCGGGGTTCAGGAGGGTCGACCATTCGTCGATGACCTCACCGTCGTCCGAGACCGAGACGATGCCGATCTCGATGATCCGGTCGTGCTTCTGTGGGAACAACCCGGTTGTCTCCAGATCGACCACGGCGTATCCGCCCATGTCCTCCTCATTCCTCCGCCTATCGGGAGGAACATATGACGTTGCGGGAGGGCACCGCAGAGGAACCGACGATCGCGGGAGCAAGAATGTCCACGTACGGGTGGTCCGCACGGCTACGGCACGCAATGTGTCGCACTCGGCGCATGCGTCAGACCGCCGCAAAGCGGCAATGTCGCCTCGCCGCGCGTCCACCTGTCACGCCGGCGCCACACGGAGGTGCAGTCACTTCCCCGTCGTGTAGAAATGCGTCAGTCGGGCGATGGCTTCCGTCTTGGTCATGGCGTGCACCTCGGCCTCCGGGATGTGGGCCTCTTGGGTCAAGGTGCGGATCACTCCGATTGGAATGGCCTCGCCGACCGGCTGCGCTCGCCCTCTGTCCGGTATCACCTGGTTGCTGACGCAATTCCCAAACTCGTCAGCAGTGATTTCCAATTGGTCTCGCAGGATGTGCGACCAGATGCTTGGCCCGTAATCGGTCCGATCGACCGGGTGGCTGATCCGAGTGTAGAGGATCCGGCCGTCCGGCAGCGGCAACTCATAGTTGACGTGATGCGTGCCGCGCTTGCCGGTGGCGCGCTTGCGCTCGGTCCAGCCCTCAGTCGTGCAGAAGGTCTCGTGATCCGTCCGGGTGGCCGGAGGCCGCTTCGCGGGCACGGGCGGTCAGACGGCCAGCAGCCAGTGGCTCAGTTGGTCGTCGGAGGCCAGCGTGATGATCTGCACCAGTCCCCAGTTGTCCTCGTGGTTTGGGGCGAGCCGCAGCCGCTCGGTCCAAGCATCGGCATAGTCGCGCAGGGCATCGACCATCTCTTCAACGGCTTCTTCGATGGTGGCGCCGTCTGCCGCAACCGGCACACCAGGAAGGGAGAGGCTCCAGCCATCGCCGTCAGCGACGGCTTGGACCCCAGAGGGATGGAGACGAGTCAGGAAGTGCACGAGCCGGTCAGCGTCGACCGCGGCGACCCGACGGTCGTCGCGGGTGACCGTAGCCGGACGCCCCTCGTCGGCGGCGTCGAGCAGGTCCTTGAAGTGTTCGCGCGCTTCTCGAGCGCTGCCGTAGCTGACAGTTGCGATAGCCATCGGTGTTCTCCTACCAAAGCGTGTGTACACAACGTACACACGCTTGCGATCCTGTTCAACAAACAGAGCTGAAGTGTGCGTCGTTCAGGTCTCTTGTGACCGGGCGGCGTTCGTGCGTTCGTTGCAGACGACGACCGCGACCAATCCCAGCACGACTGCACCGATGCTTGACGCGAGCGCGACGCCAGGGCGGAACCATGCGGGAAGGTCGGTGAACATATCACCGCCGAAGACCAGGCCGGCGAGTAGCACCGGCGTCAGGATGATCCCAAGCCAGACGACCACCAGACTGCAACCGGCCAGGAAGCTCCACCCCCGAGCCCGCAGCGCTCCCGGCCCTTCGAAACGAGCGGGCTCCAGGGCTCTGTTCACCTCCGACGGCCACCGGACGACGAGTACGTCGTTGACGAAGTCCGGCTCGTGAGTGCTGTGGCGGAAGCCGACGGCCTGACCGATCAGCCCGCGACCGTGGCCGGGCATCGGCAGCGGGCACGAGATCCTCCGGTGAATCACTCCAAGCCCGGGCATGTCGGCGCTGATGATGAGCGTGTCGGGTCCCTGCACGTCGCAGCCGGGATCCTCTTCGATCGCGTCATCGATCACGCCGACGGTGAGGTGCCCCTCGGCGAGCTGTTGCTTGCTCGGCTGGTGAGGCGGGTTCGGGGGTGGGGTGACCGGCCCGCTGAGACTCATCGTTCTCCTCCCGTTGCTCCGGGCTTCGCCTGATCGGGCCACCCGTCGAAGAGCACGTCGTGCAGGTCATCGGGATCGAGGGTGTTGTGCCGGAATCGGATGGGCCGCCCGGTTCTCCGGCGGGGGTCGGCCCCGTCTCGGTACACCTTCCGTCGCAGGATGACCCCATCGGACAGTTCGGTGCTGACCCTGAGCTCGTACCAGGCGGCGTCATCATCGCTACCGGGGTGCTCGGTCACACGCTCGACCCTGCCGATCGACAGGTGCCCGTCCGAGAAGCACGCCTCACGGCGCCGGCTACTGCCGAGGCCCATGCCGATGGCGCCGGCCAGCGATAGCCCGCCGGCGATACCCCAGATCCACCAGTAGACGTCCGTGCGGTCGATGCCCACGAGGTCGAACCAGACGGCGAGCACGATCGTCGGGATCGGGGCTGCGAGAAGCAGGACCAGCCCGACCAGCGCCGTGTACACGCCGATCGTTTCCACCCGTGACCAGTGCCGGATTCGAGCGCGCGTCTGGGGCGTGCGGGCCCTCGACATCCAATCCGAGGTCTGGTCGTCGGCATTGTGAAGCTGGATCCGCTGCCCGAGCCACGTCATGTCGCATCCCTTCTGGCAGACACAGTCTGCCATGGTCGATGCCCCGGCCCCGGTGGGATTGGGGGTCCAGGCCCGGTGCCCCGGGTCTCTGCTACGCGAGCTAGCTGCCCAGCACGTCGAGCAGACCCCGGGTGCCTCACTCGCGGTTTGCTCCGTCGGTCAAGAAACGGGTCGAAGCCGACGCGGGCGAGACGGCGCTCGACCGTCATCTGGTGAGTTCTATCGCGTGAAGGTGACGTGGATCGTGCCGCTCTCGGCCACTTCCGTCTTCACCGTGTGGGTGAGGTCGAGGCCGGGTAGTCCGTCCCACAGTCGATCCCCTCGTCCCAGCAGGATCGGGGCGACCATGAGGTGCAGGTCGTCGACCAGGCCGGCACGCAGGAAGTCGCGGGCGGTACTGAACCCTCCGCCTACGCGCACGTCTTGGCCGCCGGCGGCCTCGGTCGCCTCGGCGAGCACGTCCTCGATCGGCCCGCTGCGGAAGTGGAATGTCGTGCCGCCTCGCATCGGGATCGGCGGGCGCGGTGCCGTCTGAGTGAGTACATAGACCGGGGTTCCGAACGGCGGCTCGTCACCCCACCAGCCCTTCCAGTCCGGGTCGTCCGGGTATGTGTGGAGGCCGAACATGGCAGCCCCCATGATCTCGGCGCCGATGCCCTCGACCTGTGCGGCGGCATAGGAGTCGTCGATGCCTGTCGTGCCAGCACCCGTGGTGTCGCCCAAGACACGTTGGCGGAACGTGCGGGTCGCGGCATAGGCCGCCGTGAGGCGCCCCCAGTCCTCGCCCATCGGATTGTCGGATTCGTCGCCGGCGGTCGAGGAGTAACCGTCCAGCGAGATGAACATGTCGATGCGAACGCGGGTCATGTCGGATTCCCTTCGGGTCAGGTACAGGACATCACCTTTCCGTGGTCCCGAATGCATGAGGGCCCCAACCGCAGTGCGGTTGGGGCCCTCATGATGAGATCAGGAGACGCGAACGTTCTCAGCCTGGGGACCCTTGGGGCCCTGGGCGAGGTCGAACTCGACCTTCTGGTTCTCGTCGAGCGACTTGTAGCCGTTCGTCTGGATCGCGGAGAAGTGAACGAACACGTCCTCGCCACCGTCATCCTGAGCGATGAAGCCGAAGCCCTTGTCGGCGTTGAACCACTTGACGGTTCCCTGAGCCATGATCTTTTCCCTTGTTCGGTGCCGACGGCACTGTGCCCCCAGCTGCTGAAGCCATCCGTCTGTGCTGATGTCAAGCGAACCGAAACCAGGAGTACGAGATATGAGCCGCACCATCGTGGGCGGCCAGGACGACTCAATGAGCCATCCCTTCAACGTCATCCATCGTAGGGCATGGAACGCGAGTTGGGGGTTTCGGCGAGACATCTATGGGCTTCAACCCGGGTGTTGTGGGCATTGAGTGGGAGAAATGCGATGCCTACATCCCATCCGGGGTGTGCGTCGGGACCTTAACGTAGTATCGAACGCATGAGCGAACAGGTGGTGGACGTTGAGACGGAAGATCCTTCCGTCGATGATGCACTGCTGGCTGCGTTGGCGGATTCTCGGGATCTGATTGCTCAGGCCGAGGTCGAGCAGCTCCTGATCGTGTCGGACTGGGCCCACACGCACCCCGCCGTAGGCGATGTGTCGATCCTGTCTCGTGATGAGCATCCCGGTGGGGAGGGCACCCCGGGAGTGGCGGCGTTCACGTCGTTGCCGCTCGGTGTGGCGTTGCGGATCAGCAGTAGTCGTGCTCAGGGGTTGATCGCGGACACCCTGGACCTGCAATACCGCCTCCCACGCTTGTGGAACCAGGTCAACGCGTTGCTGTTGCCGGTCTGGAAGGCCCGCCGCATCGCTACCGCCACCCGCAGCCTGTCGTTGGATGCCGCAGGGTGGGTGGATCGTCAGTTGCTCGGCAAAGCCGGAGCTCTGGGTGCCGCCGCCCTGGACCGGTTGATCGCCACCGCCCGCGCCCAGGCCGACCCCGACGACCAGAAGGACCGCGAGGCCGCCGCCCAGGAACACTGGAACGTGACCCTGACCCATCCCCAAGACTGGGCCGGGACCAGCGAACTCACCGCGGTCGGCGACACCCTCACCCTGAGCGATCTATACGCGGTTGTGAACGACACCGCTCATCAACTCGCCACCCTGGACGATCAGACCCCGTTAGGTGCCAGGAAAGTTCAGGCCCTCGCGCTACTGGTCGCGCACGGCATCGAACAACAAGCCCTCGACCTCACCGGTGACACAGACCCCTCAGCGGCCACTCGTTCCGCGCCGAAGGTCCGGCTCTACCTCCACGCCGACCTGACCCAGGTACTCGCTCGGGACCCCGACGCGATCGGCACCGTGGAGACCCTCGGGCCACTCACCATCGCCCGGCTCAAACAATGGGTCGGCCACTCCCGCGTAACCGTGGTCCCCGTACTGGATTTGAACGCGAACCCGTGGAGTCCACGGCACGACCCACCACCCCGGATGGCCGAACAAATCGTTCTGCTCGACCAGCGATGCGTGTTCCCGTGGTGCACCCGCCCAGCACGAGCCAGCGACCCGGATCCACCCACCCCGACAACATCGCACCCTGCTGCCGCTACGAACACCGC
>CAYNFY010000135.1:0-8842 GCA_964396585.1 uncultured Nocardioides sp.
CCTACCCGGCCACCGCCCCCGAATCGACCGCTACACCGTCAACTGCGATGAGCCAAAGCGGCTCATCACAGATGACGGTGTAGCGGTCGTGGCGGGGGTCGGGTCTGGGTAGGCGTCGGGGCCTCCCGATGATGGAAGTTCTGACGCTCGCCATCTGGAAGACCTCGACGTGCCTGACGCTACCCCTGGGGCGGGCTTCGCCTGCCCTGATCTGACCGTGTTCTGCCGTCTCGATGAGCTCGGCCTCGTGGTCACCGGGCAGCGCCTCGACCCGGACCGGGCAGTGCTGGCGTGCCGGGTCGTCGCACCGGATCAGTGGTGCCGACGGTGCGGCTGCGAAGGCACCGCTCGTGACAGCGTCACCCGCGAACTCGCGCACGAGCCACTCGGCTGGGGCCCGACCACGCTCAGGGTGACGATCCGTCGCTACCGGTGCGCCGACTGTGGGCATGTGTGGCGCCAAGACACCACCCTGGCGGCGGAGCCCCGGGCGAAGCTGTCGCGTCGCGGGCTGCGGTGGGCACTCGAAGCGATCGTGGTGCAGCACCTCACCGTGGCCCGCGTTGCCGAGGGCCTTGGCGTTGCGTGGAACACCGCCAACGACGCTGTCTTGGCCGAAGGCAAGCGGGTGCTGATCGATGATCCGGCCCGATTCGATGGCGTGAGAATCCTGGGTGTCGACGAACACGTGTGGCGCCACACCAGGCGCGGCGACAAGTACGTGACGGTGATCATCGATCTGACGCCGATCCGTGACGGGACCGGGCCTGCACGGCTGCTGGACATGGTCGAGGGCCGTTCCAAAGCCGCGTTCAAGACGTGGCTTGCGCGACGTCCACAGGCGTGGCGCGACGCAGTGGAGGTGGCCGCGATGGACGGGTTCACCGGCTACAAGTCCGCCACCACCGAGGAGTTGCCCGACGCGATCGCAGTGATGGATCCGTTCCACGTGGTGCGCCTCGTAGGCGACGCGTTGGACCGGTGTCGCCGTCGGATCCAACAGCACACCCATGGTCACCGCGGCCGCAAGGACGACCCGCTCTACCGCGCGCGGCGGACCCTGCACACCGGAGCTGACCTGCTCACCGACAAGCAGAAGGCCCGTCTGGCCGAACTGTTCACCAACGACGACCACGTCCAAGTCGAGATCACCTGGCACATCTACCAGCGCATGGTCGCTGCCTACCGCGAACCCGACCGCACCAAGGGCAGAGCTCTGATGGTCAAGCTGATCGAGTCGATCAGTTCCGGTGTCCCGAAAGTGTTGAGCGAGATCACCACCCTGGGCCGGACTCTGAAGAAGCGGTCCGACGACGCCCTGGCCTACTTCGACAGACCGGGCACATCCAACGGACCAACCGAAGCGATCAACGGCAGGCTCGAGCACCTACGTGGTTCCGCGCTCGGGTTCCGCAACCTCACCAACTACATCGCTTATGCGGAATTCCGCATAAGCGATGGTATGTGGCCCTCTTGGTTATGTTGACCGGTTCCGTGAGTCCTTGCGCTGACGGGCGTCGCGGGTCGAGCCGGTCAACATAACCATCGACGGCGTCACCGGTTTGCGAGGAAAGCGAGCAGAGCATCCGACGCTTGGTAGCGGGCCGGGGGCCGCCCGTCGATAGCGGGCAGACGGTCGAGGGTTCGGCGTTTGAGCTCCAGATCGGCGTGGAGATAGACCTGCGTGGTCTGGATGTTCGCATGCCCGAGCCAGAGCGCGATGCTCGCGGTATCGATCCCGGCGCGCAGGAGCGTCATCGCGCAGGTGTGCCGCAGCGTGTGCGGGGTGATGTTCTTCCAGCCCAGAGAAGGACACTGCTCGGCGGCGGCCTGGACGTGTCGGGCGACGAGCTTCGCGACCGCGGCCCTGGTCATCGCTGTCCCATCGTGGGTCGGGAAGAGCGGTGTGTCCACGACGGTGGGGAGCTCGCGGAGCCAAGCGGTGAGGAGCCGTGCGGTGTTCTTCTGCATCGGGATGACGCGCTGCTTGCATCCCTTGCCGACGCATTCAAGCTGACTGTGCGGGCCGATCTGGATGCTGCCGACACGCAGACTCACGAGTTCGCTGACGCGCAACCCAGTCTGGATGCCCAGGTGCAGCAGGAGCCGGTCACGCCTCCCGATCCAGGTACTCACATCTGGCGCGGCGATGAGTGCCTCGGCTTCGGGACCGGTGAGGAACGACACGAGCGTCTTCTTCGTGCGTTTCGCGGGGATTGCGAGGACCTGGCTGATCGTGGCGATCGAGTCCGGTGCCCGGTAGCTGGCGTAGGTGAAGAACGAGCGCAACGCCGCCCGGCGAGCGTTGCGGGTCGCGGCCGAGTTGCCACGCGTGGTCTCCAGGTGCAGGAGGAAGCCGCCGACGACCTGAGTTGGGCCATTCGGTTTAGTGCCTTGCCGCAGATTCGCCGCCCCAGCCCAGTCCGCGCGTCGTCGCAGGTCAGGGCCGGGTTGCCGGTGCGGACGCCGACAATGTTGCGACCAGGTGTCGACCATCGCTACGCCCGCGCGCAGCACCGCGAGCGTGTCGCCGACGGTCGTCAACAGCGACACGCCGCCCAACGGCGGGCTGAAGATCCGCTCACGTCCGCCAAGGCGACGAGACGGGGCCAGCGGGCCGCGGACTCGGCCCGTTTCTAAGGAGCTCGTGTGCGACGCGCGCAACACATCTGGTCGATCACGCATAAGCAGTATGTGACCCCACTTTCAGACGCGGAGATTCTGCGCCGATCACGACTGAACCCGGTCGTCTTCGGCGAGATTTTCGATCGGCACGCAGCGTCCGTACGCAGGTACCTCATCCGCCGAATCGATCTGAACGCCGCTGATGACCTGCTGTCAGAGGTCTTCCTACGTGCCCTCGAGGCACGGGTCCGCGTGCGGCCCCATGAGTCCGACTCTGCGCTGCCATGGCTCTATGGGATCTCGCGCAACGTGATCCGTGGCCATCTGCGAGCACGCGATCGTTCTTCGGTGGCTCCCGCCGATGAGTCCGTCGACTGGGAAGCCGTCGACGCACGTCTCGATGCCGACTCTCTCGCCTCAGACCTACGCCAAGCCCTCGATTCCCTCACCGAGATCGAACGCGAAGTCCTGCTCCTGGTCTCGTGGGAACAACTGACCATTACCGAGGCCGCCAAGGTTCTCGACATCTCAGCAACAGCGGCGAGAAGCCGCCTGCATCGCGCACGAGCCCACGCGGCCGCTGCGCTCGCGGCGATGCCCAAGGCAAATCAACCTCAGGAGACACCATGAATCCCGAAGAAGCCCTCGACCAGCTTCTCGCCGACAGCGGTCATATCGAACCCGCTGGTAGTGACGTCCTGCTGGCAGCACGCAACACGGTGCTCGCCGAAGCACGAGCGACCGCAGCAAGAGCCGCGAAGATCGTGCGTCTACGACGCCGACACCGACGACTGACGGTAGGCATCAGCACTGTGGCTGCAGCAGGGATCGTTGCCGCGATAGTGGTATCCGGGGGCTCTGTCCCCAACGACGAGAACATCACGGCAAGCCCAGGCCAGCGCTCGCAAGCACCCGTCGAACAGAACTTCACCACCGTGGCCCAGGTTGTCAACGCGGCCGCAACGGCAAGTGACTCGGTCGACCCCACGGCGGCCCCGTACTGGAAGGTGGTCACCAGTTGGGATTGCACAGGCGTTCCCGATGCCGACGAAACTCCCCGGCCTGCCGGATCGATGTGCCAGAACAAGATGTGGACCGGCAACGGCCGCCCCGGGGTGCTCGAAGACATCAACGGTGAGGCACTGCAAGTGCCCGAAGGAACCGTCGTCATCGGAGGCCGGTCGTTGACCTGGAAACAGGCCAACAACCGAAAGTGGACAGACGCCCAGATCGCCTCGATGGTTGCCGACCACGGTTCATCCACTCAGGAGGAGCGCGCCCCCTCGGGCCACTACATCTTCAAGAACGCCATCGGTCTGCTCACATATACGCCTGCATCATCGACGATCCGCAAGCAACTGTGGCGCGAACTGGCGGCTGTCCCCGGCGTGACGTTCGACGGCACCGCCACCGATGCCCTCGGCCGCACCGGCTGGCGACTGACCTGGAAGAGGCCAGCCTGGGGTATGGAGTCGATCATCATCGATACTTCCACCGGTCTACCGCTCGAGCAGAGCGACCGGGCACCGAAACGGAAGAAAGCCAACGTGACGACGATCGTCTCTGTCGAGCCCACCGACACCGCGCCCGTGGCCCCGACAGCCAAGGAACTCCGGCGGCAGAAACTCGCTATTGCTCGAGCCTGCGGCGTGATCCCTGCATCGCCCACACCCCCGGGAACTATCCGGCCGCAGGTCGGCCGCATGCACCGACTCACCACCGAGCAGCAAGCGTGTTTGGACTCGGGCGACCGCACCCACGCTTCCGCTGAATGAACACCGACCAATAGCAGAACAGCGGGCCCTAGGGCCCGCTGTTCTCTGTTCGGTGGAGCTGCGGGGACTCGAACCCCGGACCCCCTGCATGCCATGCAGGTGCGCTACCAGCTGCGCCACAGCCCCGTGTTGCGTGGGATATTCAAGCACGAAGCGACACTCCCCCGCACACGGGGGTCACGATTGCGCGCAGTCCAGCCAGGGGCCACCGGGCAACATCCGGTCGAGCAAGACTCCGAAGGCCTCGACCATCTCGCAGCCGCACCGCGCCGGTGCATCGAAGGCGAGCCGCAGATCGCGATCCGGCGTCCCCACCCGCAGGGTCAGTCCATAGGCATCCAGGGCCACCGGTCGCACCGATCCGCGCCATGGTGCATCAGTCAGTCGTCCCGCCAAGGCGGACAGCACATCGGCGTGGTCCCGGTTCAGGTGGTTCAACCACGAGTCCTCAGAGAACAGCAACGGGTCGGGAAGGGCGACTCGATACTCGGCCAGATCAACGTCGTGGACCCACTCGCCTTCGCCAGCCGTCCGCCTGGTCACCTGGATCCGACGAGGGCGCAATCGCAGCACCAACTCCCCCTCCGGCACCTGCTCGACACCGAACAGGTGGCGGGCCGCCTCGGCATCGAGTTCGTCTTCGCGCCCGACGATCTTGGCCACCAGGAAGAGGCTGCCCCGGATCCGGTCGGCCAACGGCACCGGCGAGAGGTCGTAGGCCATCACGTGCACCCCACTCATCGGCATCGCGCCACCGAACCCCGCAAGGCGTTCGGGCGCAGCCGAGGCCGGGACCACCAGCAGGTCCCCATCAGCAGTGACCAGATGCGCCCGAACGTCGGTCATCAGATTCAGCAACCCCATCCGCAGATTGGGGGCACTGAGCAGAATGTTGCGCGCCATGACTGCGGCCGAGGGGCCACGGAGGTTCGAGGTGAACGGCTCGATCACTGGCTTCATATTAGGTGAGCCTAACCTAAATTAGGAGTGGATGCACCCACCTCCCCGGCCTACCATTCCGGCATCATCGCACTGGAGTAGCGAGCACCGGCTGCTCCTTGCGGGAGTACCCGGCCGATCCGATCAAGCTCGTGACTACTGAGCATGATCCCGGCGGCTGCAGCATTTTCGGAGACACGCTCGGGACTGCGGGTGCCCGGGATCGCGACGATGTCGTCGCCTTGGGCGAGGATCCATCCGAGGGCGAGCTGAGTGACGCTGATCCCCCGATCGCTAGCCATGGCCCTGAGTTCAGCGACCGCGGCGGCATTCTTCTCGTAGTTGCCAGGCTGCCACCGCTCGTCGTAACAGCGCATGTCATTGGCGGGGTACTCCGCTGCGGGCTTGAACTCCGAGGTCAGCAGGCCCCGTCCCAGTGGCGAGTAGGCGACGAATCCGATACCGAGTTCACGCAGGGTCGGAAAGACCTTCTCCACGGTGCGCTCAAACAGCGAGTACTCCGTTTGCAGCACCGAGACGGGGTGCACGGCGTGCGCCCGACGGATGGTCTCCTCCCCGGCCTCGCAGAGCCCGAGGAAGCGCACCTTGCCGGCGGCGATCAGTTCGCCGACAGCACCGGCCACATCCTCAATGGGGATCGCCGGATCGACTCGATGCTGATACAGCACGTCGAGGTGGTCGGTACCGAGGTAACGCAGGCTGTTCTCAACCACCTCGCGGATGCGTTCAGGGCGACTGTCCAGAGCGACCATGAGCTTGGCTGGATCTCTGAAGTCGTAGCCGAACTTCGTCGCGATGACCACCTCATCACGGAAGCCCTTCACCGCGCGGCCCACGAGTTGCTCACTGCTGCCCGTCCCCCAGCCGTACAACTCCGCAGTGTCGAGCATCGTGAGGCCGTGTTCGTGCGCCTGGTGAATCGCAGCAATGCTGCTGGCCTCGTCGGCATCGCTGCAGGCCATCGTCATGCCCATCGTCCCGAGACCGATCGCGCCGACCTCCAGGCCTTCACTCCCGAGTCTGCGAGCGGAAAGGGCAACCGAGGTGTTCTTGTCCATTTCTCTCATGTCATCCACGCTAGGTTGGAATCTGGGCGATCCGTTAGGCTCGGAGACACAAGACCTTGCCTAATCCTCTCACCACCCCATCGAGGAAGATGATGCTCATGCTCGACGATCTCGCTGCCGCGATCGCTCGCGGCGCGGCAGCAGCATCCGGTGGTCCGCGGCTCCCGCACCTCTCGCTGATCAGCGCAGACCGGATTCCGCCTCCCCAGAATCTGCTGTACGAACCGATGATCTGCTTCGTCGCGGAGGGAGTGAAACGACTGGACGTGGGCGCACACGCCATCACCGCTGGGCGCGGCGACATGATGTTCAACTCGCTGAGCACGCCAGTGGTGGCGACCTTGGAGGTTGTCCCGTATCGCTCTGTCGTCCTTTACCTCGATCCCCAGCGGGTGACCGACCTCTTGATCGAGTTGGACGAGACGCGGCCTGCCGCCGGCACCGATCCTGGCGGTCAAAACTGCGCACTCATGCCCGACCGCCTGCTCGAGGCGGTCACCCGATGGGTTCAACTGTTAGATACCCCCGAAGACATCCCGGCGCTTGGCCACCGGTTCGAAGCCGAGATCCTGTACCGCCTGCTCCAGAGTCCGCTCGCGCCCAAGATCAGGCAGTTCACTGTTGCGGACTCCGCGCAATCTCGGATCCGCGCCGCTGCCGCTTGGATCACGATGAATTTCGCCGAGCGACTCCGTACCAGCGACATCGCGCACCACGCCCATATGAGCGTGTCGACCCTGCACCGACAGTTCAAGACCGCGACCGGTCTCAGCCCGCTGAGCTTTCAGAAGCAGATTCGGCTTCAGCAGGCCCGCTTGCTGATGGCGAGTGGCCATCGCACCGCAACACAGGTCGCCGAGGAGGTCGGCTACGCCACGTCCACCCAATTCACCAGGGAGTACACGCGCTTCTACGGAATGCCGCCTAGCCGGCACGCCGCGACGCTCCGTCTGCAAACGACCGGAGCGGTCCCAGATCCTCAGGGGCCAGGGAAATAGGTCTTGAACCGATGCGCGTGCTCCGGGGCTCCGCGAACCTGGAGCGCGGTCGCGTCGGTTCGCCCGCAGACGAAGAGCACGAGATCTCGCGGGCTCCCGAGCAAGGTCGTCGAAGCTGGTCCTTCATCGGGGAGGCTCCGGTGCCACCGACCATCGCTTTCGCTCAGTCTGATCCCAGCACCGAGACCGATCAGGTCGATGACGACGTCGTCCCCCGGCACCTCGGAGGCGATCAACTCAAGCATCGGGCCGATCACCACCTCGCAGGCGGTCAGCTCCTCAGCGCTGAAGGACGGTTCCCGACCACTCAGAGCCTGCTCCAGGTCTGCTGCGTGTAGCGCAGCCTCGAAGATGAAGAGCGGCACCGCGTAGGCCATCGGGACAGTGCCAGCCGGAAGAGTGACCAGTGCCGCCGGATCGAGCACGAGATCCGCTGCCTGCGCGAAGGCTGCGATCGCCTCCTCGACCGTGGACCCGATCGGATCCATCGCCGGCACTCCGGCCGCCGACCGGACAGCGGCAGCCTCCATCGCGGCTCCCCATGCGACGTGCTCAACGAGATCGCCGACGTTCCAGTCGGTAAGTCGGGTCGCCCGGTCAAGGTCAACTCCGATGGAGCGGTCCGAGAATCGCTGATAGGCCGCGGTCGCGGTCCTCATCCATCCTTGAAGTGCCTCGTCCATCGACTCCGTCTCCTTCGTTCAACGTATCTGGACCGCCATGGCCCCCATCGGCGGCGAGGAGCACGCTCAGGGAGAGTGCAGCGTCACCTAACATCGCCGCCCCCGCACCGAGCACCTGGTTCTGGCCGACCCCCGGCCTGACGAGCTCGGCCAACCGCTGCCGGGCAACCGCATCACCCTCTGCCGCGACGGCTTCAGCGACCAGACAGGCACAGAAGGTCTGCACGCCGGCGAAGGGTCGCGATAGCGCGAAACGTCTGGCCGACCACGGCACCAACACCCGTTGGATCGCCTCCCGGTCACCCATCGCGTGCGCCACCGTGAGCGTGGCAGCTCGCCACGGCTCGAACGCCTGGTCGTGGTCGAAGTTCGCCAGCACCTCGACCGCGCGCTCAGGGGTGCCCCGCCCGAGCGCCAGCAGGATCGATTGAAAGCCGTGGATGCGCGCGGTGTCGTGGAGGGCGTCGCGTTCGCCCGCACAGCGGAAATCCTCGATCAGGACCTCCGCCTCGCTGTATCGACCCGCAGCAAGTGCCAGCGCCGCCCGCCACATCGGCACCTTGCAGCGGTGCAGCACGTTGCCCTGGATGTCGGCCAGATGCGCTATCCGGCTGATCACCTGCTCAACCTCGACCAGCCGACCGGCCCTCATAATCTCCGGCACCCAGACACACAGTGCCGGCCACGGCGAAGGCGAGCTGAGCGATGCGGCTTCCGCGCTCGACTGGCTGCAA
>CAYNFY010000136.1:0-8772 GCA_964396585.1 uncultured Nocardioides sp.
TGCCAGTCCTTCATGACCGGGCGGTGCCGACACATCGGCGATTACACCGATGTTCCGGCCGGTGACATCGGTGTGGGCGGTCGTGAGATCGGCTACCTGTTCGGCCAGTACAAGCGGATCACCAACCGCTACGAGTCGGGCGTGCTGACCGGCAAGGGCATCGGCTGGGGCGGATCGCTGGTACGCAAGGAGGCCACCGGCTTCGGCACGGTGTTCTTCGTGGACGAGATGCTACGGACCAGGGGCGGGTCCTTCGACGGCAAGAGGGTCGTCGTGTCCGGCTCGGGGAATGTGGCGATCTACGCTGTGGAGAAGGTGCACCAGCTGGGCGGCAAGGTCGTGGCGATGTCCGACTCGGCCGGCTACGTGGTCGACGAGAACGGCATCGACGTGGCTCTGGTCCAACAGATCAAAGAGGTCGAACGCGGTCGGATCAGCGACTACGCGGACCGCCGTCCCGGTGCGAGCTATGCCGCTGCCGGGTCGATCTGGGACGTCCCCTGTGATGTCGCGCTGCCCTGCGCGACCCAGAACGAGCTCGACGAGGCCGGTGCCATCTCGCTGGTCAAGAACGGCTGTCTCGCGATCGGCGAGGGCGCCAACATGCCGACCACCCCGGCGGGCGTCGCCGTGTTCAACGAGGCAGGTCTGTTGTTCGGTCCCGGCAAGGCCGCCAATGCCGGCGGGGTGGCCACCTCGGCCCTGGAGATGCAGCAGAACGCCTCGCGCGACTCCTGGTCGCACGAGTACACCGAGGAGCGCCTGGCGGTGATCATGCGCGGCATCCACGAACGCTGCTTCGAGACCGCTGCCGACTACGGCGCTCCGGGCAACTATGTGCTCGGCGCCAATGTCTCCGGCTTCAAGCAGGTCGCCGACGCGATGCTCGCCATGGGCGTCATCTGAGCAACGGTTCCGCAATCGGTCCGCACGGCGTCGTCCCCGTCTCGGGAACGGCGCCGTGTGGCATTCGGAGCGCTCAGGTCTCCTGCAGCCGTGCCAGCACCTGATCGGGGCTCAGGGTGGAGTCGAAGACCAGGACCCGGGTGCCGGATCGGTCCACGGACGCTCGGGGGCCCGGCCACAGCCGTTCGGTGACCTCGTTCAGAGCGAGCGACAATGCGCGTTCCGGGTCGCTTTCGTGGCCGCGCAGCCAGTTGCGCAGGACATGGTTGTGTGCGGTGACCACCGCGTGGGCCAGCACCTCGACCAGTACCGCATCCTCGGCAGCGGGGAACCAGCGTCCCAGATGTTGCCGGAACAGATGCTGATAGCGGACCTGACCGGCGATCTCGGCATCGCGCAGGGGCGGCACCCGCCGGGTCAATCGATATCGTTGCCGGGCCAGCTCGCCTTCGGCCAGATAGTGCCGCAAGACGATCGCCGCGGCCTCGTGCAGGGCCTTGCCCACATCCCCGCGGGAGTCTGATCGAGAGGCGTCCAGGCGCGCCGCGACCGCATCCGCGATGGCCTCGTGCTGGGGGAAGACCACCGATTCCTTGTTCGGGAAGTAGCGGAAATAGGTGGCTCGGCTGACCCCTGCCACGGAAGCGATCTGATCGACCGTGGTCCGCTCGAATCCCTGGGATCCGTACAGGTCGAACGCGGCTGTCACGAGTCGGTCCCGGGTGCTGGGCTTCTCGGGTGGTGCTGCCGTGGCGGGAGATGTCACGACGCAGAGTCTCCCATGCGACCCAGTCGCATGGGGTACGTTATTCAGTATCAATCCCACGACACTCCGTATCGTGCTTCTGATTCTGAGGGTCGACACATACTGGATAGACGCGATCCGAGAACGAGGTAGGCATGCCCGACGTCAACGAGTACCCGATGTACGACCTGTCCGAAGAGCACCGGGAGATTCGCAAGGTGGTGCGCGAGCTGGCCGATGCCAAGATCGCACCCTATGCGGCAGAGGTCGACGAGCAGGCGCGCTATCCCCGGGAGGCGGGCGACGCCCTGTTGGCCGCGGACTTCCATGCCCCTCACGTGCCCGAGCGTTTCGGCGGTGCCGGTGCGGACGCGTTGGCGACGGTCATCGTGATCGAGGAGGTGGCTCGTGCCTGCGTGTCCTCCTCGCTGATCCCCGCGGTCAACAAGCTCGGCTCCCTACCCCTGATGCTGGCGGGTTCGGAGGCACTGCAGGCCACCTATCTGACGAAGCTCGCTCGGGGGGAAGGCGGCTTCTCGTACTGCCTCTCGGAGCCCGATGCGGGATCGGACGCCGGCGGGATGACCACGCGGGCGGTGCGCGACGGGGATGACTGGATCCTCAATGGAGTCAAGCGCTGGATCACGAATGCCGGCGAGTCGGAGTTCTACACCGTGATGGCGGTGACCGATCCGGAGAAGAAGACCCGCGGCGGCATCTCCGCCTTCGTGGTGGAGAAGTCCGACGAGGGCGTCTCCTTCGGTGCCCCGGAGAAGAAGTTGGGGATCAAGGGGAGTCCCACCCGCGAGGTCTACTTCGACAACGTCCGGATCCCCGGGGATCGGATCATCGGCGAGGTCGGTAGCGGATTCGCCACGGCGATGCGCACGCTGGACCACACCCGGGTGACGATCGCCGCGCAGGCGGTCGGGGTCGCCCAGGGGGCCCTGGACTACGCGTTGGGCTACGTGCAGGAACGGCAGCAGTTCGGTCGCCCGCTCTCGGCCAACCAGGGACTCCAGTTCATGCTGGCCGACATGGGCATGAAGGTCGAGGCCGCGCGGCAGCTGACCTACGCTGCGGCGGGTCGCTCCGAGCGGCAGGACCCCGATCTCACGTTCTTCGGCGCGGCCGCGAAGAAGTTCGCCTCCGACGCGGCGATGGAGGTCACCACCGACGCCGTCCAGGCGCTGGGTGGCTACGGCTACACCCACGACTACCCGGTGGAGCGGATGATGCGCGACGCCAAGATCACCCAGATCTACGAGGGCACCAACCAGGTGCAGCAGATCGTGATGGCCAAGCAGCTTCTCGCGGGTGTGCAGAGCCACCTGCGCTGAGGGGGCTTCTATATGCCTCGTCAGCGGAGCCGGTAGAAAAAGTTCAGGGGCCGATGTCGAAACCGGGCGTGCTTGTTCGACGTAGGGGTGAAGAAGCTCCTACAACGAAGGGTTCACATCATGAGGTTCATGGGTTTGGTGAAGATGGAAGAGGGCATCGGCGCGCCGCCTCAGGCGTTGATCGATGCGATGGGGGTGTTCATGGGTGAGGCCGTCGCCGCCGGTCAGTTCCTGGACGGTGGTGGCCTCTACGGCACCGAGGACGCGGTGAACTTCGTGGTCCGTCGCGGTGAGACCACCCGGGTGGATGGTCCGTACGCCGAGACCAAGGAGGTCGTCGGCGGCTACTCGGTCTTGGAGTTCGCCTCGAAGGAGGACGCGATCGAGAACTCCCGCCGGATGGCGGCGCTGCATGCCGAGCACTGGCCTGAGTGCAGTCTGACGATCACTCTGCGCCAGATCTCCGACATGCCGCCGGAGACCCAGGGCTGAGCAGGATCACTCATCGGCTCGCCCCGGCTCGGGGCGGGCCGATGAGCCGTCCTCCGTCCTTCGAACCACGGTGTTGCACGATTACGCTCGGTGTGTGCCCGCTCAGCAGACGACCACCGCCGAGACGATCACCGCGGTCTGGCGGGCGGAGTCGACGAAGCTGGTGGCCGCCCTGACGAGGCTGACCGAGGACCTGGCGACGGCCGAGGACCTGGCTCAGGACGCGCTGGTCGCGGCCTTGGAGCAGTGGCCGGAGGCAGGAGTGCCACGCAACCCCGCCGGCTGGTTGATGACGACCGCCAAGAGGCGTGGTGTGGACCAGATCCGCCGCAACGAGGTGCTGCGCCGCAAGACCGAGGAACTCGCGCACGCGCAAGAGCTCGGTGGGGCCGAGCCGGACCTGGACGTGCAGGTGGACCACATCGAGGACGACGTGCTGCGGCTGATGTTTCTGTGCTGCCACCCTTGCCTGTCACCGGACTCGCGGGTCGCGCTGACGCTGCGCCTGGTCGGTGGGTTGAGCACCGGTGAGATCGCGCGGGGGTTCCTGGTCCCCGAGGCCACCATGGGCCAGAGGATCAGTCGCGCCAAGAGGACCCTGACTCGGGCGCGGGCGGAGTTCGAGTCGCCGACGGGAGCGGAACGTGCCGATCGACTCGACGACGTGATGGGGGTGATCTATCTCGTCTTCAACGAGGGGTATGCGGCTACGACCGGCACGGACTGGATGCGCCCGGACCTGGCCAACGAGGCGATGCGGTTGGCTCGGATGCTCGCGGTGCTGGCACCGGAGGAGCCCGAGACGCACAGCCTGCAGGCGCTGCTCGAACTTCAGGGCTCCCGATTGCGCGCCCGCCTCGACGAGCAGGGCACCCCGATCCTTCTGGAGGTCCAGGACCGCTCCCGGTGGGACCGACTGTTGATCCGCCGCGGGCTCGCGGCGCTGGCCCGGGCCGAACGGCTTGCTACTCGCGGAGCACCGGTCAGTCGCTATTTCGTCCAGGCCGCGATCGCCGCTCAACACGCTCGGGCGAATCAAGCAGAGCAGACCGATTGGCAGCGGATCGCTGCGCTCTACGACCTACTGGCTCGAGTCGCTCCGGGACCGGTAGTGGAGGTCAATCGGGCGGTGGCACACGGTCGAGCCTTCGGCTCCGCGGCCGGTCTCTCGGTGCTGGCCCAGATCGCCGAGGACGCGCTCGGAGAGTCCCCGCTGATCCCGAGCGTGCGTGGCGACCTGCTCGAACGTGGCGGGCGGTATGCGTTGGCGGCCGAGGCCTTCACTCTGGCGGCCCGGCGTACCGGCAACGAGGATGAGCGATCCGTGCTGAGTCGTCGGGCCGCGGATAACCGCAGCCATGCATCCGAGGTGCCGATGGGTGATTGACAGCACACTAATTGCTGATAACAATACATATTATGACTTCAGAATTGGGGACGGGTTCTGCACCCCCCAGGGTGCTGGATCCGGAGGACCGGACACCGGTTCTCATGCTCCACGACGTACGCAAGACGTTCGTCGGGACGCAGGCGCTCAAAGGCGTCGACCTGGACATCGCTCCGGGAGAGATCCACGCGCTGGTCGGCGCCAACGGCTCCGGCAAATCGACATTGATCAAGATCCTGGCCGGCTACCACGCCCCGGACCCGGGTTGTGAGGCCCAGCTGAACGGTGCGCCGTTCGTGTTGGGCCACCGTGACGCGGAGGGCTACGAGCGCTTCCGCTTCGTGCATCAGGACCTGGGCCTGGTGCACGAGATGGACGCGGTGGAGAACATGGCCCTGACCGCCGGCTTCATCACCGGCGGTCTGGGTCGGGTCCGCCGCCACGCCGAGGAGACCCGGACTCGGGAGATGCTGGCCCGCCTGGGTGTCGATCTCGATCTGCGGATGCCCATGGCCGACGCGACACCGGTCGAGCGAACGGTGGTTGCGATCGCCTCCGCGCTCGCCGATTGGGAGGCGGAGCGCGGCCTGTTGGTGCTCGATGAGCCCACTGCCGTGCTTCCGCATACCGAGGTCGGGCGGCTGCTCGATATCGTCCGCGAGGTCCGCACCCTGGGTGCCTCGGTGCTGTATGTCTCGCATCGACTCGACGAGATCTTCGCCATCGCGGATCGGGTGACCGTGCTGCGAGACGGCCGGGTGAGCGCCACGCGCACCCTGGAGGGGCTGAATCCACAGAAGCTGGCCGAGTTGATGGTCGGTGACCAGGTCGATGCCGGATTCCGGCTTCATCGCCCGGTGGTCACTGATGTGGAGCCGATCCTCGAGGTGCGCGGCCTGTCCTGCGAGACCCTGCACGAGCTGACCCTCAGTGTCGCCCCAGGTGAGATCGTGGGAGTCGCCGGCTTTGCCGGATCGGGAGCCGAGATCGCCCCCTATGCCTTGGCCGGTAGTCGGCCTCTGGCCCCTGACGGTGGACAGGTACGTCGCCGCGGCGGAGAGTGGGGACCGGCCGGTCCGGCGCTCAAGGCAGCCGAATTTCCTCTGGTCCCGGCCGACCGAGTAGGTGAGGCGGTGCTGGGGGATTTCTCAGTGGCCGAGAACCTCACGGTCCGAGTGGTGGGTCGTTTCGGCAGGTTCGCGGGATGGACCTCGAAACGCGCAGAAGCAGACTTCGCCGATGACTGGATCAGCCGATTGCAGATCAAGGTGGCCGGGCCGGACGCGCCCATCACCAGCCTGAGCGGTGGCAATCAGCAGAAGGTCATTCTCGGGCGCTGTCTTGCCAGTGATCCCGAAGTGGTGATCCTGGCCGAGCCCACTGCCGGCGTCGATGTGGGAACGCGACAGGCGATCTACGAATTGGTCGGCCGTCTTGCCGATCGTGGCCTTGCGGTGATCGTCACCTCGACCGACACCACCGATCTTCTCGCACTCTGCTCCCGGATCGTCGTGCTGAGCGGTGGCCGGATCGCCACCGAACTGCGTGGCGAGGAGATCACCGAACCCTCTCTTCTCGCAGCCATGGAGGAAGACCAGTGACCGTCACCAGCACCCCGCGCACCGAAGGATCGGCGGCGCCCGAACCTGTCTCCGGTGGGTCCGGCCGCCTCGGTTCGGGCTGGCTCAAGGTACTCAGTCCGGCGCGGGTCAGCGCCCTGTACCTGCTGCTCGCCATCATCGTGATCTTCTCGATCACGGCGCCCGATACTTTTCCGCGGACCGCCACGATCTCCCAGGTGCTCAACGGCAACGCGGTGATCGGTCTGGCTGCTCTCTCGATCGTGATCCCACTGGCAGCCAGGGTCTTCGATCTGTCCTTCGCCTACACGATGTCCCTCTCGGGTGTGACCGCCGCCTACTTCGTCGCCGAGAAGGGCTGGCCCCTGGCCGCAGCCGTGGTGATGGCCCTACTGGCCGCGCTCGTGATCGGCTTCGTCAATGCCTTCGTCGTGGTCATCCTCAAGGTCGACTCGATGATCGGAACCTTGGCCACCGGCTCGCTGATCCAGGCCTTCATCACCTTCGTCACCCATGAGATTCCGATCACGGACGGCAGCCTGTTCGGTGGGTTCTCCGACATCGGTCAGAAGGAGATGTTCGGGGTCACGCTCCCGGTGATCTACATGGTGGTGCTGGCGCTCATCCTCTGGTTCGTGCTCCAACACACCGCGCTGGGCCGCCGGATCTATGCCACCGGCTTCAATACCGAGGCGGCCCGATTGTCGGGGATCCGGACCAAGCGGATCCAGTTCTGTTCACTGCTGGTCTCGGCCGTACTCGCCGGCTGGGCGGGCATCTCGTTGGCGGCCGTGCTCGGATCGGGATCGCCTTCGGCTGGGACGCCGTATCTGTTGCCGGCGTTCGCGGCCGCGTTCCTGGGTGCGACCCAGATCAAGCCGGGTCGGTTCAACGCCTGGGGCACGCTGCTCGGCGTGGTCACCCTCGGCGCCGGCACGACCGGGCTGGCGTTGTCCACCGCGCCCGCCTGGGCATCCAACATGTTCACCGGGGTCGTACTGATCGCCGCGCTCGCGGTGACCACCGTCGAACGGACGCCGGGTCGTCGGCTCTGGCCGTTCGGGAACAGATCGACACCCGCCACCAAGGGAGAGGGCTGAGATGACTGAGCTGACCGCACGCCGGATCGACCCCGAGGGGGAGAACGCCCAGGAGCGCGCCCTGGGCCGATGCCCGGTGATCCATTCGGACTACCGGATCGACCGGCCTGCGTTCGAGACCTGGGAACTGCTGAACGAGGATCGGGAGGCGGCCCCGGCAGCCTGGAACGACTCGACCGATGCCGGGTTCTGGACTCTCAACCGGTACGAGGACGTGAAGGAGGCGCTCGGCATGCACGAGGTCTTCACCAATGACGTCACGAGTGCCTTCATCACCGAGCAGGCGGCACCCCTGCTGCCGCAGAATCTGAACCAGCCGGAGCACAGCGACCTGCGGCGGGTGCTGAACCCGTTCTTCTCGCCGGCCGCGGTGAAGCGATTGGAACCCCTCGCCCGGGAGCGGGCCAGGGCACTGGTGAGCGAGGTGGCGCCGGACAAGCGGATCGACATGGCCGCCGGGTTCGCGATGCTCTACCCGACCGAACTCTTCCTGGCGCTGATGGGGCTCCCGATCGAGGACGGGGAGTGGATGCTCCCTCTGGTGGAGGACATGTTCCTCGGATTCTTCAACTCCGATCAGGACTCGGTCACCAAGGCGGTGGCAGCCACCACGTCGATCAATGAGTACTTCGAGAAGGCACTGGCGGACCGTCTCGAAGCGCCTCGCGATCCGGCCGAGGACCTGATCTCTCGGTTGGTGATCTCGGACATCCACGGTGAGCCGATCTCGCATAGCGACATCGTGGTCATCTGCACCACGTTGATGGCTGCCGGGCTGGACACGACACGCTCGGCGCTGGGGTATCTGTTCCACCACCTGGCCGAGCACCCGGAGGTGCGGGCCGAGCTGCTCGCTGAGCCGGCCCTGTGGCCCAAGGCGATCGAGGAGTCGGTACGGCTCTATTCGTTGATCATCCAGGACGGTCGTAAGGCCGGAGCCGATATCGACTACCAGGGCATGGAGATCAAACAGGGCGACATGATCTGGCTGGGGCTGGCGGCCGCGAACCGCGACCCCCGCAAGTTCGAGAACCCCGACGAGTTCGACATGCGCCGCGCGAATCTCTCGCACCACATGGGATTCGGCATCGGCTACCACCGCTGCATCGGCATGCACCTGGCCCGCGCCGAACTGGTGATCGCGTTGGAGGAGTGGCATGCCCAGATCCCCGAGTACCGGATCGTGCCCGGTCAGACGCTGACCGAGCGGGGTGGCCAGTTG
>CAYNFY010000137.1:0-8641 GCA_964396585.1 uncultured Nocardioides sp.
GGTGGCCGTGGCCGGTGTCTGTGTCCAGTTCAAGCCCGCGGCCTGGGCCGGTGCCAAGTTGGACGCGGCGGGGGCGGCCAGCGTCAAGGTCATGGGCGGGGAGATCGTCAGCGCCAAGGGCAAGATCTCGGTCTCTGTGGGCGTGGGCGGTGAGGTCGAGGGCGAGTTCGAGATCAAGAACGGCCGGTTCAAGGTGTCGGCCGAACTGGGTGGTGCACTCGGGTTCGGCGGCGGCGCAGGGGCTGCGTTGGACATCGACTTCGCCTCCCTCGGCCAGGTGGTCTGCGCCAAGATCGGAGACCTGGCGGCGGACGAGAAGGCCATCTCCGATAAGAGCCCCGACTACGAGCGACCGACCCTGACCGACCCGGCGGCGAAGCTGAAGCAGACCCGGATCGGCCACGACGCGGTCTATGACGACTTCCTCGCCTATGGCAACAAGAAGTCCTTGCAGGGCGCGTCCGGGGTCAAGCTGAAGCGGGTTCAAGACATCATCGACAACGTCGCTCCTCTGATGCGGCGGGACTTCGCCTACCAGGAGACCGACCGTGGGATCGAGCAGGCCGCGATGGAGGCCTTCAAGGGACAGCTCATCTCGATCGTGGTGAACGCCGGCAAGATCCGAGGATTCCAGCCGGTTGCGGAGGAAGCGCTGGCCAAGCACAAGCAGGAGATGACGAACCAGGAGCAGTGGCGTCGGGCACGCGACGGGCTGGCGAAGGACATCGATGCCTACGCGGGTAAGAAGGCGAACGGCGGCAGCAACGGGGTGAAGCGGGAGAAGGTCCAGCAGATCATCGACTCGCACTGGGCCAAGCTCCAGAAGGCATTCCCCGGTGCCGAGGCCGACCAGGTGATCATGTTCGCCGCCCAGAACATGAAGGAGTCATTTCTTGACGACTTCATCGTGAGCCAAGGCCAGATCCGCGCCTTCGGGGTATCGGCGGCCAAGACCAGCGGTGTCAAGGCCGCGACGAAGCAGGCCGCGGTTGATCAGAAGACGGCCGCCGGTGAACGCCAGGCCCTGGCTTCGGTCCGCGGTGAACTGGGTGCCTATCGCGCCAAGCTGCTGCGTACCAAGGGCAGCGTGGTCACCCTGGTCGATCTGCAGAAGGTGCTGGACAAGGGCCTGAAGAGCGCACCGAAGAGCGCCACCGGCTCACAATTCGATTCCGCTGTGGCGTCCGCCATCACCGAAGTGATGGACCCGATCGTGTCCTCGGTGGAGGTCAAGGACGGCAAGGCCGGCCGGTTGGTGGTGATGCTGATGGGAATCAACGACAGCAAAGCCCAGGCGGCCCTTGAGTCATTCCAGCAGAAGTTGGAGGCCTACAAGGAGGAGAAGACCTCAGGCGGCAAGCAGGGTGCCAAGGTCGACCGGGTTCAAGAGATGTTGACCAAGTCGTTCGCGTTGGCCGGGTCTTGGCTCGACACCGACACCGGCTCCGAGCAGGTCGCCGGGGTGATCCGCGAGGTGTTCGGTACGTGGGTGACCTCGGTCATCGTGAGCGGCGGCATGATCAGGAACCTGCAGTTCGACAAGGCCCGGATGGCTGAGGCCAAGGCCGATCGGAAGCGAGACGGGAAGACCCGGCTCGAGGCGGGTGAGGCGAACGACAACACCCGACGCAAGATGATTGCGGACGGGGTGCGTGCGGGATTCTCCGGCTACATCGGGGAACTACGAGCGGCAGCGAAGAAGGACCCGGCTTCACCGAAGGCGAAGGTTTCGGCGGTACGCCTGCAGAAGGTAATCAACGAGGGCCTCAAGTCCGTCCGGGCCGACGTGAACAACGACGTCGGCGACCAGGCTCTGATCACCGCGATCAAGGACAAGTTCCCGATGGTGACCGAGCTGCAGGTGAGCGGACTGACGATCCGGAGCCTCGACGCCGACTACGGCTTCTGGACGGCGGCCGAGGCCCGGCGAGTCCAGTCGGCGCGGGTGAGTGCTGCCATGCAGGACCTCGTCAGCGACCTGCGTACGGCCGGACCCAAGGCGACGCGCAAGCTGGTTCAGATGGCCGTGGACCGCTACCGTGCGGAGTTCGCCGGGCTCGACGCCTCCGAACAGGACGAGCTGATGTCCTTGGCCATCCATCAAGCACTCGGTGCCACCGCCGAGAAGGTCACCCTGGTCGATGGCAAGGTGAGCGGACTGTGACGATGGCCGCCCAGCGCCAGGTGAGTCGCAAGGTGCACTTCCATAGCCCGCAGACCGGCGTCTCCCTGGAGCTTCCGCTCGGTTTCGAACGGGTGGGCCGCGACGAGTCGTCGGTGACCTTGGCGCTGCTCTCCGATGAAGATGAGCCGAGGCCGGACGATCCACGGGTACAGGTACAGGTCGTCGGGACTCTCTCGGGGGCCGACACCGACACCCGAGAGCGGATCGTCGCCGAGCTGGCCGATGGGTTCGAACGAAGCGGCGGAGAGCTTCTCGGTCGCAGCCGTGGAGTCATCGACGGGTGTCTCACCGAACGGGTCAGGCTGCGCCGAGACGACGGCGTGTTGGTCGATGCCAGTGCCCTGGTCGGGTCGCAGCCGGACGAGGCCCGGGTACTCACCGTGGTCTCGACGGCGCGGGATCCGCACTGGCGAGACGTCGTCGACGAGATGCTGGCCTCGGTCCGGGTGATCGAGAACGCCGAGGACCCATCGCCCTCAGCCGATGCCTGGACCACCATGACCCTGGCAGACCTCGGTCTCTCTCTCGAGGTACCTCGAGACTGGGAACTGGGCGGTGCTACCGAGGATTCGGTGACCCTGCTGGCAGCGAATCCGGGCACCGACACTGCGCGCACGGTAGTGGCCATCACCTCTGCCGTACCCGGAGGCTCAGGTCACGACTGGTTCGCGGACTTCGCCGGCCAGGTGGCCCCGGTGTTGGAGGCCGAGGTCGAGGGACTCAGGCTGGTCTCGGAGGATCGTTTCGCGCTGTCCAGCATGAACGCCGACGTGGTCGCTCTGGTAGCTCGTCACCCGGTCTCCGGACTCGGCGAACTCGCCCGGCTGCAGGCCTGGATCTGGGCCAGCAGCACCCGGATGTACCTGGTCTCGGGAACCTTGTCGGTCGAGCAGGAGGCCCACGACCTGCCGATCCTCGACCGGATCCTGCACTCGTTGAGGATCCTCGCTACGCGCTGACCTCCTCACTCAGCGCAACCTGATCCGAACTACCTGGAGCTTGGTCTTGCGGGCCTTGATGCCCAGTCGCAGTACCTTGCCCTTCTTGAACTTCTTGGGGACCCGGTACTTGGCCACCCAGGTGGTGACGCCCTCTTCGATCGAGGTGGCCACCATCGGCGGACCGGGTCGGGTCGGACGCTTGCCGGGACGTTTGGGGAGCATCAACTGGGGTTGGCTGCCTCCGGTCTGCACCATCACCCGGATCTGCTTGCCCCTGCGTACCTTGAACGCGGTACCGGCCAGGGGCGCTCCGGCCACCCAACTGGTGCGCACCTGATAGGTGAAGGAAGTAGCCGACCGGTTCCCGGCCGCATCGAGGGCCACCGCCGAGACGCGGTAGACGAGAGCGCTGAGTCGGGTGGTGGTGAGCCGGCACGAGGCCAGCCCAGAGGTGGCGTCGCTGCCCACGCATGAGGCCTTGGGGGCCGAGCCGCGGTACCAGGAGCCTGCCGAGGGGCCGGCGATCCTGAGGGTGGGGTTGGTGCGGTCGATCTTGACTGCCGGCAGCGTTGCGGTCGCCGTGCCCCCGTCGAGAGCGGTGATCGTGGCCCTCGGGGCCTGCCCCTGACCGTCACGGGTCAGCAGCACCGGTGCCGGGCATCCGGTGGTGAGCGCCGCGGAGCCTGCCGAGCAGTTGAAGGTGGCCGTCACGGGGGTGGTGTACCAGCCGTTCCTGGGAGCGAGCGGGCTACTGGCCTGCACCGTGAGCGTCGGTGGCTGGCGAGTCACATCGGTGTCCACGTCTCGGAGGTTTCCGGAGTCGTCCAGGTATGCCACCTGAACCTTCGTCAAGACAGCCGGGTCGAGTCCGGCCGGCGTCCAGGTGGCGCGCCCGGAAGCGTCCAGGGGTACCTGCCGGCTGCCGAGTCCCAAGGCCGAGAAGTCGACCGTGCCGGTGGGGGTGGCGAGGGTTGCCGGCCCGGTGACCACCGCGGTGACCGTGGGGCCGTTGATCGACGCGGTCACGGTGGCCCCCGCCTTGCCGACGGTGACCGGGAGGGGAGCCGCGGTCGGTCCATCGCTCGGGGCGTCACCGAGCGGTATGACCGGGGCGGGGGTGAAGTGCACCCGCACCTGATAAGTCGTCGCTCGCAGTGGTGTCCAGGGTAGGCGGGCGGACTGGCCATCGGTCACGATCACCGGGTCGCCCTCGGCAGTGGGGGCCCCTTGGCCGGTACCGACCAACAGCTGGTAGCTACCGTTCAGGACCGGCTGGTCAGGACGGGTCACGGAGGTGGCCAGTGCGGTCACCTGCACCGGGTCGCCGGCCTGGATGACGGGGGGCAAGTCGATCGTGGTCCGGCTGGGGTTCAACTGTCCCGGGATCTCGATGCCGCCCTGTGAACCCGTCGCGGGGTAGGCCGCCCAGGCGCGGGACTCGGGTGCCCGGACTTCGAGTTGACAAGGGACCGAGGCACTGAGCAGTTCCACGTCAGTGCCGCGGACGGTACAGACGTCGGCATCGACCGCCTTGTACACCAGGGGCTCTAGGGAGGTCGATCGGTACCGCATCTGGACCTCAGCGCCGACCCACGGGGCCGTGGCGGGGAGAATGGGGACATAGGACGCACCGCTGTCGATCACTGACAGGGTCTGCG
The DNA here is from genome assembly GCA_964396585.1 of uncultured Nocardioides sp. Lineage (GTDB taxonomy): Bacteria > Actinomycetota > Actinomycetes > Propionibacteriales > Nocardioidaceae > Nocardioides. The sequence goes on from CAYNFY010000137.1 coordinate 4,785, forward strand.
GACGGCGTTCGGCGGTGAGTATCGAGGATTGGGTGCTGACCTCGTAGGCGTCGGTGTCGTCGGGTTCGAATCGTGCCTCGACCGTGTACTGCCCCGCCTCATCCAGGGGGAGAGACGCGCTCAGGGTCCCGTCCCAGTCCGTCTCGCCGGCCGCGACTCTGCGCGGGGTGCCGAGCTCATTCGTCACACCGTCATGGGTGACGAGCAGGCTCAGGGTCCCCGCGATGAAGGCGTTGTTCACGGTCCCGAGCTGGGTCTTCACGGTGCTCTCGCCCGTTCCCAGGACGCGGTCGACGTATCGCCTGGGCAGGGTGGGCTGCTCCGACTCGTCGGCGACACTGAGCGTCGTATCCGGGCTGGTCTTCTGCACCGTGAATTCCACCTCCGGCGTCACCGCATAGTTCCAGTCGTCGCTCTCCGGCAGTTCCCACACGACGGTGCAGGTTCCCTGACGGACGAACAAAAGGGTGTATCCGGAGACATCGCACGGGGAGACCACCGGCTCGGCGTCCGGCGGCTCCTCGCCAGGTTCCGGGGCCAGCACCCGGGGTCGGGCGCGCTTGTCGCCCGGTCGGACCCCGCTCACGTCCGGCGTGATGCTTCGCAGCACCGGGTAGGAGGTATCGAGATTCGTCGGTGGGGCCAGGGTCTCGGTGCCCTTGGCCACCGGCAGCTGCAGCGAGCGGTCGTTCGGTGCGTAGTCGGGCGAGGCGGGCGTGAAGGTCAGCGCGACCTGGTGTTCCGTCGCGTGCAACGGAACGAACCTGGTGGTTCCTTCGCCACTGCCCGGGACGGTCAGCGTGGCCGGGTCGAGGGCCGGTACCTCGGTCTGCTGGTCGGCACCGGCCGTGAGGGTGAAGGTGGCCGTCCCGGCTACCGGGCCCTGGGGGCCGCTGGCGACCACACCGAGCGTGGTGCGGCGACCGACGGCCGAGCCCGCCGAGGCGGTGAACTGGAGGTTGACCTTACGGGGAGTGACCGTGATGGTGACGGATCGGTGGCCGGGCAGATACAGCTCGGCCGAATCGGCGTCCTGGTCGAAGTTCACCTTGCACGCACCGACATGATCGAAGGAGACCACTCCGTTCGAGACACTGCAGACATTGGTGGATGCGGCGGCGATGCTGGGCTGGACGGGCTCGCCCGAGCCGCCGCCTGTGGCACCGGGGGTCCAGGTGCTGAAGACCTTCGGCTCGGTCGGTGCCGTCGTGGCGAACGCGATCTCCTGTGCACCGCGGCCGATATCCAGGTCCAGATGCGCCGCAGCCTGTGCGTACAACGCTTGATCGGCGGGCTTGAACTCGGCGCTCACCCTGATCCCGGCCAGCGAGGTGGGTAGCACGTTGAGCGCCGACCCACTGCCGAACCAGGCGCCGAAGGCCGGGCTGCTCGGCGAGGTGAAGGTGCCCTCGATCATTCGGCCCGATCCGGGGATCAGCGCGTCGTCGCTGTTGCGGGCCACGACCTTGACCAAGGTGTTGTGCGCGACCGTGGAGTTGGTGGGTGCTGCGGTCAGGGTCAGATACACCTTGCGTCGAATGTCGAACTCGAAGGACTTCGTGAGTGGCGCGAAGGCATGCCCGTCGGCGGCCACCGAGGCGACCAGCACGCAGGTCTGGGCCGGATCGTGGAAGGCCAGCTTCTCGGAGCCGCCCAGCACCGGAGTCACCTGACAGGCACCGGGGTCCTGGGTGGTCCACGTGGGCTGCTGCGCCGAGGAGGCCTCGGCGTCGATGGTCCATGGTTCCTCGACCAGCCCCGGAGCGGGGGGCTCGACCAGGGTGAGCTGGGTACGTGCCGAATAGACGGTGATGCTGATCGGCGGGCTTTTTCCACCGGCATAGGTCGTGGCCGCCGCGGCACTGGGAGTGAAGTGCGCGCGCAGATCGCCGATACCCGCGGCGGCCGCCAGGGGAGTCCAGGTCAGGGTGACCACGCCGTTCGCGTCGGAGTCGACGCTGCCCAGGTCGGTTGAGTCGAGCGTCAGATTCACGCTGCCGACGACCGGCGTGGTCGAGCCTGTCTCGGTGACCTTCGCGGTCAGGGTGCGCGCCTCGCCCACCACGATCGGGTCCTGGGGCGTGGTCGGCGGGGTGAGCGTGACGGTGACGGGTTTGCGGACCTGGATGTCGTGGGGGCCGAGTCCGGTGGTGGTGTAGTTGGCGGAGTCGGCGTCGGTGAGGGTGACGGTGCAGACGCCGACGCCGGTGAAGGCGATCGCGGTCGTGTCGTCTGGGTCGGGCTGACAGACCCCGTCCGAGGCGGGGTCGATGGCGTGGCCCAGTTCGCGGCCGGCGGCGGTCTCGTGGGGTGGGGTCCAGGTCTGCCCGACGATTCCGGTGCTGGGGGGTGTGGCGGTGACCGAGTCGGCGCCCTTGTCGACGGTGAGGTCGAGGGGTTGGCTTTCGGCGTCGAGGTAGGTGTCCTCGGGTGGGGTGGTGGGGGTGAAGGTGGCTTTCAGGGTTGCCGGCCCGGCGGTGCCGGGGGTCCATCGGTGGGTGTTGGTGCCGGTGGTCCCGAGGGGGATGGTGTCCAGGGTGGTGGTGCCCTGGTCGGTGGTGAGGGTGAGGGTGGCGGTGCCGTCCACGGGGGTGTCGGAGTCGCCCTGGGTGGCTGTGATGGTGAGTTCGGATTCTTCGCCCACCTGGGGGTTGCCCGGTGGTGCGGTGAGGGTGAGGGTGACCGGGGTGCGGACCTGGATGTCGTGGGGGCCGAGTCCGGTGGTGGTGTAGTTGGCGGAGTCGGCGTCGGTGAGGGTGACGGTGCAGACCCCTGAGCTGGTGAAGGCGATCTTGGTGTCGTCGTCTGGGTCGCCTTGGCAGACGTTGGCCGACGCGGAGGCGATGGTGTAACCGAGTGGTCGGTGGTCATCGGTCTCGACGGGCGGCGCCCAGGTCTGCCCGACGATTCCGGGCGTGGGGGGTGTGGTGGTGACCGAGTCGGACCCCTTCTCGACCGAGATCACGAGCGCCTCGCTCTCAGCCGCGGCGTAGGTGTCGGAGGCACTGCCGCTCGGTGTGAAGTGAGCCGTCACCTCCGCGGCTCCGGCGCTGGTGGGGGTCCAGGGCAGAGTGGCGGCCCCGTTGCCGTCCAGGGTGCGTGCGCCCAGCTCGACCGTGTCGAGATAGAACGTCACGTCTCCGGTGATGGGGTCGCCCGCCTCCGGATCGGTGACGGCGACGGTCAGGTCGGTCTCCTGCCCGACCTGGGGGTCGTCGGTCGGTGGGGTGAGGGTGACGGTGACGGGTTTGCGGACCTGGATCTGGTGGGGGCCGAGTCCGGTGGTGGTGTAGTTGGCGGAGTCGGCGTCGGTGAGGGTGACGGTGCAGACCCCTGAGCTGGTGAAGGCGATCTTGGTGTCGTCGTCTGGGTCGGGCTGACAGACCCCGTCCGAGGCGGGGTCGATGGTGTACCCGAGGGCTCGCTCGTCATGGGTCTCGGCGGGTGGGGTCCAGGTCTGCCCGACGAGCGCGGGCGAAGGAGGGGTGGCATCCACCGAGTCCGATTTCGGGTCGACCGTGAGGTTGAGGGCTTGGCTCTCGGCGTTCGCGTAGGTGGTGTTGGTCGTGGGGATGAACGTGGCCTTCAGAACCGCTGCCCCGGCGGTGGCGGGGGTCCAACTGTGGGTGCCGCTGCCGTTCCCGGTGATGTTGAGGGAGGCCAGCGTGGTGTTGCCGAGCTTGATGGTGGCGGTGCCCTTGACTGCCGCGCTGCCGCCGCGCTCGGTGGTTGTGACGGTGAGAACCTTCGGTTCGCCGATCTGCGGGTTACCTGTGGTGGTGCTGAGGGTGAGATCGACCGCTTTGCGGACCTGGATCTGGTGGGGGCCGAGTCCGGTGGTGGTGTAGTTGGCGGAG
>CAYNFY010000138.1:0-8609 GCA_964396585.1 uncultured Nocardioides sp.
GGGAGGTGCGTCGGTGATGCCGGTGGCCACGATCAGTACCCGAGCCCGTAGCGAGGCGCCCGAGCCCAGGTGGGTCACGATCTCATCGGGTGACTCCTCGACACGGACGACGGTGTCGTCTCGGACCTCCACGCCGTACCGATCGATCTCATCGCGACCGCGACGCAACAACTCCGCCGGGTCCAGTCCCTCATGGCCGAGCACGCCATGCATGTGGGCGGCGAACCGGTTGCGTGGCTGCCCGGCGTCGACCACCAGGGTCCGGCGTCGGGCCCGCCCCAGCATCAACGCGGCGGAGAGGCCGGCGGCGCCGCCACCGACCACGATCGCGTCCCAGCGCTCTTCACTGATGTCTTCTGTCATGTCGACCAGTTGACCGGCACTATGACAAAATAGCAAACAGATATGCTGAATCAGCAAGAAGAGACATCGAGTGTGGGTGGTGGGTCATGGTGGAGGAACTCAGAGAGGTGGCGGTCCGATTGCGCGCGGCGCGTCTCGATCGCGGTTGGACGCTCGAGGCGCTGGCCGCCCGCGCGGGCATGTCGGCGAGCACTCTGTCCCGATTGGAGTCGGGCAAGCGTCAAGCGAGCCTCGAGCTACTGCTGCCGCTGACCCGGCAGCTCGAGATGAGTCTGGACGATCTGGTCGCACCCCCGAACCGCGACCCGCGGGTGCGGCGCCCGGTGATTCGCCGGGACGGCCTGGTGATCGCGCCACTTGCTCCCGAGGGGGCGCCCATCCACACCTACAAGGTGACCTACCCGCCGACCGACGACCCTCCGGAGCCTCGCGTGCATGACGGATACGAGTGGCTCTACGTGCTCTCGGGACGGCTGAGGCTGATCCTGGGAGATCAGAACCTCATCCTGACCCGCGGCGAGGCAGCCGAGTTCGACACCCGGGTGCCGCACAGCATGTCGGCGGCCGGAGCGCGCCCCGCCCAGGTGCTCAGCATCTTCAATGACAACGGCATGAAGATGCACACCCACACGGCCGAGGAGTGAGGCCGCAATCGGGCCGGGGCATCGGTGCGGCTCACGGATCGAGGCGGAGGAGCACGCTGCGCAAGGTGCCGGTGAGGGCGGCCAGGTCCGGAGCCGTCACATCGGCCAAGAGTTCGGTGGCCCAGACCGATCGCAGGGTCGAGATGTCTGCCGCGAGTCGGACACCTTCGAGCGTCAGCTCGACCTGCTTGGCCCGGGCATCGACCGGGTCGGGGTGGCGGCGGGTGAACCCCTTGAGATCGAGGCCCTCCATGACCTGGGTCATCCGGCGGGGAGAGAGGCCGACCCGGCCGGCCACCGTTCCTGAACGCCCCGGTCCGTGGGTGGCCAGGCAGGTGATCACTCGCGCCTCCGAGACGGTGAGCCCCAGGGAGGCGCATCCGGCGGCGGTGGCTTCGGCGAGTCGCAGAGACACCACCGAGAGCAGGTCGAAGGCATCTTCGTGGTCCATCACTCCTCCTTGAACAGTTACTACTAGTAACTATATGGTGGCGGCATGCCTACCGTGACTCTGCCCGACCATGAGCTGGCCTATGCGTCTCGTGGAGAGGGCGAGCCGGTGCTCCTCCTCGGTGGCTCGGGTGAGCCGATGCTCGCCTGGGAGCTGAGTGGTCTGATCGACGCGTTAGTGGAGAGCGGACGCCGGGTGGTCTGGTACGCGGCGCGAGGGGTGCGGCCGAGTGGATGCCCTCCCTTGCCCTGGAGTATCGACGACCTGGCCGATGACGCGGTGGCTCTGCTGGACCACCTGGGGATCGAGCGGTGCACGGCGATCGGATACTCGCTGGGCGGGTTCACTGCCGAGGCACTGGCTCGGCGGGCACCGGACCGGTTGAGCCGGGCGGTCCTGATGGGGAGTGCCGGGGAGGCGGGGACCATCAGGGACGCCTTCATCGCCGCCGAGAACTCCCTGGCCGACCGGTACGGCGAGGTCCCGGTCGAATTCAGCCGGCTGATGACCCTGATCACGGTCCTGGGCGGCCCCGAACTGCTGGACGAGGGGACGGTCTCGCAATGGTGGGAGTTGCTGGCCCACCAGCAGGACCAGTGGGCGGTACCCCACGGTGAGGTGGGTCAGTCCCAGGCTGCGGCGAGTTGGCGAGCCGCGGGATCTACCACCGGGCTGCCCTGGCCGCGGGCGGTCGGAGTGGGGATGCTCTTCTTCGAGCACGACTGCCTGTTCCCGCCCGCGGTCGCGGATCGGCTCGCCGCCCATCTGGGAGCCGATGCGGTGGAGGTGGTGGACGGCGCCGGACATGGTGGGCTGATGACTCGGTCCGAGTCGACTGTCGCCGCGCTGCTGCGCCTGGTGTCGCCGCCGGAGTGATGCCGGGGCGACCGATGCCGCCGTGGCTTGCCCGGATCAGGATTCCCACGGGTAGAACGGTGGCATGCCGTCGCCGGCTCGCCCGGTGAAGCGGGGGCTCCGCTTCTCCAGGAAGGACTCGACTCCCTCCTTGCCGTCACCCAGGCTGGAGTAGAACATCGCCAGTGACTCGACCCGGTGGGCCGCGAGCGGGTGCGGCTGGGCACTGTTCGAGTACAGCATGCGTCGAGCCAGCGCGGTGGCCACCCACCCAGGCGGGCCTCGAACACGGTGAGTTGGAGCAGTAGGAATGTCGAGCTGGTGACCCCCAGCAGGGTCGCTCCGATGAGTACCCGGGCCGGACCATAGCGCCGGATGAGCCGGGGTTGAACTGGGCCACCAGAGTCAGTCCGACCGCATTGGAGGCGAAGACCAGAGCGAACCGTTGTTCGCTCAGACCGAATCGGTCCTGGAACACGAAGGACGCGCCCCGACGTAGGAGAACAAAGTACTGAACATCAGGCTGCCCAGCACGATCACGGCCAGGAAGGGTCCGTCACGAAGCAAGGCGAGGCACGAGGCACGGGCTACCGGAGAGGGAGGCTCGGGGTTCGGCGTTCGGTCGGAAGCGTCTCGGGGAAGGCAGTGAATGCGACCACGAGCAGGACAGGCCCCAGAGGGCGGGCCGACGGCGGCCGAATGCATCGGCCAACGGACCCACGATCAACTGACTCACCGCCAGGCCGACCAGCACGCCGGTCAGCGAGAGCTGAATCTGGGACGCGCCCGGACCGGAGGTCACCTCCCGAAGCCTGCTCTGGGAGAGAGCGGCTGGAGGTCGGGGCGTCAGCGGTGCTCATCTGAATTCCTGGGACACGCTGGGCGAGGTTTCGGATGACGGGCCTGGGCCGAGGCTCGATATATCGGGGTGAGCCCCGGGCCCGGGGAGCCACATGACGTGGCCGAGGGGACGGGGGGAACCGCAGATACCAACGATGATCGATTAAGGTGCCGAGCCAGCGTTCCCGGACGAAGGAAGGTCGCCGTGGCTCGACCGAAGATCCCGCTCATCTCCCGCCGCAAGGCGCTTGAGGCGGCTCTGGGCATCGTTGACTCGGAGGGACTCGAGGCGCTCAGCATCAGGCGGCTCGGTGAGGCGCTCAACGTGAACGGCGCCTCGCTGTACCACCACTTCAAGAACAAGGAAGAGATCCTGATCGGGGTGACCCATCTGGCCCTCGCCGATGTGGCGGCGCCGCGTACCGAGGGGGAGAGCTGGCGGGTCTGGCTGCCCTTGAACGCGTACCGGACCCGCGATGCGTTGATCTCGCACCCGCAGCTCATCCCGATCATGCTGCGCCGAGCCCCGCTCGGGATCGGTAGGGCCGAGGTCGAAGCGAGCGTGCGCCGACTGCAGGATGAGGGGGTACCCCTGGCGATGGTCGCACCGTTGATGGAGAGTCTGGAGCTGCTCGCGATCAGCAGTGCTCTTCAGGAGGTGGATCAGGCCTCGGCTGCGGTCGAGGCCGGAGCGGAGAGTGAGACTCCGTATCTGGACGCCGCACTCCAGGCTCGCAACCTGTCTTCGGCTGAGCTCTTCGAGGTGATGGTCAGCTCGATGATCTCCATCGTCGAGGGTGCCGTTCAACTCAAGATCACCCGGGATGCCTCGAAGCGGCTCCAGGCCTGAGCCTGAATGCGGGCTCAGGCCGGTACCGACCTCGGCTCGCACTAACCCACCGATTGCTGTGCTGGACGAGGCTCGGTAGTGACCGCGGCAGGCCTGCCCCCGCGGCGTGCATGGTTGCACCGTGCCGGCCATCTCGGCCCGGGCGTCGACTGCCTGCTGTACCTCCGTGGGCAGCCCGGCCTCGACGATCGGCAGGAACGCCGGATCCGGGATTCAGTGGGGCAGATCCGGGTCCTCGTGTCGGTTCCAACCGTGCATCACGATCAGAGTCTTGGATCCGGTCAGCTTTCCGGTGCGTCGCAGTGCGTTGACCACGCGTTGCAGATGGTCGACGTCGCGCACCCGCATTCGCAGCAGGGCGTCGGGGTCGCCGGCGATCGTGTAGAAGGCCTCGACCTCCGGAATGGCGCGAACCAGCTCATTGATCTCGTCGGTCTCGGTCGAGCCGGTGAGTCGTACCTCGGTGAACGCCTCGAGGGTGCCGGTCGCCCGGTCGTCCACCAGGGCGGTGTACCCACGGATCACCCCAGTGCGCTCGAGGCGCTCGATCCGCCGGGACACCGGTGCCGGGGACAGGCCGACCGCCCGGGCGATGTCGCTGACCGGCATCCGCCCGTCGCGTCGTAGCAGGGCCAGGATCTGACGGTCGGTCTCATCGATGTCCATCTGAGTCCCTTCTTTGCGTGAGCCGCACGATAGATGCGCTTCACGGTGACTACGGTGAAGAGAACCATAGGTTTGTGCGCGATCGCGCAGGAAGGGGCATCCCATGACCCGCATCGTCCTGGCTCGTCACGGCGAGTCTGCGTGGCACCGGGAGGACCGATATGTCGGGGTCTCCGATATCGGACTCACCGAGCGTGGTCACGCCCAGGCCCGCGAGCTCGGGGCGTGGGCGCCCCGACAGGGTTTCGCCGCCCTGATCTCCTCGCCACTGCGTAGGTGTCGCGATACCGCCGCCGAGGTGGTCGGGAGTACCGGACTGGAGCTGCGGATCGATGACCGATTGACCGAACTCGACTTCGGCATCGCCGAAGGTCGACGACGCCAGGAGCTGAAGGAGGAGCATCCCGAGGCCTATCGAGCCTTCGTCGAGGATCCGGTGGCCCACCATTTCGCCCAGGGGGAGGACCCGATAGCGGCGGCGGTCCGATTCGTGGCCGCGCTGACTGACCTCATCGAGATCTATCCGCAGCAGCGAGTCCTGGTGGTCGCCCATGCAACCGTGTTGCGGCTCGCTCTGTGCCGTCTGCTCGGGCTGCCGCTGTCGAGTTATCGCACCGTCCTCCCACGGTTGACCAACGGCAGCATCAGCGAGATCGAGTTGACCCACCAGGCCACCGGACTGCTGTGTCTCAACGTTCCACTCGGGGTGGACGGAGACAGCGCCTGATTCTCGGGCGAGCGTTTCACCCACTCGCCGAGCGGGTAGAGGAAGGGCTCTCGGGTGCGGCGTCGGGTTGCTGCCCACGAACGGAGGGTGATGGCGATGCGGCGTGGCCGCTGGGGTGCTCTGACAGCGACGATAGCCGGGTTGGTGGCGCTACCGGCGCTGGCTGTGATGGGCTCGAGTGAGGCGGCGGAGTCGCCGACGGGTCCGATCATCGACTCCTATCCGGATGTGGTGACGGTGGTGCATACCCCCGCCCCGGATCCCACGGCGCGGGCGGCGGCCGGTCTGCGGATCTTCCCGGTGCCTACCAGTGCGGCAGACCTGGGTCGGATCACCACCGCTCCCAATGGCGACATGTGGTTCGTCGAGGGAGCCCGGAACAAGGTCGGCCGGATCACCACCTCGGGAGCGATAGAAGAGTTCAACCTGCCCGCCACGACCACCGGTGACGGCACGGTGAAGGATCTCGATATCGACAGCGCCGGCAACGTGTGGGTGGCGTGGGACACCGGCTGGCATGTCACCAGGTTCCACCCGGCCAACCCGGGAGCCGCGTACTCGTGGTCGTTCTCCTATCCCTACGCCGAGGAGATTCGGGTCGGTCCGAGCGCCACCTGGGTGACCATGTCCTTCGACGAGGACGGGATCGTCCGGATCGTGGGGGACAACGCGACCTGGGACTCCAATGCGCCGGAGTGTGACGGGGCGCTCGGCAGGGGCCGTGACGGCCTGATGTGGTGTCAGCAGTTCGACCGGCTGATCCGGGTCGGTGCGGCCGGCAATGCGGGAATCGCCTACCCGCTTCCCGCGGGTGCGACCTATCCCTACTCGGTGGCGACCGGACCTGACAACCTGATCTGGTTCGGTCGTGACAGCGGCGGCACGATGTTCACCTCGCCCTCGCGTGGGAACGTCGGCTGGATCACCAGCGGCAACCAGGTGCGGACCATCAACACCGGCGATCGGACGGCACCCCGCAGCCTGACCACCGGCCGAGATGGGAACGTCTGGTTCACCAGTGTCGGGGCGGCCAAGGGGATCGGGCACGTCGGTCGTGACGGGACAGGTGCGGTGGCTTCGGTGGGCAATTACTCACCTACCTCGGTGACCTACGGCCGGGACGGCAATATCTGGTTCACCGACCGGCGCAACAACAGCATCGGCCGGGTGAGCCGGGATGCTCTCTGGACGACCAACGTCAACGTCGGTGCCGACTCACAGCTCAGGCCGCACGCGCAGCCCAGGGCGAAGGTGAGGTCCAAGAAGCTCAACGCGAACAAGGCCCGTAAGAAGGCGCCCCTCAAGCTCGCGTGCGGGTCCGGGCTGGTCTCCTGCTCGGGCCGGGTGGTGGTGAAGAAGGGCTCGGCGAAGGTGGGAACGGCCACCTATGCGCTCGCCAGAGGCGCCAAGAAGAAGGTCACGGTCCGGCTCACGAAGGCAGCCCGCAAGGCGCTCAAGCGCAAGAAGCGATTCAAGGTGGTCGTCAGCCTCATCCCGGTGAGCGGCGCCAAAGTGACCAGGAAGGTCATACTGACCCGCTGATCGACCTACTCTGCCAGCCCACGCCTTATATCGTGCGGCACGAGGTACACCCCACGAACGGCGCTTTCACTGACCAAGTCTTGTAGGGCTTCGGTTATTGGATTTCAAGAGACTTATGGGTGCAAGTTTCTCTCGAACCTAAGGCAAAGTTTCGCACATCGCACCACCACCTGCTGCCATATCTTGCGATCGGTGCTGAAGTCATCCGTGATGTGATTTGTCCTGAACGAGACTGTGGCTCGTTTCCCGCCTGGCAATTTGGCCTCACTGATCACTGAGTCCCCTGACGTTACACACGTTGCTTGGTCCACCCTTTCGTCACAAATCTCGACGGCGCTGTGAGCGTCTATAACTTCAGCTGGAGCCCACCAAGACGACGTCGCTACGACGGTCTCGCCTCGGATCCACGTTAAGGCCCATTCTGACGAGGGACGCATCGTCCAACCTTTTGGCACGTTCTTCACGACCGCGCCCATCCCCGGAACAGACATCGTCGAGATGGACGCCGTCGAGATGGACGCCGTCGAGTCTTTGACGGTGGTAGTCGAACTGTAGGCAACGATTCCCGCAATTGTGGCAGCGATCGCCAGCACCAAGATAACGAGGGTCGCGCGGTGAGGTGCTCGCCTCCGAAGCTCGACGCTCGACGTCTGGTCCATCGTGCGCACCTCCTCATGGTCGGTTCATCGGGCGTTGCGAGGGAAAATATGCCACGCCGATACGTCGCCCTTACCCGAATCGACCAAGACGTTCACGCCACCGAGCCGCGAACGATCCGGGTGAGGGGGGGGGTCCTTTGACGGCCCGGGAGAAAAAAGTTAACATAATCCCCAGTTGTCCCCATAAGCGTGGCTTGAAGAAAGATGACAAGGTGAGGCTGCGGGGCGAGAAATCGAATTCAATCGCTCAAGGTGTTGCTGCCTTGGCTGTCGTGACCCTGGCGGGGTCTGGAACGACCTATCTCGTAATCGGTGACCGTGGCAGCTCGTCTACCGAGTCGACGAAGACCTCGACCCATTTAGCAGATAGAGGAGCGGTCGAGAGGCACCGCATCAGCGGATATCCATTGAATCGAACACTTGAGGCGCTTATCGAGGATTCCGATTCGCAGGAGATCTTCGTCGTTGAAGCCTTGGAGTCTGGACAAGCTGTCGATCTGACCCCGACTGGGACCGGAGCCGATGTTTCTCCGACTGCCATCATCACCCCCGTCAATGGACTGGTCACCGAAGTCCTGCGCGGTGACCTTCGCCCAGGAATAACGTCCCCACAGATCCCGATCCTCGGCGGACACGTCGGCAACAAGGTCGTGGAGGCGAGCCCTGAGATTGCGCCAGACCTGTCTGACCTTCTCGTCGATGGTGGGCGCATCCTGATTGCAGGCCTACCCGCCACCTATCCTGAGTTGGGCGGGGCTTCGATCGAATCTTCTTTCATCTACAAGATCGACGAGGATGGGACAGCCACCAGCCTTCTCGAAAGTGCGAGTGAGAATCCTTACCCGACATTCAAAATGGAGGATCTCCGCAAGCGGCTTGTAGCGGCCGATGCGCCGAAGTAGCCTGCCCAACACCCCTCGTTGGTCACCGGAAGGGCGCGCGAAAATCCCCAGCGCCCGCTGAGTCCGTGACAGCGGCCGGGGGGAGGAGCAGAATCGTGGCATCCCTACGC
>CAYNFY010000139.1:0-8559 GCA_964396585.1 uncultured Nocardioides sp.
TCCGGCCCGCGCGTGATCGACCCCCGCGTCAAGGAGAACATGCAGGCCGTTCTCGCCGACATCCAGTCGGGTGCCTTCGCCGAGCGTTTCATCGGCGACCAGGACAACGGCGCCAAGGAGTTCCTGGAGCTCCGTGCCAAGGGTGCCGCACACCCGATCGAGGCGACCGGCAAGACCCTGCGCGCGCACTTCGCGTGGAAGCAGCAGGATGAGGATTACGTAGAAGGCTCCGCAGCCCGCTAGTAGAAACGCAGCCTGATTGGACTGGCCGGTCACCTTCGGGTGGTCGGCCAGTCGCATTCGGTGGCCTGATCGGAAGATGGGAGGGCATCCCCATTGTCGAATGTCCGCACCGTGGAAGTGCAAGGTTAGGCAACCCATACTTAGGGTGTACTCTCCTTGAGTGCTCGCGAACTATCTGATCGGCCTGCGTGAGGGCCTGGAGGCGGCCCTGGTCGTCACCATCCTGATCGCCTATGTCGTCAAGACCGACCGGCGCCATCTGCTCGGCTGGATCTGGGCCGGGATCGGCGTCGCGGTGGTGATCAGCCTGGCCTTCGGTGCCGCGCTGACCTGGGGACCGAAGGGACTCACCTTCGAGGCGCAGGAGGCGATCGGCGGCTCGTTGTCCATCGTCGCGGTCGGCTTCGTCACCTGGATGGTCTTCTGGATGGCCGGCGCCGCCAAGAGCCTCGGTGGCGAACTGCGGGGCCAGGTCGACAGGGCGGTCGGTGTCGACCGGACCCAGAAGCCCTGGTCGTTGGTCGTCATCGCGATGCTCGCCGTGGGACGTGAGGGTTTGGAGACCGCCCTGTTCCTCTGGGCCGCTACCCGCGCGGGTACCGACAACGGCACTCTGGCCACCCCGACCTGGGAACCGCTGCTCGGCGCGGCCCTGGGCCTGGCCACGGCCGTACTGATCGGCTGGCTGCTCTACCGTGGCGCGGTCCGGATCAACCTGTCGAAGTTCTTCACCTGGACCGGTGGCTTCCTGGTGGTGGTCGCGGCCGGGGTGCTCGCCTACGGCATCCACGACCTGCAGGAGGCGGGCTTCCTCCCCGGACTGCACAACCTGGCGTTCGACATCTCCGACGTCATCGCGCCGGACGGCTGGGTGGGCACCTTCCTGAAGGGCCTGTTCAACTTCCAGCCCGACCCGACCGTGCTCCAGGTCATCGTCTGGCTGCTCTACCTCGTTCCGGTCATGACGCTGTTCGTGCTCGCTGCCCGCAGACGGGTAGCACGCCCCAAGGACTCGACCCGCCCCCGTGTTGTCCAGAATTCCTGATCCAGATCGAAAGAGGAATCATGCGTCCCATCCGTCACCTGCCGCGCCCCATCGTGGTGGCGCCACTCACCCTGGTCGCCGCGATGGCCTTGGTCGGCTGCTCCGACAATGCTCAGCCCGGCGACAGCAACAACCCGCGCGCCGTCACGGTCGACTCCAGCAAGGACGCCTGCACGGTCTCCAAGACCTCGATCCCGGCGGGTACCGCGAGCTTCGAGGTGACCAATACCGGTAGCCAGGTGACCGAGTTCTATGTACTGGCCGCCGACGGACTACGGATCGTCGCGGAGGTCGAGAACATCGGACCGAACCTCTCGCGCACGCTCACCGTGGCGCTACCCGAGGGCGACTACCTGACCGCCTGCAAGCCGGGGATGAAGGGCGACGGCATCAGAGCCGACTTCACCGCCAGCAAATCCGACGAGAAGATCGAGGTCTCCGCGGACCGGCAGCAGTTGATCGACACCGCGGTGGCCAACTACCGGGCCTATGTGCGCGACCAGTCCGACCAGCTGCTGATCAAGACCACCGACTTCGTCGATCTCTATCGGGCGGGTAAGGATGACGAGGCCCGCGCGCTCTATCCGGTCGCCCGGATGCACTGGGAGCGGATCGAGCCCGTGGCCGAGTCGTTCGGAGACCTGGACCCGAAGATGGACCTGCGCGAGGCCGATGTCGAAGAAGGCGACGAGTGGACCGGCTGGCACCTGCTCGAGAAGGACCTGTGGCCCCAGACGGCCAAGGACTACACCCCGTTGACGCAGGCCCAGCGCACCAAGTACGCCGACGACCTGCTGGCCAACACCAAGAAGTTGGACACCAAGGTCAACGCCGACACCTTCACCGTCACCGTCGACCAGATCGCCAACGGATCGACCGGCCTGCTCGAGGAGATCGCCTCGGGCAAGGTCACCGGTGAGGAGGAGATCTGGTCGGGTACCGACCTGTACGACTTCCAGGCCAACCTGGACGGAGCCCGGGTCGCCTACGAGGGAGTGCGGCCCATCGTGGAGGAGAACGACGCGGAGCTCGCCAGCACGCTCGACTCTCGGTTCGCCGCGCTGCAGACCCTGCTCGGCGACTACAAGAAGGGGGAGGGCTTCGTCGTCTACGGTGAACTCGACGAGTCCGCCCGCAAGAGCCTGAAGGACGGCGTGGACGCGCTGAGCGAACCGCTCTCGCGCTTGGCGGCCGCCGTTCTGGGGAACTGATGAGCGGTACGACCGGCGGCGTCTCCCGGCGCAATGTCTTCACCGGGGGCGCCGCCGTGCTCGGCGCGGCCGGAGTGCTCGGAGGGCTGGTGGCCCTGGAGCGCTCGGCTGCCGACGGCAGCGGTACCGACTCGGCGCTTCCCGTCTCCTACCCGTTCTATGGAGCCCATCAGCAGGGGATCCTGACCCCGGTACAGGATCGGCTGCACTTCGCCTCCTTCGACGTCACCACCGACGATCGGGCGGCCCTGGTGCGCTTGCTTCAGCAGTGGACCGAGGCGGCCGAGCGACTGGTCCAGGGTGAGCCTGCCGGGCCGATCGGTCCGGTCGAAGGCGACGATCGGTTGCCGCCGGACGACACCGGTGAGGCGATCGGACTCCACGCGTCGCGGTTGTCGCTGACCTTCGGCTTCGGTCCTGGAATCTTCACCGACGGCCAGGGCGGGGACCGCTTTGGGCTGGCCGACCGCAGGCCCCGGGCACTGCGAGACCTGCCCCACTTCCCGGCCGACGCGCTGGATCCGACGCGCAGCGGGGGTGACCTGTGCATTCAGGCCTGTGCCGACGACCCGCAGGTGGCGGTGCATGCGATCCGTAACCTGGCCCGGATCGGAATGAACCTGGGGGTCACCTCCGTGCGGTGGTCCCAGCTGGGCTTCGGTCGGACCTCGTCGACCTCGACCAGCCAGGCCACCCCCCGGAACCTGTTCGGGTTCAAGGACGGCACCGCCTCGATCAAGTCCGAGGAGCAGGGCGATGTCTCGAGGTTCGTCTGGGTCGCTCCCGAAGATGATCCGGGCGCTGCCTGGCTGGCCGGCGGCTCCTACCTGGTGGCCCGCCGGATCAACATGCGGATCGAGACCTGGGACCGGCAGCCGCTACGGGGTCAGGAGACCATCATCGGTCGGACCAAGGGGTCCGGGGCACCGCTCTCGGGCGGCGACGAGTTCACCGACGTGGACCTCAAGATGCCGGGCCGGGGCGGTCCGGTGGTGCCGGTGGACAGTCACGTGGCGGTGGTACACCCCGACAACAACCAAGGCGTGCGGATGTTGCGCCGGGGATACAACTTCGTGGACGGTTCCGACGACCTCGGCGGTCTGAATGCGGGGCTTTTCTTCGTCGCCTTCGTACGCGACCCGGACACCGACTTCATCCCGATGCAGACGGCGATGGCCAAGAACGACGCGATGATGGAGTACCTGAAGTTCACCGGGCAGGCCCTCTTCGCGGTGCCACCCGGAGCCCGGTCGGGGGAGCACATCGGACAGTCCCTCTTCGGGTGACCTCCACCCGCTCAGGCGCTGCGGTCGGCCCGGGCCTGCTTCTCAGCGCGCTGACGCTGCCACTTGCGCTGCCGGGCCACGAACGAGATGGATGATCGCTGCAACAGGCCCGGAGCCAACCGGGAGAACCGCCAGGCGAAGCGAGCCGAGCGGGGCTCGATCACCAGCGCCTTGTTCTCGGCGATCCCGCGCAGCACGGCCTCGGCCAGTGCCGCCGGGTCGAGGGCCTTGCGGAGCCCCTGGCCGCGCAGATAGTAGTCCCGACCCACGAAGGCGTCGATGGATCCCTTGTCCAAGATGGGTGTCTCCACGGCTCCAGGGCAGATCACGGTCACGCCGACCCCCTTGGCCGCCGCCTCGGTGCGCAGTGCCAACGACAGGCCCACGACGGCGTGCTTGGTGGCCACGTAGCTGGTGAGCAGGCCACCCGCGGTCAGACCACCCATCGATGCGGTGTTGACGATATGTCCCGACCCTTGCGCGATCATGGTCGGGTAGGCGGCATGTACTCCGTGCACCACCCCTCGGATGTTGATGTCGATGATCTGGTTCCACTGCTCCAGACTCAGATGCTCGGTCTCCCCACCGAAGCAGATGCCGGCGTTGTTGAAGATCAGGTCGATCTGCCCGTGCTCTGCCACCACCCGTTGGACGGCGTCGGCCACCGCCGAGGGGTCGGTGACATCCAAGGCTTCGGCCCGGGCCTGTGACCCCAAGGCGACCGCGGTCCGTTCGGCTGCGGCACCGTCCAGGTCGGTACACACCACGTGTGCCCCGGCCGTGACCAAGGCCCGGGCCAGGGCGGCCCCGATCCCGGAACCGGCGCCGGTGACCAGCGCGTTTCGTCCCGCGAACCGTCCGCCGAAGGGCTCGCCGGGCAGGGGCGGGCTCATCCGAACGCCTTCGTGACCAGGCCCAGGAGGTCGGGGTAGCGCATCAGGTGGGCGCCCCCGTTGACCTGCAGATCCTCACCGGTGGTCCAGGCGGCACCGTCGCTGAGCAGGTAGCCCACCGCGGCGGCGATCTCCTCGGGAGTACCGGATCGGCCCAGCGGGGTGTTCTCGGTGTAGGCGTCCTCGGTGCCGGGGATCCCCATGGCGGGCTCGGTCAGTGGGGTGATGACGAGGCCGGGGGAGACGGTGTTGACCCGGACCTTGCGTGCCGCCAGTTCGAGTGCGGTGACCTTCGAGAGCATCAGGAGTCCGGCCTTGGCGGTGCAGTAGGCGACCAGTCCGGTGCCTGGCTGGGTGCCGTTGAGCGAGGCGAGGGTGACCAGCGACCCGCCGTTGCTGACCCGGCTCCCTGCGTGCTTGAGCACATGGAAGGCGCCGACCAGGGAGATGTCGAGGATCCGCTTGAACTCGGCCGAGTCGTGCTCGACGACGGCGCCCAGGGTCGAGGTGCCCGCGCAGTTCACCACTCCGGTGAAGGTGCCGTGCTCGGAGACGACCCGCTCGAACAGTGCCTGGACCGTCGCCTCATCGGCCACGTCCACCGGCCAGATCTGCTCCGTGGCATTGATGTCCGCGGCAACCACGGTGTGCCCGGTCGCGGCCAGGTGCTCGGCGATTCCGGCGCCGATGCCCGAGGCCGCGCCGATGACGACGGTGACGTGCTGGTGGGGGAGGGAGGTTGACACGGGGACTCCTGACGAGCGTCGAATTTTCTTGACGTGTGTCAACTTAATCCCTACCGTGACGTGTGTCACCCCTCTGACGTGAAACGAGTCATACATGACGACAACCTTCGACCGGCCGACCACGGCGATCATCGGAGCCGGGATCTCCGGACTGACCGCCGGGAAGATGCTTGCCGACTACGGCGTTCCGTACACCTGTTTCGAGGTTTCCGATCGGGTCGGCGGCAACTGGGCCTTCCGTAACCCGAACGGCATGTCGAGCGCCTACAAGTCGCTGCACATCGACACCTCGAAATATCAGTTGTCGTTCCGTGACTTCCCGATGCCGGTGACCTACCCCGACTTCCCCCACCACACCCTGGTCAAGGAGTACCTGGAGGACTACGCCGAGGCGTTCGATCTCAAGAAGAACATCGAGTTCAACAACGGGGTCCGCCACGCTCGTCGGCTGCCCGAAGGCGGCTGGGAACTCGATCTGGAGGACGGGTCTACCCGGCACTTCGACTTCCTGGTCGTCGGCAACGGTCACCACTGGGATGCTCGGATGGCCGAGTTCCCCGGTGAGTTCACCGGCGAGACGATCCACTCCCACCACTACATCGACCCGGAGGAGCCGCTGCACCTGCGCGGCAAGCGGATCCTGGTCGTCGGCATCGGCAACTCGGCAGCCGACATCACCGTGGAGCTGTCCAGTCGCACCCTCGACAACGAGGTGGTGATCTCGACCCGGTCGAGCGCCTGGATCGTGCCCAAGTACATCAAGGGCAAGCCGGCCGACATGGGCTTCAAGACCTCGCCGTACATCCCGCTGAAGTGGCAGCGCAAGGTCATCTCGAAGCTGGCACCGATGCAGAACGGGTACCCGAAGGACATGGGCCTGCCGGAGCCGAATCACAAGTTCATGGAGGCGCACCCGACCCAGTCGGTGGAGTTGCCGCTGCGGCTGGGCTCGGGTGACGTGAGGGCCAAGGGCAACGTCGAACGCCTCGACGGCAAGACGGTGCACTTCGAGGACGGCACCAGCGCCGACTTCGACGTGATCATCTACGCGACGGGCTACAACATCACGTTCCCGTTCTTCGACCCCGAGTTCCTCTCGGCGCCGGGCAACCACATCTCGCTCTACAAGCGGATGTTCAAGCCGGGCATCGACGACCTCTGCTTCATCGGGTTCGCCCAGTCGACCCCCACGTTGTTCCCGTTCGTGGAGTCGCAGACCCGGATCCTCGCCGCCTACCTGGTAGGGCGGTACGCGCTGCCCCCGATCACGGACATGGAGCGGGTGATCAAGGAGGACGAGGCGCTCTACCTCGGCCACATGCTGCCCACGCCCCGGCACACCCAGCAGTTGGACTACTTCGTCTACGAGCACCAGTTGCGGACCAAGGAGCTTCCGACCGGACAGGCACGAGTGAACCGGAGAGCCGGAGCGGGGCGATGAGTAGTCGTCCCGCCGATCGCCGTGGCCCGAGCAAGGGTGACGAGCGGCGGACCGCGCTCCTGGTGGCGCTGGACGACGTGCTGCGCGAGGTCGACAGTGTCGAGTCGATCAATGTCGCGGACCTCTCGCGGCGAGCCGGGGTGACCCGCTCGGCCTTCTACTTCTACTTCGAGAACAAGGCCGCTGCCGTCGGGGCGCTGATGGAGGTCATCTACGACGAGGCGGCCGCGGCCGGGGTACTGCTCACCGACGTGAGCCAGGACCCGGAGCAACGGATCTCGCGGGTGATCTCCGAGCTCTTCGATGTCACCGAGCGACACGGGCACCTGTATCGGGCGGTACTGGAGGCACGTGCCACCAACGCGTCGATCCGGCAGATGTGGGAGGCGGACCGGGCCTCCTTCGAGGAGATCGTGGCCGACATGATCCGGGCCGAACGTGCCGCCGGGCGGGCACCCGACGGAGCGGATGCGACCGTGCTGGCCTCGGTGCTGCTCGATCTCAACGACCGCAATATGGAACGCCGGGTCTCAGAGGATCCGCCCGAACGGGATCTGCACGTTGCCGCGGTCACCAGCATCTGGGTGCGCGCCGTGTACGGCACCCAAGTCTCTGGGCCCTACCGCCCCTCACCGATGGAACCGATGGAGTCGTCATGAAGAAGTCAACCCCCGCCAGTCTCACCGCCGAGCCCGGCACCGTCTCGTTCGAGGTAGCCGGTACTCGTTGCGAGGGCACTCACTTCCCGGCTGTCGACGACCGCCTGGCCGGTGTCGCCGGTCGGCCGGTGGTGGTGTTGGGGCACGGGCTCGGCGGTACCCGGGACTCCGGGCTGGAACCGTTCGCGCGGGCGTTCGCCGCAGCCGGGGTGGAGGCGTTCACCTTCGACTATCGCGGGTTCGGTACCAGCGGTGGCGAGCACCGCCAGACCGTCACCCTGACCGCGCAGGTGGAGGACTGGCAGGCAGCAGTGGCCGCAGCCGCGGCGCTGCCTGGGGTGGATCCTCAGCGAGTCGTGCTGTGGGGCGTCTCGTTGGCCGGTGGGCACGTGCTGCAGGTGGCCGCGGAGCGGAGCGACATCGCCGCCGTGGTGGCCGTGGTGCCGATGGTCGACGGGATCGCCGCGATGGGCCACGCACTCAAGGCGCACGGGGCTCTGCATCTGCTCAAGGCCTCCGGCGCCGGGATGTCTGCCCGGGTCTCCGCGGTCCGCGGCAAGCCGAAGATGATGCCGCTGGTCGGCGAACCGGGACAGCCCGGGGCGCTGACGGTTCCGGGAGCCCTGGCCGATTATCTGTCCATCGCCGGACCCAGCTGGCGTAACGAGGTGCGGGCCGACGTGGGGCTCGAACTCGGCACCCGGGCACCCGCGCAGGCCGCCGAGAAGATCAGGGTGCCGGTGCTGGTCCAGATCTGTGACTTCGACGTGAGCGCTCCGCCGCAGGCCGCCGCCAAGGCTGCGTTCGCGGCGCGGGCCGAGGTCCGGCACTACCCCGGAGATCATTTCGACGTCTTCGCGGGCAAGCCGTACCACGAACCGGCGGTGGCACATGCCGTGCACTTCCTGACCCGGTACCTGACTCCGCACCCGACTTCGCGCGGATAGCCGCGTCGAGGGGTTCGAGGTGCCGTGACGGCGCGTCGAACCCCTCGAACGTTCACTTCACCTCGGCACGAACCACCTTGCGCAGACC
>CAYNFY010000140.1:0-8384 GCA_964396585.1 uncultured Nocardioides sp.
TTCGGGGTAGGGCGGCTCGCTCGCGGTGGGAGTGGCGAGGAACCTGGCGACGAGTGAGCGCGTTGCTGTCGGGGACAGAAGCGTGTCGCCAGCAGCGATGGATCGGATGGCGTCGAGCAGATCGTCCGTTTCGATTCCTTTGCCGATGAAGCCGCTCGCTCCGGCACGGAGAGCTTGGGCTACATGCTCGTCGGTCTCGTAGGTTGTGAGGATCAGGACGCGTGTCGCGAGCAAGTCAGGGTCAGCGCAGATGTGTGTTGTTGCTGAGAGTCCGTCCATACCGGGCATCTGGATATCCATGAGCACGACGTCGGGACGCCGCTCACGGGTCAGCGCTACAGCCTGTGCGCCGTCCCCCGCTTCGCCGACGACTGTGATGTCATCGGCGCTGTCAAGCAGGGTGCGGAACGCGCCGCGCAAGAGTGCCTGGTCGTCGGCCAGCAGCACTCGTAGTGGGGCGGAGGCCTCATGCGCGGATTCCGGGCTGGTATCGGATCGGGTCATCGGGCTTTCCTCGGGGCGGTGACATCGTTGCTTTTCTCAGCAGTGAATGCGCGAAACGGCAGTTCGAGGCTCACTCGGAAGCCGCCGTGAGGTCGGGGTCCGGCGTTGAGCGTTCCGCCCGCGGCCGCAGCACGTTCACGCAGGCCAATGAGACCGTGGCCCGGGGAACGACGCGGCATACCGGGCTCCCCGCCGTCGTCGGTAATCGTCACAGTGAGCACGTCGGTACCCCAGGTGAGCTGTACGTGAGCATCGGTGCGGTCGGTGTGCTTCGTCACGTTGGTCAATGCTTCCTGAATGACGCGGTAGGCCGTGAGTTCCAGAGCGGCGGAGAGGTCTCTGGCGGTGCCCTCGTGCTGGAAGGCGACGTCGAGGTCGGCACGGCGGAAGGAATCCAGCAGGGTCGATAGTTGCGCCAAACCGGGCGCCGGCTCGACGGGTGTGGCGTCGTCCTCCGGTTGACGCAGGAGTCCCACCGTCGAACGGAGATCGTCGAGCGCCTGGCGAGTGGTGGATACCAGAGCATCGAGGCTTTCACGGGCTTCCTTGGGACGGGTGTCGAACAGGTGCACCGCGACGCCTGCCTGCGCATTCGCCAAAGTGATCTGGTGGGCCACCAGATCGTGAAGCTCACGCGCGATACGGAGGCGCTCTTCAGCCACCTGCTGGCGGGCCTGTCTGTCACGGTCCTCTTCCGCGCGCCGCGCCCGTTCCTCGACGAATGCGAGGTTGGCTCGGCGATGCCTCGCCGCCCGACCTAGCGCCGCAGCGAGGAGTAGCGAAACCCCGACCGTGACAAATCTGCTGGCGTCCTCCCAGGAGACCACCGGATCCACGAACGGCGGCGGGACGACGAGGGCAGCAGCGGCAGGCAGCACGGTCCTTGCCGTGGCTACCCCGGTTTGTGCGCCGACCCAGTAAGCGCTGACGATCGCCGGCGCGATGGTGAGCGGGGTGAGGAGGAGACCCAGCGGCGCGACGAGCAACCCGCAGACGGTCGTCGCGGCCAAGGTCGCCAGCGGTGCGCGGTGACGGGCAAGGAGCGCAAGGGAGGCCACCACTGCCAGCAGGCACGCCGCTGGCGGCGGTGGCGCAGGCGTGTCATCGATCCGCAACACTGCGCCGAGCAGCACCACGCTGACGGTTGCTGCGACGATTGCGGCTTCTCGCCACCACGATTCGACGCCATCTGCCACATGGTCACCGTACGCCGCAGTGGGGCCGCGATTGCGGATTGTCATGTAGTGCGTTTGCACCAGAGCGGACCCGATCACGTGCGTGCGCACTACCTCGAAGACGGTTGCGAGGGGCGATGTTTCTTCCGCTTGACGTCGACACAGTAGGGAGTAGTCGTCCGACATCAGGTTGGATCACACAGGTAGGTAGACCGTTGACGAAGACAGGAGCAGCCGGCGACGCAGTACGGCTGACCGACGTGCGCAAGCTCTACGGGCGGCGCGACAACCAAGTGGTGGCTCTCGATGGGGTCACGACCCAGTTCGGCCGGGGCACGTTCACCGCGATCATGGGACCGTCCGGCTCCGGCAAGAGCACGCTGTTGCAGTGCGCGGCCGGGCTCGACCAGCCGACCTCGGGCTCGGTCCTGCTCGAGGGCCATGAGCTCAGCACCTTGAACGAGACCGAGCTCACGAAGCTGCGGCGTGACCGGATCGGATTCGTGTTCCAGTCATTCAACCTGCTGCCAGTGCTGACCGTGCGACAGAACGTGACGCTGCCGTTGCGACTGGCGGGCCGCAAGCCCGCCCGCGGACGCGTCTCGACCGTCCTGGACCAGGTCGGCCTGGGCCAACGCAGCCATCACCGGCCCTCGGAACTCTCCGGTGGACAACAGCAGCGAGTTGCCATCGCACGAGCGCTCATCACCGACCCAGCCGTCATCTTCGCCGATGAGCCCACCGGAGCGTTGGACACCAGGACCGCACGCGAGATCCTCGCCCTGTTGCAGCAGTCGGCGGCCTCGGCAGGGCAGACGATCGTCATGGTCACGCACGACCCGGTCGCTGCGTCCTACGCCGACCGTGTCCTGTTCCTCGCCGATGGTCATCTGGCGGGGGAGTTGCACGCTCCGACCGCGGAGACTGTCGCGGAGCGGATGACCCACCTCGGCGCCTTCGCCGACGAGCGGCCGCTGCCTCGACAGGACACGACTCGTGGGGGGCAGCGCTGATGCTGAGCCTTGCCTTCCGCACTCTGCGTTTTCGTGCGGGGATGTTCACCGCAGCGTTCGTGGCCATGTTCGTGGCCGCCGCCATCGTGATGTCGTGCGGTGGCCTGATCGAGACCGGCATCCGCAGTTCCGTGCCGACGAATCAGATCAAGGCCGCCGACATCGTCGTCGCCGGCGATCAGGAGTACCACGAGTCCGGCGGCGACCCGGACGAGCCGCCGGTCCTGCCCGAGCGTGTCCGCGTCGATTCCGGACTGGAGCAGACGATCGCGACACTGCCTGGCGTCAAAGCGACGAAGACCTACGTCTTCGAAGGGCAGGCTCCTGCCGGCACGGTCGACGCCATCGGAGTGACAGTCGAGCCTGGGAGCGATATCGATGAGTTGCGCAAACTCATCGATGCCGAGTTGGACGAGACCGCGACGACCCTGGTGGGCGACCAGCGGGGCCAGGCCGAGTTGCGCGAGGCCAAGTCCAGTGGCATCACCGTCATGGCCCTTGCGGGGGTCTTGACCGCGTTCGCGCTGCTGGTCTCGGTCTTCGGGGTGGCGTCGATGCTGGCTCTTTCGATTGCCCAGCGTCAGCGCGATCTCGCCCTGCTGCGTGCCGTGGGCGCGACGCCACGTCAACTCCGCCGCCTGATCTTCCGGGAGACCCTGATGCTGTCGGTGGTTGCGACATTGCTAGCGATTGGGCCGGGTCAGTTCCTCGGCCGCTTCATCTACGAGCGGCTCGTCGATCGCGGTATCGCGGCCGAGGGGGTCGTGTTCCATCAAGGCTGGATTCCGACCACGGCTGCGATGATCGTGGCAATTCTGGCCGCAATCGCCGGCGCCATGGGAGCAGGACGCCGCGCGGCGAAGGTCAGGCCGACCCAGGCCTTAGCCGAGTCCTCCATCGAGAGTCGCCTTATCGGACCTGCGCGTCTACTCCTGGCCATCGTCACCCTCGGCGGGGGATTCGCGTTGACGATGGTCACCATCGTGTCGATGAGCGGTCCGCTGACTCCAGCCACAGCGGCTCCAGCCCTGATCCTCCTCGCCACCGGGTTCGCTCTCCTCGCGCCGGTGCTGACCAAAGTCACGACGTTCCTGGTGCAAGTCCCGATCCGGGCGCTCGGGGGAGTGACCGGCCAGCTCGCGGTGCTCAACGCCCGGGGCCGCAGCGGACGCATGGCAGCGGTCATGGCTCCCGTCATCCTCATGACAGCCGTGGCAACGGGCCTGCTGTATTTGCAGGCGACCAACGACAAGGCCGACCGTGACGCCTATGTCGCAAATCTCGTCGCGGACGCCGTCGTGACCTCCGACAGTGGGTTCGATCCCGATGTCGTGTCCCAGATCGATGACCTTCAGGGAGTCGCGGGAGCATCGGAATACGTCGACAGCATCGGGTTCATCGAGGACCCGAAGGACAGCTCGCCCATGCACGAGGGCTGGACCTTGCAAGGTGTCACGGCCAGCGGCGCCGCCGCGACGACGCCGGTCAAGGTGACCACCGGGGCGTTCGATGACCTCGTCGGCACGACGATCGCCATCGAAGACAAGCACGCCCGCAAGCTCGCGGTGGGCGTCGGTGACACGATCACGGTGCGGATGGGTGACAACACCGCACAAGACCTGAGGGTGGCGATGCTGTTCTCGGCGCCCGATGACTACAACACCCTGCTGTTGCCAGCCGACACGCTGGCGGCGCACACCACAGAAGGGGCACCCCAGCAGATCCTGGTGAAAGCCGATCAAGGAACCGATCCCGACGAACTGGCCTCCGATCTGCGCGAATGGGCGGCCGATCACGACGGGCTGGCGATCACCGATCGTGACGTCCTGCTGGCCGAGTTCGACGATCAGAAGACGACGGCGAACTTCGCGATCTACATCATGGTCCTGATGATCGCCGGTTATGCCGCCATCACGGTGATCAACACGCTGGCCTCCAGCGTGGCGGCTCGTCGCCGCGAGTTGGGGCTTCAACGACTCGCGGGATCGACCCGCGCCCAGGTGATGCAGATGGTGACTCTCGAAGGCGCCATCGTGGCACTCAGCGGTCTGGCCCTCGGAACTGCGGCAGCCCTCGCGATCGTGGCGCCGGTGAGCGTCAAACGACTCGATACTCCGATGCCTGCGGGATCACCCTGGATCTACATCACCATCGCCAGCCTCACGGTGCTCCTCACCCTTGGCGCAATGCTGCTTCCTGCATGGCGAGCCACCCGCGGACGTCCAGCAGAGGCAGCGCTGGCGATCGAGTGAGAAGACCCGGCGACGTGCCACCTTCCGCACGGGATAGTTGAAACCAAAAATGGGGTGCACTGGGTACGCACACCAACGAAAAACGGCGGCTGACGCTGGAAGCCGTCGAAAGACGTTTCCGCAGGTCAGCCGCCGTTTTCGGCAACTACTGACAGAGGGTGAAAACCCTCGGATCAGATGTCGTAATAGAGATCGAACCGATCAAGGCGTGTTAGGCCCAGTCGGTTGTCGGGTCGAAGTTCAGGGCTGGGTCCTGGACCTCGTGGAGCAGGCGAGCGACCTGAAGTTGGTCACCAACCCAGCGACAGATGAGGACGTGCCTTGGCTTGCGGACCCGACCTCCAGCGCTGTGCATGATGCTCTGGGAGAGGTGCCAACTGAGGACGTCGCCGGGCAACTCGGCACGCTTCTTGAATCCGAGGGCATCCGGGTCTTGGGCGGCGTGGGCGATCGCGGCGGCGACGAGCGCCGCGTAGCGGGCTTCCGCTGCGGCACCGAAGGTCTCGAACGACCAGTCCAGCGCGTGTGCGATGTCGTTCTGGGCAGAGCTCGAGATGTGAGGCTCGGTCTTCACTGCACCGGCGTGCCTTGGGACAGACGAGGGCTCAGCCCGTTGATGAACGAGGGGAGTTCCTCGACCGCGACGGCTGTGAACCGGCCGTTGTCCAGATCATCAAGCCCGGTCTGAACTGCCTCGCGGAACGCCTCGACCTTAGCGCCGTGCGCTCGCCGGTCCGCTTCCATCTTCCGGAGCGCGAAGTCAACGACTTCGGCCGCGTCTTTCGCCTCGCCGCTTTCGACGACAGCAGCAACGTACTCTCGACCGTGCTCGCTGAGCGGGACATTCTGCGTGGCCATCAGGGCACCTCCTCGCCTGATTCTAGCCCGACCGGGCGCGAAGACAGAGCAAGCAAGGGGCGCGAGGGTCTCGGCCGATCCAAGTTGCGTGGTTCGGCTCCGTGCGTTCGTCTCGGTCGTGCTTTCCGCCTCACGCTGGGAGTGATGTCCGCGCTTGGGTTTGCGCTCGCTTGTGACCGTGAGGGCCTGCTGACACGAGGGCTCGGAATGGGCTCGCTTTGATTCGCAAACCCTTGCAAGTGACTCCTGTCGAAAGCAGCGTCTGGAATCGTCATCGCTGCAGGTCAGAGGCCATTTTCTGTGGTCATTCGCAGTCGAGCGCAAACATGCGCAATCCCGCGTAATAGCGCCGACGTGTTCCCGATGACGCACCACGTCGAATGCGTCGCTTTGCTCGAGCCCATCGGGTCTGACCTGCGCTGATGTCAATCGGGGTGTTGGCTCTGAGGTCGAGAATCCGGCCTGAGGGCGCACTTTGAGCGTAGATCGTGCGGAAGTTGCTCTGCCGGTCATCCCAGCGGTCGTGGAACCTGCCATCGGCGCCGGCCCACTCCCAACCCGACCAGGCCCAGGGTTCCGGCGTGAAGCCGACGCGCCAGACCTGGTCGGCCGCGGTGACGACCACCTGAGGTGCCTCGGTCGCCGGCGGACGCCCGGCCGCAGCGCATGCGCGCGCGGCCGCCAGTACCTCGGGGCCGACCTCCTCCAGGTCGCCCTCAGGCAGCAGCCGCGCTGGCGCGACGTCGTCGAGGCGAGGGGTCATGCCCTGGAACCACGCCTGGACGACCGTGACCGAGTCCTTCCGGTCCCCGTGAGCGATCTCTGGGCCGCAGTGGGGCCGCAGAACGACGAAGAACGGCCCCTGACGCTGACAGACGCCCAAACGTGTGCGCAGGTCAGGGCCGTTGTTGAGCACTACTGACAGAGGGGGAAACCCTAAATCAGATGTCGTAATAGAGCTCGAACCACGGGATCAACTATGGTAATGGACTAACGATCCCGTTGAACATCGTGATGAGCGAGCTGAGATCTTGCGTCTCGGACGCAACGCGGGAGGCGTGGTCGTTGACTTCACCGGTGACTGCAAGCCAGGTCATCCGCCACCCGGCGTCACTTGCAACTCGGTCCCAGAAGGCCCGCTGGGTTCGGCCGTTTCCCTCCCGGAAGGGATGGATGTAGTTCAGTTGGTCGTAGTGGTGCGCGAGCCGGGCGACGAACCGATCGCGACTCATATTGCGCAGGAAGTTGTCCGCAGCGAGCTCTGTCGCGGTGAAGGTGGCGGCACGGTCGATGAGTGAAACTGGCACGAAGTACTCCGCGCCTTCGACGTTCTTGCGGATGTCGACAGACCGCGGTTGACCTGCCCAGTCGTAGACATCGCCAAAGAGGTAGCGATGGATCGCCCGCAACTCCGTCAGATCGGCGGTCTTCTTGACCCTCTGCTTGGGTAGATCAACCGTGCGGGCCTCGACCAAGTCGGCTTCGATCTGGTCGAGTTCTTCCTGGGTCCGGGCACCGACGAGGTTTCGGAGGATTCCTGTGGCAGGGTCGATATAGGGGTCGACGAACTCTGGCAAGATCAGTCGAGGCCATAGCGGGCACGGGCCCGTGCGACGAGGTCGGCAGAGTCGATCTCGCCGGCGACGTAAGCAGCCGAGTCGGAGACGGCCGCCTCGGACACTGTGAGACCCTCCATCTCGGCGCTGTGGATGGCCTCGGCAATCACGCGCTCACGCTCCAGGCGTTCGCTCTTGGTGACAGTCATGGGCCCTCCTTCGATTTAGAAACGTTCGTGCCATTCTACCTCGCTCCGGCGCGAGACAGCCCTCACTTACCCGACAGCTCGGGCCTCGCTGTCGGCCGTGCTGGCCCTCGTCATCCGCCGCATCAGTTCGTGGCTGTAACGCTCGAACTCGGCCAAGGGGATGCGGTGATGGGTGCCGACCTTCGTTGCTTTCAGGTCGCCGTCGGCAATCCGGCGCGACACGGTCGTGCGCGACATACCCAGACGCTTGGCGACCTCAGCCGGGGACAACAGCTCCAGCCGGGCGGAGACATCGACGACCTCACCGCCGGGGCCGCTGCTGGGCGCACTTTGAGTTCAACACCGCTTCCGAGACGGCGCGTGAAGTCCGGAGAACACGCAGAACGGTCCGTAGGCCGCCGCGCAGTGCAGGGACGGACTCTCGGGCCGTTGGGAGGGGGCTGAGTGCTGCTTGTCGTCGTTGTGGTTGACATCGATTTCCAGCTCGATGCGGAGCGGGTGAGTCGCTCAGCCTGGACCAGCATGCGCGAAGCACAGGCTGCTTGAGCGGTCAAGCCCACCACAGGTAGTCGCCGCCGTCGACGGCCTCCTGGCGGCGGTTGAACTTGACGATTTGTGGGGGTTGCCGTGGTGAAGTGCCACGTGCGTGACCGCTTCCGCCGCTTCGCGGATACGGGTGAAGGAGGCGAGCACGTCGTGGTTCGTCATGGGCAGCTCAGTGCGTCGACGAGGTGAGGCCGAGGATCCAGAAGGCATCCTGGAGCACCGACTGGGTGAGCGCTCGCGGCCGCGAGTACCTCGGGGCCGACCTCCTTCA
>CAYNFY010000141.1:0-8230 GCA_964396585.1 uncultured Nocardioides sp.
ATCGATGTAGTCCACACCGAGGCTCTGCAGGATCTGAGCCTCGGCGAAGTGTCCGATCCTGGCCTTGGCCATCACCGGGATCGACACGGCCTCGATGATCGAGTCGATCATGTCCGGGTCGCTCATCCGAGAGACCCCGCCCTGGGCGCGAATGTCGGCCGGGACCCGCTCCAGCGCCATCACGGCCACGGCACCGGCGTCTTCGGCGATCCGCGCCTGCTCGGCGGTGACGACGTCCATGATGACGCCGCCCTTCAGCATGTCGGCCATCCCCCGCTTGACGCGCGTCGTGCCGACCTCAGGAGCTTGGGGGGTGGTGCTCATCGGGAACCTCCGGGGTGTCCAAGTAGGATGCAGAATCCAGCCAATCTTTGGCCTAGGCCAAAAAGTATCACGGCCTGGATCAATGCTCGGCTAGGATCGCCCCGGAGGTGGGATGGACACGGCAATCACGGGTGCTTCGGCGGCCGAGCTCGCGCAGAGCATCCGCGGGTTGATCGACCGCGGCGAGCTTGCCGCCGGCGATCCTCTCCCCCCGGTCAGATCGCTGGCCGAGACACTCGGCGTGAACCGCAACACCGTCGTCGCCGGCTATCGGCTGCTGGCCCAGGCGGGCCTGGTGGTCACCCAGGGGCGGGCCGGTACCCGGGTACGCGACCTGGCCCCCACTCCGGACGAGGGCTACGCGGTGGACACCGCGCTGCGTGACGTGGCGAGCAACAATCCCGACCCCTCCCGGATCCCGGACCCGACCCCGGCGCTGGCCGCACTGCCCCCGCGCCCGGTCATGTACGGAGAACCGGTGGTCGATCCGGAGCTGGGCGCCTGGGCCACTCGGTGGTTCGCCGAGGACCTGACCGCTGCCGAGGGCCCCCGCGACTTCCGGCTCAGCGTCACCTCCGGCGCGGTCGATGCGGTCGAGCGGCTGCTCTCCCAGTCGTTGACCCGCGAGGACGCCGTGGCCCTGGAGGTTCCGTGTTTCCTGGCCAGCATCCAGACCGTGCGACTCGGCGGCTACCGGGCGGTCGGTGTTCCGGTCGACGACGAGGGGATGACCCCGGCCGGGCTGCGCGCCGCCCTCGACCAGGGGGTACGCGCGGTGGTCACCACCCCCCGTGCGCAGAACCCGACCGGGGTCGGGCTCAGCAGCCGCCGCGCTACCGAGCTTCGCGCCGTCATGGCAGAGCACCCGTACGTGTTGGTGATCGAGGATGACCACTTCTCGTTGCTCTCCCAGCAACCGCACCGCAGCATCGTCGGACCCCGGCATCGCCGGTGGGCATTGGTCCGCTCGGTCTCCAAGTTCCTGGGGCCCGACTCCTGCGTCGCGCTGGTGGCCTCCGACCAGCACACTGCCGACCGTCTCGCACTACGACTGCGACCGGGCACCACCTGGGTGAGCCACCTGCTCCAACGGTTGGTGCATACCCAACTCGCCGACGCCCAGGTACTGGATTCGATCCGCGAGACCGGGCGCCACTACGCGGCCCGCAACGCGGCGTTCGCCGACCTGATCTCCACTGCCGGACTGCCCACCCGAGCCGGGGACGGGCTCAGCGTGTGGGTGGACACCGGCGCCTCCTCGTCCGAGACGATCGCCCAGTTGATGCGTCGTGGATGGTTGGCGCGTTCGGGCGGCGAGTTCGAACTGGCCGCCGACCCCGAGCGGCCATCCCACCGGATCCGGCTGACGGTGCACCATCTCACCGAGACCGAGCAGGCCGCCTTGGCCCGCGATGTGGCGGCCGCGGCCACGCTGGCCCGAGGTGGCAGGCCGCGTCGCCGGGACCCGGCAACGGGCCAGGTTCAGTAGGTACCTTGATCCACGGTCTGCCGGTAGACCTTCCAGACTCGGAAGATCACCGTGTAGGTGGTGGCCAGGGCCAGGGCCCACAACGTGAGGTACATCAGGATCGGCAGATCGAATATGGCGCCGAGGCCGGTCATCACCAGGATGGACACCAGCCGATCGGAGCGTTCCGCGATCCCACCCTTGGCGTCCAGATCGAGCGACTCGGCCTTGGCCCGGGCATAGGAGGTGACGGCACCGGTGACCATGTTGTAGAGGCACAGGCACAGGTACAGATAGTTGTCGCCCGGACCGGCGAAGTAGAGCGCCAGACCACCGAAGATCGCACCGTCCCCGATCCGGTCCAGGGTGGAGTCCCAGAACGCACCGAACTTCGACTTGCGACCCGACATCCGGGCCATCTGCCCGTCGATCAGGTCCGAGAAGACGAAGCAGGTGATGAAGAGGACGCCGGCCAGCAGATGCCCGGTCGGGAAGAAGATCAGCGCACCGGCCGCGACACCCAGGGTGCCGACGAAGGTCACCGTGTCGGGGCTGATCCCCAGCTTGAGAAATAGCTTGATGAAGGGCATCAGTACGACGCCCTGCCAGAAGTGTCTGAAGCGCTCCAACATGTCGCAGGTGAGGTTACCGGTGCCCGACGTCGGTATCCGATTCGACGCAGGCTCTCAGCGGGTCCGGGTGGGAGAACTTCGTCTTGGGCCGGACCCGGATGCCGAAGGAGAGGCCGGCGCCGATCAGGGCCGCCAGTGCGACCAGTGGCATCGCCAGGGTCGGCGCCGCTTCGCCCGAGGTGCTGGCCGCCCGGTCCGGCCCGCCGGATCGGGCGCTCTCCTCGAGTATCTGGTGCCGGAGCACCAGCTCACCGCCGCCCCGCTGGGGCCGGGTCCCCGTCCCCGCAGTCGGCTCGGACTGGATCGTGATGAAGAAGTTCGGCCATGTGCGCGGGGCGCTCTGCTCGGACCCGGGGTCCAGGGTCGCGCGTACCCTGATCTTGAACCGACCCGCGCGACCGAGCTGACCCGTATCGTGCTGGGTGACCTCGCCTCCGATGAACGGAGTCCACGTCGAACCGCGGCCGATCTTGGCCTCCAACCTGAGCGCCCTGCTGGAGATCGATCCGTCTCGGCCGGCGACCGCGGTGCCGATCCTCACCCGCGCGCCCCCCGGTCTTACTCCCCGGATCCAGAACACCCTGCCGGCGCTCTGACCCGGCACCGGCACGCTCCCCTGAGGGAAGAGGGTTCCGGTGAGCCTCTCACTCCACGTCCTGCCGTCCCAGCTGAACTCAGGTTCTCCGGGGTCAGCTGCCGCCGACGCGGTTCCAGCCACAGCGAAGAGCGACATTGCGATCAGCGACACGATCAGCAATGCGGTCAGTTCGGCGGCGCGCAAACGGCCGATCGTCACAGGCTCCCCCTTCCCTGGGATGGATGACACGAATGGCGAGGGCTCGGGCGGCCCCCCTGAAGGGCCGCCCGAGCAGAGCGGGATCAGCCCTATGCGGCGGCCGGGGTCGACGCGGACAGATGCCACCCATCACCATCGGGGCAGTCGGGTGCTGACTCCCGACAGAAGGAATTGTGCGCTGTCATACCCCCGAGAGGGAGCAAAAACAGGAAAATGACGCTTATTTAGGTATAGGGGCATTGGGAAATGGCCCTGACAGACCCGGTGAGTTCAGTACGCAGTGGGGTGCGCGATCCGTTCCACGGCCTCGCGAACAGCGGCCGGAGCACCGGCCAGGTACCACTCGACACCGGCCGTCAGCACGGTCGCGGACGCACCGCCCACCGCGCGGATGATCGCCTCCCCGGGATAGCGGTCCCAGGGCGGGACCGAGTGCTGCACGAGCAGGTCGGCCCGACCGGCGGCCACGTCCAGAGCGTCCAAGGAGCCCGATCCGGTCATCCGCAGGGTGCCGGCCCCGGAGGCCAGACGACGCCAGGCCGCACCGACCGGACCCTCGTGGAACGGTGGGTGCAGGTAGGTCAGCAGGCAACTCGTCGCCAGCCCACGGTCCGATATCGGCGGGAAGGGGGCACCTCCCTCGCGTGGCCAGAGCCCGGGGCCCCCGACGACCAATGCGGAGGTGCCCAGGAAGGGCGGGTACACCCCGCCCAGGACCGGGGTCTCCCCTTCGATCAGGGCCAGCGCCGTGCACCAACGACGGCTCCCCCGGGTGAAGTTGTAGGTCCCGTCCACCGGATCGATCACCCAGGTCCGTCCGGAGCCGCCCGAACGCAACGAACCTTCCTCACCCAGCACCCCGTCCTGGGGCCGAAGCCGAGCCAGGGACTGGACGATATGCGTCTCTGCGGCCCGGTCGGCGGCGGTCACCAGATCGGTAGGGTTCGCCTTGCTCGTGACCGTCAGGTCCGCGGCGCCGTTCCCTCGATAGGGCGGCCACCAGGTCTCGGCGAGCGCACCGGCCTCCTCAAGCAGAATCGTCAGCAGGCCCGCATCATCGATCCCCATCCGAGTCGATCCGCTACCTAATCGGCCCAGGCCTCGGCCAGCAGGTCTCGGGTCTCCCCCAGCAGCTGCGGCAGTACCTTGGTCTGTCCCGTCACCGTGATGAAGTTGGCGTCCCCCACCCAGCGGGGCACCACATGCTGGTGCAGGTGGGTGGCCAACGAGCCACCGGCGGCGGATCCGAGATTCAATCCGATATTGAGTGCATGGGGGTTCGAGATCCGTTTGATGGTGCGCACCGCTGCCTGGGTCATCGTCATCAGCTCCGCCGACTCCTCCGTCGAAAGGTCCTCGAGCTCGGCCACGTGACGGTAAGGGATCACCATCAGGTGCCCCGGGTTGTACGGGTGCAGATTGAGCACCGCATAGCAGGCCGAGCCGCGAGCCACGACCAGTCCGGCACGGTCCTCCATGGCCGGGATCGTGCAGAACGGACACGATTTCTCGGTCGCCTCAGCGGAGGCAGCCTCGTCGGCTCCGCGGATGTAGGCCATCCGATAGGGCGTCCAGAGTCGCTGCAGACCGTCCTGCTCGCCGATGCCACCCTGTCGGATGACCTGCTCGTCGGTTGTCATATCGACTCGGCCGGCTCAGACCTGCGCCCGGCTGGCGACGGCCTCGGCGATCCGTGCGATCGCCTCCTCGACCGGCACCCCGTTCTCCTGGTGCCCGTCGCGGTACCGGAACGAGACGGCGCCCTTCTCGACATCCTCGTCCCCGGCGATCAGCATGAACGGAACCTTCTGCAGCTGGGCGTTGCGGATCTTCTTCTGCATCCGGTCATCAGACAGGTCGACCTCGGCCCGCAGCCCGGCCGACTTCATCCGGGCCGCGATCTCCTTGAGGTAGTCGTCGTGACGCTCGGCGATCGGGATGCCGACGGCCTGGACAGGCGCGAGCCAGGGCGGGAAGGCGCCCGCGTAGTGCTCCACCAACACGCCCATGAACCGCTCGATCGAGCCGAACTTGGCCGAATGGATCATCACCGGCTGCTTGCGGGTGCCGTCGGAGGCAACGTACTCGAGGTTG
The DNA here is from genome assembly GCA_964396585.1 of uncultured Nocardioides sp. Taxonomy (GTDB): domain Bacteria; phylum Actinomycetota; class Actinomycetes; order Propionibacteriales; family Nocardioidaceae; genus Nocardioides. Next base: position 5,315 of record CAYNFY010000141.1, read on the forward strand.
AACCGCTCGGGCGAGGGCTGGTTGAAGTCGTACTGGACCGTACCCATCTGCCAGGTGCGGCCGATCGCGTCGCGGGCCTGTACCGAGATCTTGGGGCCGTAGTAGGCCGCACCACCCGGGTCGGGCACCAGGTCGAGGCCGGTGGCGATCGCGACGTCCTCGAGCACCTTGGTGGCCACCGCCCAATCCTCGTCGGAGCCGATGAACTTGTCCTTCGAGGCGTCCCGGGTCGAGAGCTCCAGGTAGAAGTCGTCGATGCCGAAGTCGCGCAGCAGGCTGAGCATGAAGTTCAGCAGGTGCTCGACCTCGGCCGGGGCCTGTTCGGGGGTGACATAGGAGTGCGAGTCGTCCTGGGCGAAGCCGCGCACCCGGGTCAGTCCGTGGATCACGCCCGATTTCTCGTTGCGATACACCGAGCCGAACTCGAACAGGCGCAACGGCAGTTCACGGTAGGAGCGCTGCCGGGAGCGGAAGATCAGGTTGTGCATGGGGCAGTTCATCGCCTTGAGGCGATAGTCCATGCCGTCCACGTCGAGCGCCGGGAACATGCCCTCGCCGTAGTAGGGCAGGTGGCCCGAGGTGTGGAACAGCTCTTCCTTGGCGATATGGGGGGTGCCGACGTACTCGAACCCCTCCTCGATGTGGCGCTCGCGGACGTAGTCCTCCATCGCGCGCTTGATCACGCCGCCCTTGGGGTGGAACACCGGCAGGCCGGAGCCGATCTCGTCGGGGAAGCTGAACAGGTCCAGCTCGCGGCCCAGCTTGCGGTGGTCGCGGCGCTCGGCCTCCTCGATCCGGTGCAGGTGCTCGTCCAGGGCTTCCTTGGACTCCCAGGCGGTGCCGTAGATCCGCTGCAGCTGCTTGTTCTTCTCGTTACCGCGCCAGTAGGCCGCGGCCGAGCGCATCAGCTTGAACGCCGGAATCCGCTTGGTGGTGGGCAGGTGCGGGCCGCGGCACAGGTCCTTCCAGGCCACCTCGCCCTTGCGGTTGATGTTGTCGTAGATCGTCAGCTCGCCACCGCCGACCTCGACCGAGGCGCCCTCGGCGGCCTCGGCGGAGTTGCCCTTGAGACCGATCAGCTCGATCTTGTAAGGCTCGTGTGCGAGTTCGGCCAGCGCATCGGTCTCGGTGGTGACCCGACGCGAGAAGCGCTGGTTCTCCTTGATGATCTTCTTCATCCGGGACTCGATCTTGGCCAGGTCCTCGGGCACGAACGGGGTCTCGACGTCGAAGTCGTAGTAGAAGCCGTCGGTGATCGGCGGGCCGATGCCCAGCTTCGCGTCGGCGAAGAGCTCCTGGACGGCCTGGGCCATCACATGCGCGGTGGAGTGTCGCAGGATGTCGCGCCCGTCCGCGGACCCGACCAGCACACCTGCTACCTCATCGCCGTCACGCACCTCGGTGGACAGGTCCTTGAGGTCGCCGTTGATCCGGGCCGCGATCACCTCCGCGTCCTCGGCGAACAGTTCCCAGGCCTTCGTGCCGGTCGCAGTGGTCCGGTCCTCGCGTTGTTCGGCGTGGACGCGGACGACCTTGATCTCGGACACGACTATCTCCTGGTGGATCTGGGGACGGATCGGGGGTAGGCAGCATGTCGACACTGCCCGGCTCAGCCTAACGGGCTGTCGTCTCCTCCGCTGCGCTGGCACAGAATCGAGAACAGCTTGCCTGACCCATGCCGTCTCAGCGTGCGGGGGCCGGGATCCGCATGAGCGTGGCGTGCACGGGCCGGTAGCGGTCGTGCAGCGGGCAGATCAGGCTGACCAGCGACAGGAAGAAGAACGTGTCGAAGCCGTGCAGGTCTCCGGAGTTCCGATTCAGCACCCGGTCGGCCAGATCCACCAGAAGCAGGTTGAAGACCAGCCGCACCATGATGGAGCGCGCCGACCCCTGGATCGTCCAGCGTCGGTGGGCCATCGCGATCGAGTACACGGAGTTCGCCACCACCACCAGCCCGACACCGACGAACAACCACAGCGAGGACCCTCGGTAGTCCGGCAGTACCTGCCCGTAGATCACCGCGATCAGCCCGACCAGGATCACCTTCTCGAGGGTCGCCGAAGACCGGATCGCATCGAACCGGGCGATCCAGGCCGCTCGGGCCAGGGCGGTGTCGATCCGACGTGGGATGGGGGGTGCCGCCAACTGGAGCCGGTGCTGCGGCTCACCGAGGAAGCGGCGCGTCCCCCAGCCGATCAGCCCCAGGGCGGATCCCACCAGGACGGCCAGCAGGCCCCAGACCCACGGATACGCGGCCAGCGTGTCTGACATGTCCATCTCGGCGATGTGCAGCCAGAACTCCTGCGGGAGCTTGATGCAGATCCAGATCAGGGCCGCCAGGATCACCCAGAAGCGCAGGGAGAGAGTGCGCACATTCCAGCGGGAGCGGATCAGCTCGTAGGCGATGAAAAAATATTCGAAGGCGTTCGGAAAGACCAGTAGCAGCGCCCTGATCTGAGTCATCTCGAAGAGCAGCGCACCGACGAGCCGATAGAAGTACAGGAACCAGGCCACTCTGAAGGCGGCCTCAGAACGCCAGTTGCGCAGCGTGGACAGGTACGCCATGCACAGGTACCAGATGTCCATTGCCTTGTCATAGGACTGGTAGGAGGACGGATCGTGTCCGAACCACTGGAAGATCGATTGGTCGTATCCGTCGAGCAGAAGGCAGGCGATGATCGCCGGGAGCGGGTACTTGAAGATGAACAGCGGCAGGATGAATCGGCCCGCCACCACGGCGGTGAACACGATGGTGGTCAGGGTGTCCATCCAGCCTCCTGCCTTCCCGTCCCGGTGACCCTCCGTACGCGCAGCCGGCACGAATCCAGTAGGCCCCGGTCGCCGGGACCGGGGCCTACTGTTCTGGTGGGCGATACTGGGATCGAACCAGTGACCTCTTCCGTGTCAGGGAAGCGC
>CAYNFY010000142.1:0-8167 GCA_964396585.1 uncultured Nocardioides sp.
GCCATCGCCATCCCGACCGCATTGGCGACTCCCTGACCGAGCGGGCCGGTGGTGGTCTCGACACCGGCGGTGTGCCGGTACTCCGGGTGCCCTGGGGTCTTGGATCCCCAGGTGCGCAGCGCCTCGATATCCGCCAGCTCAAGACCGAATCCGCCCAGGTACAGCTGGTTGTAGAGGGTGAGGGAGGAGTGTCCACACGAGAGCACGAACCGGTCCCGGGCATGCCAGCTGGGGTCCGCCGGGTCGTGTCGCATCACCTTCTGGAAGAGCAGGTAGGCGGCGGGGGCGATGCTCATCGCGGTGCCGGGGTGGCCGTTGCCGACCTTCTGCACGGCGTCCATGGCAAGCACTCGAGCGGTGTCGACCGCCTTCTGGTCGAGCTCGGTCCAGTCCAGTCGGGCGGGGATGGTGCTCACGGTTCGGGGTTCCTCTCACAAGGTGGCGGCGTCGTGCCCGGACCACGACCGATCCGATCGTCGAGGACTCGGGGGAACAGGCGATGCCAAGCCTACTGTCAGCGCGAGTTAGACTCGATTTCGGATCAACTGTTCAGCCCCATCCCACGTTCCATCATCGAGGTTCTTCGTGACGCACGTCGGTCAGTCGGCCCCCCAGTCGAGCGAGCGGTCGACCGAGCGACCCACCTGGCGGGACGTGCTGTCCGCCTATGTGGGACTCACCAAGCCCCGGGTACTGGAGTTGCTGCTGCTCACCACCGTTCCAGTGATGTTCTATGCAGCGCGTGGTGTTCCGGATCTGTGGCTGGTCGTGGCCACGGTGATCGGTGGCTCCTTGAGCGCCGGTTCCGCCTCGGCCTACAACTGCGTCTACGACCGCGACATCGACGAGCAGATGCGGCGGACTCGTCGTCGCGCGCTGCCGAGGCACGTGGTCACCCCGGTCTCGGCGCTGGTCTTCGCCACCGTCTTGGCGGTGCTCTCGACCGTGGTTCTGTGGGTGTGGGTGAACCCGCTCTCCGCGATGTTGTCGTTGGGAGCCAATGCCTTCTACGTGTTCATCTACACGATATTGCTCAAGCGTCGTACCACCCAGAACATCGTCTGGGGCGGCATCGCGGGCTGCTTCCCGGCGATGATCGGCTGGACCGCGGTCACCAACGAGCTGTCGTGGACCCCGTTCGTGCTGTTCATGGTGGTCTTCTTCTGGACTCCGCCGCACACGTGGTCGCTGGCGATCCGCTACCGCGAGGACTATGCGAACGTCGACGTGCCGATGCTGCCGGTGGTGAAGCCGGCGCTGAGCGTGGCCAAGCAGATCGTCGCCTACTCGTGGGTGATGGTGGGGACCTCGCTGCTGCTGTGGCCGGTAGCCGGAACCAGCTGGTTCTATCCCACCGTGGCGCTGGTCCTCGGCCTGGTCTTCCTGGTCGAGGCTCACAAGCTGCTGGCCCGGTCGCGTAAGTCCGAGATATTGAGCGAGTTGAACCCGATGCGGCTGTTCCACTCCAGCAACCTGTATCTGTCGCTGTTGTTCGTGGCTGTGGCGATCGATCCGCTGATCAGTTGAATCAGTTGCCCGTGCCCGGCTTGCTCGGGGCGCTGAGGTAGCGACTCAAGAGATCCATCGTAACTGGTGGAAAAGGAATAATTAAGGTCGCTATTGAGTGTTACTGTTTAAATATGGACAGTACCAGTGGCGTGATCGAAGACCTGATTCTCCTGCTTGGCTCACAGTTCCGTGCCCAGCGCCTAGCCCTGGACCTCGATCAGGAGACCCTTGCGCGGCGGGCCAACGTCAGCCCGAGCGCAGTCCGTGGGCTTGAGGCTGGACGCGGCACCAGTTTGCGGACCTTGACCCGCGTCGCCCGGGCCCTGGGTCGCCAGGACTGGATCGAGGACTTCTATCCCGAGCCCGAGGTCAGCCCCCTCGCGCTCGCCCGCGCCATGGAGGGCGTCACCGCGCCTCAGCGCGCCTCACGTAAGAAGAAGCACTGATGGCCTTCGAGGCTGTCTCGGTGCTCCGCGTGCGTGCCTGGGGCCATGACGTAGGCGCCCTCGCTGCCAGCCGTCAACGCAACCTGTACGCCTTCGAGTACGAACCCGCATGGGTGCGCCGCAAGATCGAGCTCTCGCCTGCCCAGATGCCGACAAACTCCCGCGTCCGCACCTGGGTCTTCCCGCAACTCCCCACTAAGACCTTTCACGGGCTGCCTGGCCTGATTGCGGACTCTCTGCCCGACCGGTTCGGCAACGCGATCATCAACGCTGCTTTAGCTCGCGAAGGCGTCACCCCCGAAGCCATCACTCCGCTCGATCGCCTGGCCTACCTGGGCGAGCGGGCGATGGGTGCCCTGACCTTCCACCCCGACCAGGGCCCGAGACGGCAGCTCCCTACCAGCCTTGAACTCGCCGACCTGGTCACCGCTGCCCGCGCAGCGCTCCAGGGCAATCTCAACCCCGACGCGGCCACCCAGTCGCTGACGGAACTCCTTTCGGTTGGCTCCTCTGCCGGAGGTGCCCGCGCTAAGGCCGTCGTGGCCTGGAACCGCAGCACCGGCGACCTCCAAGCGGGCAACCTGCCTGCCCCGCGAGGGTTCGAACAATGGCTGCTCAAGTTCGACGGCGTCGAGAACACCGACAAGGGAACCGTCTTCGGGGTCGGCCAGGAGTTCGGCCGCATCGAGTATGCCTACTCCCTGATGGCCCGCGCGGCCGGAGTCGAGATGGCAGAGACCCACCTGCTCGAAGAAGGTGGCCGGGCGCACTTCATGACCCGCCGCTTCGACCGGCCCGGGGTGCAGGGAATCCGCCTCCACATGCAGACTCTCGGGGGGCTCGACGGACTGGACTACAACCTTGTCGGCACCCACGACTACGCCAGCTTGCTCAACCGAACGCGCACTCTGACCGATTCGCCTGCCGATCTCGCCCAGGTCTTCACCCGGGTGACGCTCAACATTCTGGGGGCGAACAACGACGACCACGTCAAGAACCACTCGTTCCTGCTGCCGGAAAATGGCACCTGGATGCTCTCTCCGGCCTACGACATCACCTTCGCCGACGACCCGACCAACAAGTGGCTCGCCCATCACCTGATGGGCGTCGAGGGGAGGTTCTCCGAGATCACCCGCGCCGACCTCATCCGACTCGGCGAGCGCTATGAGGTCCCCGACATCAAGGGCATCCTGGAGCGGGTCGGTGAAGCCGTGGCCCACTGGCCCATCCATGCCGACGCTGCTGGACTCACCCCTGGACGACGTGACGCGATCGCGGCCCGCCTGAGCGAGGTGGCCCGGATCAGCGCCTAGTGCTCTCGGTTTCGCTCCGGAGCGAACCAGAGCGCCGTCGGGGCTACGCAGGTGCTCCTACGCTGCGCTCAGGCGCCCATCACCCGCGCCAGCAGGCGTCCGTGCCGCCCGCCGGTGTCGGTATGGGATCGGACCGCCAGGAAGACTCGGGCGAAGCCGGCCGCGAGCATGCTGGCCAGCAGCATGTGGAGCGCTACCAGCAGCACGGGCAGGTCGGTGGCGAACTGGGTCCAGCCGACCACGCCCTGGACCAGTTCCAGCACCAGGACTCCGGTCACCGCTGCGGTCAACCAGCGGTCCCCAGCGCGCCGGGCCACCACCAGCAGGGCGATGGTGAGGGCCAGGAGAACCGCCACCGAGGCGGCGTGTAGGTAGGACATGACCTGCGGATCGAGACCGTTGCGCCGGGCATCGGCGTCTCCGGCGTGGGGACCGGCCCCGGTGACCATCACGCCCAGGTAGAGCACCACCCAGCCGACGACGAGGAGAGCCACGGCAAGCGTTCGTCGGGACCCGCTGGCGGACGGCCGAGTCGGGGAACGCAGGTGGTCGAGGAGTCCGACGCAGAGCATCACGATCAGCATCGAGGCCATGAAGTGCAGACCGACGACCCACGGGTTCAGGTCGGTGAGCACCGTGATGCCGCCGATCACCGCCTGGGCGGGGATACCCAGGCCGATCCAGAACGAGAGCCGGGAGGCATACCGGTCGCGTCTGCCCAGCGCCGCCATGAAGCAGCAGACCGCGATCACCGCGAGTACGTAGGTGAGCAGTCGGTTGCCGAACTCGATCACCCCGTGGATGCCCATCGACGGATGGGTGACGAAGGACTCTTCGGTGCACTTGGGCCAGGTCGGGCAGCCCAGACCGGAGTCGGTCAACCGAACCGCCGCGCCGGTCACCACGATCAGGATATTGGCGACCGTGTTGGCCAGCGCCCAGCCCCACAGGTTCGGGGAGAGTCGGTCACAGCCGGCCCGCCACCTGTCGGCCAGCCTGTCGGTGATCTGCTTGAGGGTCGCGGACACGTTCACTCCCAGCGGAAGGTCTTGGCGGTCAGAAAGGTACCCAGGAGCGTCCACAGCAGGAGACCGGAGAGATCTCGGAGCGAGAAGGTCCCGAACCAGGCGGCGTCACGGAACGCCTCTCCCAGGGCGCCGCTGGGCAGATAGTGGACCGGGTGCTCCATGATCCCGTAGCTGGAGGCCGGGATCACCACGGCGCCCCCTGCCAGTAGCAGCAGGTAGACGAGGTTCGCCACGGCCAGGGTGGCCTCGGCGCGCATCACCCCCGCCACCAACAGTCCCAGGGACGCGAAAGTAGCGGTGCCGAGGGCCCAGGCGAGGAGCATCGGCAGCACGCTGCCCCAGCCGTGCGGGTCCCAACCCATGGCGAAGGCGACGACGCAGATCAGCACCAGCTGCAGAGCCTGGACCAGCAGCAGGGCGCCGACCTTGCCGAGTAGCAAGCCGGTCCGGGGGAGCGGTGAGGCTCCCAAGCGCTTGAGCACTCCATAGCGGCGCTCGAAGGCGGTGGCGATGGAGACCGATGTGAAGGCGCTCGACATCACCGCGAGGGCGAGGACCCCGGGGGTGAGCACGTCGATCGCCGGTCGGGTCCAGTCCAGGTCGAGACGTTCGGCGGCGAGCACGCCACCGACCAGGACCAGGATCGGGATCACCACGGCGAGCAGCAGCTGCTCTCCGTTGCGGAGCATCAACCGGGCCTCCATGGAGGCCTGGGCACGGACCTGTCGGATCAGCGGGGCCGACCCGGGCGCGGGGGTGAGGTCCAGGCTCGACTGTGGGGTGTTCATGCGGGGTCCCCTCGGTGTTGTTCGGGGGAGCGCAGCGGAGGAGAAGAACGGCGTGGGGTGCTCATGCCATTTCCCGTCCGGTGAGCTCGAGGAAGACATCCTCCAGGGATTGGGTGCCCAGGCTGAGAGTGTCGGGGACGATGCCGTGGCGCTGACACCAGGCCGCGATGGCGGCCAGCGTGCCCGGGTCCGCCGTGCCGGTGGCGACCAACGACTGGTCGCCGGTACGGTGCACCTCCAGCGTCTGGCCCAGGGCCTCACTCAGGTCGGCGAGCGTGACGTCGTCCAGCGGGCGATTCACGACCAGTCGCAGGGTGGCGCTGCGTCCACCGCCGGTCAGTTCCGCGGGCGAGCCGCTCGCGATCAGCCGGCCGTGATCGATGATGTGCACCTGGTCGGCCAGTTGCTCGGCCTCGTCGAGATAGTGCGTGGTGAGCACCACCGTGACACCACTGTCGCGGAGCTCGGTGAGTAGGTCCCAGGTATTGCGGCGGGCCTGGGGGTCCATGCCGGCCGTGGGCTCGTCGACGAAGACGAGTTCGGGGCGACCCACCAGCGCCATGGCCAGTGCCAGGCGCTGCTGTTGCCCGCCCGAGAGACGGCGGTAGGGGGTTCGCCCGCACTCGCCCAGGCCCAGCCGCTCGGCCAGGGCATCCACCGGCAGCGGGTGGGCATGCAGGCTGGCCATGTGCCGCAGCATCTCCAGGGCCCGGGAGCCACTCCACGCCCCGCCGGACTGCAGCATCACCCCGATCCGGGGGAGCAGCATGGCGCGTTGGGCGATCGGGTCCAGTCCCAGTACCCGGACGGTGCCGGCACCAGGACGGCGGTACCCCTCGCAGGTCTCGAGGGTCGTCGTCTTGCCGGCGCCGTTGGGGCCGAGCACAGCGGTGATGGTGTGGCGCTCGACGACCAGAGAGAGATCGTTGACGGCGATCTTGTCGCCGTAACGCATCACCAGACCGTCGATCTCGACGGCTGCGGAGGGGGAGGGCACCAGATGATTCTAGGGAGCCCTCCGGGTGGACCGACCCCCGGTCCCTCTCCGCTCGCCGATCGTCGTGCCGTATCACTGTGGCGGTGGCTGCGTCGGGCTCGGCTCGAGCGCGGACGCCTCGGGAAGGTGACCTACGCCACATTCGCGCCGCGGCCCCCGCCCGTGACGCCGACACCTTAGGGCGACCTTACTTGAAGGGCGAACTTCAATTACGTCACACTTGCCTTGTGGAATTCGACATGAGTGCATCGACGGTCGGTGCCGACGACGCGCCCACCCGTCAGCGGGTGGCTCGGTCGATCCTGGAGAACGGCCCCTCGACGGCCGCCGATCTGGGTCAGCGGCTCGAGTTGACGCCCGCCGCGGTGCGGCGTCACCTGGAGCATCTGACCGAGATCGGAGCGGTCGAGGTCAGCAACACCAAACGTCCGGGAACCCGCGGCCGTGGCCGTCCTGCCAAGTCCTTCGGGTTGACCCCCCGTGGACGTGACCTGTTCGACCAGGCCTACGACGACCTGGCGGTGCAGGCCATGCGATTCCTCGCCGAGACAGCGGGGGAGGAGGCAGTGGTGGAGTTCGCACGACAGCGTGCCGCGTTCATCGAACGTGACTTCGCGGCCGTGATCCAGGCCGACCCCGAGATGACACCCGGGGCCGCATTGGCCGAGGTCTTCTCCACGCATGGCTATGCGGCCACGGTACGGGAGCTCCCGGTGATCGGTGAGCAACTGTGCCAGCAGCACTGCCCGGTAGCCCACGTGGCCAGCGAGTTCCCGCAGCTGTGCGAAGCAGAGACCGAAGCCATCGGCCGAGCCCTCGGAACCCATGTTCAGAGGCTGGCGACGATCGCCCACGGCGACGGGGTGTGCACCACGTGTATCCCCGACATCAAGAACCACGACAGTGATTCCCGCCGGGAATCAGTAACGAGGAAGTGACATGACGAGCATCGAAGAGCTGAACCCCGAGCTCCAGGGCATCGGACGTTACGAGTTCGGCTGGTCCGACTCCGACACCGCCGGTGCCACCGCGAAGCGTGGGCTGAACGAGGATGTCGTGCGCGACATCTCCGGCAAGAAGTCCGAGCCACAGTGGATGCTCGACCTGCGATTGAAGGGCCTCAAGCTCTTCGATCGCAAGCCGATGCCGACCTGGGGATCCGACCTCTCCACGATCGACTTCGACAACATCAAGTACTTCGTCCGTTCCTCGGAGAAGCAGGCCACCAGCTGGGAGGAACTGCCCGAGGACATCAAGAACACCTACGACAAGCTGGGCATCCCCGAGGCGGAGAAGCAGCGCCTGGTCGCCGGTGTCGCGGCCCAGTACGAGTCCGAGGTCGTCTACCACTCGATCCGCGAGGACCTCGAGGAGAAGGGCGTCATCTTCGTCGACACCGACACCGCGCTGAAGGAGCACGAGGAACTCTTCAAGGAGTACTTCGGCACCATCATCCCGGTCGGTGACAACAAGTTCGCCGCCCTGAACACCTCGGTCTGGTCCGGTGGCTCCTTCATCTACGTGCCCAAGGGCGTCCACGTGGACATCCCGCTGCAGGCCTACTTCCGGATCAACACCGAGAACATGGGTCAGTTCGAGCGGACCCTGATCATCGTCGACGAGGATGCCTATGTGCACTACGTCGAGGGGTGCACCGCGCCGATCTACTCGTCGGACTCGCTGCACAGCGCCGTCGTGGAGATCATCGTCAAGAAGGGCGGCCGCTGCCGCTACACGACCATCCAGAACTGGTCGAACAATGTGTACAACCTGGTCACCAAGCGCGCCGTCTGCGAGGCCGGCGCCACCATGGAATGGGTCGACGGAAATATCGGCTCCAAGGTGACCATGAAGTACCCCGCCGTCTACCTGATGGGTGAGCACGCCAAGGGCGAGACCCTCTCGATCGCGTTCGCGGGCGAGGGGCAGCACCAGGACGCCGGCGCCAAGATGGTGCACGCCGCGCCGAACACCTCGTCCTCGATCCTGTCCAAGTCGGTGGCGCGCGGCGGCGGCCGTACTTCCTACCGGGGCCTGATCCAGGTCAACGAGGGGGCCCACGGGTCCAAGTCCAACGTGCTGTGTG
>CAYNFY010000143.1:0-8147 GCA_964396585.1 uncultured Nocardioides sp.
CTGCGGAAACGGCGACCGGCTCGAGGTCGGCGGGCGAGGAGAGGGTTCCTCGCACCGCGGTCGCCGCGGCGACCGGGACCGAGACCAGGTGGGTACGTCCCCCCTTGCCCTGACGGCCTTCGAAGTTGCGGTTGGAGGTCGAGGCCGAGCGCTCCTGAGGTGCCAGCTGGTCGGGGTTCATCCCCAGGCACATCGAACAGCCCGCACCACGCCACTGGGCACCCGCCGCGATGAAGATCTTGTCCAGACCCTCGGCCTCGGCCTGCAGGCGTACTCGCACCGAGCCCGGCACCACCAGCAGGCGGGTGTCGGGGTCGACGGTGTGGCCTTCGAGGATCGAGGCAGCGAGTCGCAGGTCCTCGATCCGGCCGTTGGTGCAGGAGCCGACGAAGACCGTGTCCACCTTGACCGAGCGCATCGGCTCACCGGCGGTCAGGCCCATGTACTCCAGCGCCTTCTCGGCGGCCAGCGCGTCGCTGGGGTCGCTGAAGTCGCTGGGGCTGGGCACATCGGCGCCCAGCGGTACCCCCTGGCCGGGGTTGGTGCCCCAGGTGACGAACGGCGTGATGTCGGCCGCGTCGAGCACGATCTCGGCGTCGAAGGTGGCGTCGGCGTCGGTGACCAGGGTCTCCCAGTACGCCACGGCCGCGTCCCACTCGGCACCCTTGGGCGCCTCGGGCTTGTCGGCCAGGAAGTCGAAGGTCTTCTGGTCGGGAGCGATCATGCCGGCCTTGGCACCCCACTCGATCGACATATTGCAGACCGTCATACGGGCCTCCATCGAGAGTTCCTCGATGGCCTGGCCGCGGTACTCCACGATGTAGCCCTGGCCGCCACCGGTACCGGTGTGGGCGATCAGCGCCAGCACCAGGTCCTTGCTGGTGACGCCCTCGGGCAACGAGCCGTTGATGGTCACGGCCATGGTCTTCAGCTTGGCCTGGCTCAGGGTCTGGGTGGCGAGCACGTGCTCGACCTGGGAGGTGCCGATGCCGAACGCGATCGAGCCGAACGCGCCGTGGGTGGAGGTGTGGGAGTCACCGCAGACGACGGTCATCCCGGGCTGAGTCAGCCCCAGTTGCGGACCGACCACGTGCACGATGCCCTGCTCGATGTCACCGAGCGGGTGCAGGCGCACTCCGAACTCGTCGCAGTTCTTGCGCAGCGTCTCGACCTGGGTACGCGAGACCGGATCCGCGATCGGCTTGTCCCAGTCGAGCGTGGGGACGTTGTGGTCCTCGGTGGCCAACGTCAGGTCCGGGCGACGAACCTTGCGACCGGCCAGGCGCAGACCGTCGAATGCCTGCGGGCTGGTGACCTCGTGCAACAGGTGCAGATCGATGTAGAGGAGGTCTGGCTCTCCCGCAGCGCTACGAACGACGTGCGCGTCCCACACCTTCTCTGCCAGGGTCTTAGCCATGCTCCTGCTCCTCAGTCCATCGGGGTTGTTCGTCCTCATCGGCCCACCTGTGGTCGATTGATCTGACCTTACTGCTTGCATCCCACGTAATGAGACGGCAGTATTGCCATATGGACAACTCTAGCGGAGTCGGCGTTCTCGACAAAGCGGCCTTGGTGCTCACCGCACTCGAGGCCGGACCGGCCACTCTGGCCGGTCTGGTGGCCAGTACGGGACTGGCTCGACCTACCGCACACCGCCTGGCGGTGGCCCTCGAGCATCACCGCCTGGTGGCCCGCGACATGCAGGGGCGCTTCGTGCTCGGTCCCCGGCTGGCCGAGTTGTCTGCGGCCGCGGGAGAGGATCGCCTGCTGGCTGCGGCCGGCCCGGTTCTGGCGCGGCTGCGCGATATCACCGGCGAATCCGCCCAGTTGTGGCGTCGTCAAGGCGATCACCGGGTCTGCGTCGCTGCTGCCGAGCGTCCCTCCGGGCTGCGCGACACGATCCCGGTCGGCTCCCAGCTCACCATGCGCGCCGGCTCGGCCGCGCAGGTGCTGCTGGCCTGGGAGGACCCCGATCGGATGCATCGTGGTCTGCAGAATGCGGCATTCTCGGCGACCGCGCTGTCGGGGATCCGGCGACGGGGATGGGCCCAGTCCATCGGCGAGCGCGAGCAGGGAGTGGCGTCGGTCTCGGCTCCCGTGCGCTCCCCCAGCGGCAAGATCATCGCCGCGGTCTCGGTATCGGGACCGTTGGAGCGACTGAGTCGCCAACCCGGTCGAATGCACGCACCGGCGGTCCTGGCCGCCGCCGACCGGCTCAGCGAATCGCTCCGCCGGGCCGCCGCCGAGTAACGCTGAGGAGGCTCCTAAGTGCCCCCTCACCCACCGCTGATGAGGCTCCTAAGTGCCTCATCAGCGGTTAGAACAGGACCTCGGTGCGGTCTGATTCCAGGTCCAACAGCAACTGCTTGCGGGCCATCCCCCCGGCATATCCGGTGAGCGACCCATCGGCCCCGATCACCCGATGACAGGGGATCACCACGGGGATCGGATTGCGACCGTTGGCCAGGCCGACGGCCCGGGAGGCCATATTCGTCCGGCCCAACCGGTGGGCGATCTCACCGTAGCTGGCGGTCTCGCCCCACCCGATCCGCTGCAGTTCGGCCCATACCTGCTGTTGGAAGTCGGTACCCCGGGGCGCGAGCGGCAGGTCGAAGACTCGGCGGTCGCCGGCGAAGTATTCGGCCAGTTGACCGGCCGCGGTGACCAGTAGCGGGTCCGTGTCGCACCGCGGGCCTATCGGACGCTGCTCCGAGAAGGGTGAGAATTCGACGGCGGTGAGCGCACCGTCCGAGGCGACCAAGCGGAGGTCCCCGATCGGTGAGGGTATTACGGTCCACATGTCACTCGACTCCGTTCGGATCATGGGTACTGGGTTCGACAAGGGTGTGCCATAGATGCATCAGCGCATACGAGCGCCAGGGTCGCCATCGAGCGCCGTCACCGACCGAACCCGGCTCTCCCCCGAGTGCCGACACTGCCGACAGTTTCGACACTGCGTGCCGCACCCCGACATCGGTCGCTAGGAACACATCCGGATCACCCAACGCTCGCATGGCCACATAGTCCGCGGTCCAGGGTCCGATCCCGGGCACCGCGAGCAAGGCCTCACGCACCTGCGCCCGTTCGCTCCCCCGGGTCAGATCCACCCGGCCGGCGGCGATACGGCAAGCAAGTTCGGTCAACGCCCGTCCCCTGGATCGCGGCATCGCATACTGCTCCGGCGTCAGCGCGGCCACCGTCGCCGCATCCGGGAACACGTAGTCGAGTCCGGAAACCGGCGAGTCCACCGGGGTGCCACAGTGCTCGACCAATCGACCGGCCAGGGTTCGGGCCGCCCGCACGCTCACCTGCTGCCCCAGCACCGCCCGCACCGCCAGTTCGGTGCCGTCCACGTGGCCCGGCACCCGCAGTCCCGGGGTCGCCGCGACCAGGGGCGCCAGGACCGGGTCCTCGCCCAGGGTCCCATCGACCGCGACGGGATCGCAGTCGGCGTCGAGCAGCCGACGGACACGTTCGAGCGCCGCCGCCGTATCACGCAGATCCTGCAACTGGAACCGCGTCGCGACGAAGGCGGTGCCCTCACCCGAGATATCGGCCAGGTCGATCTCGACGCTGCCCCAGGCATGAGGCAGCCGTAGGGTCCGGGCGTACGTCTCGCCTCGGACCACCTCGACGCCGGGTACGGCCCGCAGCGCCAGAAAGTCGCGGAGCGCCACCCCGGCGAAGGGGGTGCGTACGGCCAGCCGCATCGTGATCGCTCCGGTACCGGCCACACCACCGCGCCGACCCCGCAGTTGGCTGGGACTCGCGTCGTAGACCTCGCGCAGGGTCTCGTTGAACTGACGCACGCTACTGAAACCACTCGCGAACGCGATATCGGCGAAGGACAGGTCGCTGGATTCCACCAGCACCCGCGCGGTCTGAGCCCGGCGCGCGCGGGCCAACGCCAGGGGTCCGGCCCCCACCTCGGCGAGCAATAGCCGATTCAGATGTCGCGAGGTGTAGCCGAGTCGGGTGGCGAGTCCCTCGACTCCGTGCCGGTCCACGACACCGTCGCCGATCAGTCGCATCGCGCGGCCGGCCAGGTCGGCTCTGATATCCCAGTCGGGGCTTCCCGGTACCGCGTCCGGCAGGCACCGTTTGCAGGCGCGATATCCCGCCGCCTGCGCACTGGCTGCGCTGGGATGGAAGGTCACATTCCCCGCAGCCGGGGTTCGAGCCGGACAGGAAGGGCGGCAGTAGATGCCGGTAGTGCGGACCGCTGTCCAGAAGACCCCGTCGAAACGGCGATCCCGGCTCCGCACCGCGCGGTAGCAGGCCTCCGGATCGGACGGCGAGACTCGGGTGATTGCGGTCATGTCTCCATCCTGCGCCCTGCCACCGACAGAATCACGCGGAAATCGGACATTACCTCCAGGGCTGCGTCCGAGACGACGAAGGCCCGGTCACTCGTCTGAGTGACCGGGCCTTCCAGCTGTACCCCGGAAGGGATTTGAACCCTCGCTACCGCCGTGAGAGGGCGGCGTCCTAGGCCGCTAGACGACCGGGGCATCCGTTCCCACCATGGCGGGAACGGACAGAAATCTAGCAGGGCCGATGAGGTCAGCGCGAATCGGCGCCGCGCCGGGCCACCGGCACCGGAGGGGTCAGCGGACCGGGTGGGATCCACGGCGTCGGGTAGCGCCTGGACACCTTGAGTCGCCCCTTCTCCACCTTCTTCGCCCAGCGATATCGCTTCTTCGAAGCGCGCCAGAGTCTGCGGGCTCGTTTCACGGCCGCCTGGTGCGCCGCCTTCGAGCCGTGGTGTCGGCGGACCGTGGGTCGGATGGGCTTCTTGACCCGCCGCGGCTTGCCCCGGCCGAGGGTGGCGACATGCATCCGACGTGCATACTGCGGCGAGGCGCCGACCCGGCCCGCGTCCCAGGCCGCATAGACCAGGCGCAGCCTGCCGGACGGGTCGACGATGGCGTCCGCACCCCCGGTCCCGCGCACCTGGCCACCCGAGCCCAGCAGCGGGCGCTTCGTGGTGACCTTCGTGCAGGGCCCGGTGACCTTGCGGCATATCGCATATCCGGTTCCGTATCCGGCGCTACGCCAGCGCCCGCCGGAATAGAACAGATAGAGGCGACCTCGGTGGGTCACCATCGACGGATTCTCCACCACGCCGTCCTCCCAACGCGCGCTCCGGGTCAGCAGCACCCGCCGCTTGGAATGCGGGGCGAATCCGCTGCCGTCCGCGGCCAGTCGCCGAATCATCAGCCGAGGTGGCTTCCTGCCCACGATCCCCTCGGCTTTCCAGAGCAACCAGAGCCTTCCGCGAGCATCGACATGCAGATCCGGGTCGATGGCACCCAAGGGGCTGGCCGCATTGCACTCCACCGGCCGATTGCGCAGATCGGTGAACGGTCCGATAGGCGCATCCGCCCAGGCCAGGCCGATGCAGGAGCGGCGCTTCACTCCCGGGGCGGTGGCGGAGGAGTAGGCGAGCAGATAGCGCGAGCCGACCCTGAGGATCGATGAGGGTGCCCAGACCGAGATCCGTGGGCGCCCACCCCACAGTCGCATCAGCGGCCATCCGGCGACCTTGGACATCGCGTCATTGGAGCCCGGCAGTCCGGTGTAGTTCTGAGCCGGGGGCAATGCCTCCCGGGCTCGGAAGGTGACCAGATCGGTCGAGGTCATCAGCGGCAGGCTGACTCCGTCGGTGCTGGTTCCCACGGTGTAGTAGACGCCGTTGATCAGGCTCACCGACGGGTCGGCGTAGTACCCGCGATAGAGGTCGGACGGATAGAACCGCTCCCGCGCCGTGCCCCGATCCTCGGGACGGTTCACCGCCGTACTCGGGTCGGCCTCAGCAGCGCGGACCGCCAGGGTCTCAGCGAGCAGCGCGGAGAGCAACACGAGCACGAGCAGTGCCAGTGGCGAACGTGACCGCATTCGCCCTCCTGTTGGTCTGCGACATGACGCTCAGAGGTCACCGTAGCCGAGCACTACGTCGCAAATGCACGAACTCCCCCAGAGTCTGAGGGAGTTCGTTTTGGTACCCCGGAAGGGATTTGAACCCTCGCTACCGCCGTGAGAGGGCGACGTCCTAGGCCGCTAGACGACCGGGGCAAGAATCAGATAGACCACACAAGTGAATTACCTGTTCGCTGGGATACAAGGACTCGAACCTTGACTGAGGGAATCAGAATCCCTAGTGCTGCCAATTACACCATATCCCAATGGCGCACCGATGAACGGCCCTCGCGGACCGCTCCGTGGTGTGCAGGAAGAACATTACACGGGCCCTCCGGCGGGGCCAAAATCGCCCCCGGTCACCGGTCGCAACCGCCCAGATCGAGAAATCGTCCGGGCCAGAGCGGTACGGCGCGCCACCCACCAGGCGAGCAGACCGAAAGACACCACCTGGGTCAACGACACGGGCAGTTGCCACCAGGTGGAGCCCTCGGGCCACAACGCGCCGTTGATGTCGCCGAACAACACCGGCGTGATGAAGGCGTACAGATTGTTCACCACATGCAGAGCGATCGCGGCCTCCAGTCCCCCGGTCACGATGACCAGGACACCCGCCACCACCCCGAAACTGAACCGATCGAGGAAGATCGGCAGTTCCTGGGTACCGTGCATCGCCGCGAAGACCAGCGCGGATCCCAGGACCGCAGCCGTCTGGGCCGCGCGACGACCACCGAACAAGCCACCCCACGCCTGCATCAGGTAGCCGCGGAAGACCAACTCCTCGGCCGTGGCCTGGAGCGGCACCAGCAACACCACCACCACCAGGTATTGCCAGGTGGTGGCGGTGATCGCGTTGAGCCCGTGGGTGACGTCGGCTCCAGCCTCCGTGGTGGACGGCAACAGTTGGGCGACACCGACGGTGAGGGCCACCGCCAGCACGGCCATCCCGGTACAGACCGCCAGGTAACGCAGGCGGAGCCGAGCCAGCACCGACCACAACGTTCCAGGTGGTAGCCCATGGCAGACACGCTGCACCAACCACGCCACCGGAATGACGCACCACAGCGAGAGCAGTGTGTAGGCCAGCATCGTCGGCGAGAGCGCGACCTGGTCGGCCACGTTCGCGAATTCATCACTGATCGCCCGGGTGCTCATCCCGAACAGAGCCATCCCGAGCATGAACACCCCGCCCAGCAGCAAGGGCAGCACGACGAAGCCGATCACCCCGATCCCGGCCACGCCGAGCAGCGAGCGCCACCAGCCGGTGAGTCCGAGCTTGTGCAACTCGGGGTAGCTGAGTCGACCCCGATCCTCGCTCCGCTCGGAGGGATCAGGCATCTAGCGCCGCACCGAGCCGGGACAGCGAACGTTCGCGGCCGAGCAGTTCCATCGATTCGAACAGCGGAGGAGAGATCTTGCGTCCGCTGATCGCGATCCGAACCGGACCGAAGGCCAGCCGCGGCTTGAGTCCCTTCTCCTCGATCAGTGCCTGGCGCAGCGCCGCCTCGATCTCGGCGGTACTCCAGGACTCGATGCCCTCCAGGGCCGTCCGAGCCGCGGCGACGACCTCCAGACCGGCCTCATCGATCTCGACCAGGCGGGTGAAGTCCGCCTCGTCGACGAAGAGGAAGCCCAGCATCTCGGAGCCCTCGGTGAGCTTGTTGATCCGCTCGGCCACCAGCGGCATCGCCTGCTCCAGCAAGCGGGCGTCGGCATCGCTGACCGGGTCGGAGACGACTCCATCGGCCTTCAGGAAGGGCAGCATCCGATGGGTGATGTCATCGATCGAGAGCCTGCGCATGTGCGCGGCATTGATCGCATCCGCCTTCTTCGAATCGAACCGGGCCGGGTTGGGGTTCACATCGGCGATATCGAAGACCTCGACCATCTCGTCCAACGAGAACACGTCGCGGTCCGCCGCGATCGCCCAGCCGAGCAGGGCCAGGTAGTTGAGCAGTCCCTCGGGCAGGAACCCCCCGTCACGGTAGGCGAACAGATGCGACTGCGGATCGCGCTTGGACAGCTTCTTGTTGCCCTCGCCCATGATCAGCGGCAGGTGCCCGAACTGAGGCACGGCCTCGCCGATCCCCAACTCGACCAAGGCGGCATGCAGGGGCAGTTGACGCGGAGTGGAGGAGAGCAGGTCCTCACCGCGCAGTACATGGGTGATCCGCATCATCGCGTCGTCGACCGGGTTGACCAAGGTGTACAGCGGGTCGCCGTTGGCG
>CAYNFY010000144.1:0-8018 GCA_964396585.1 uncultured Nocardioides sp.
ATGTCGCGGGGGACCAGGTTGCCGAAGGAGGGGTAGATCCGCTCCAGGTGTAGTCGCGGTCCTCCTCGGGGATGTCGCGCGGGTCCTTCTCGGCGTCGGCGGGGTTCTTCGGAACCCAGATCCGGCCGTCGTTGCGCAGCGACTCGCTCATCAGGGTGAGCTTCGACTGGTGCTCGCCGGAGACCGGGATGCAGGTCGGGTGGATCTGCGTGTAGCAGGGGTTGGCCATGTAGGCGCCCTTGCGGTGCGCGCGCCAGGCTGCGGTGACGTTCGAGCCCATCGCGTTGGTGGAGAGGTAGAAGACGTTGCCGTAGCCGCCGGAGGCGAGCACCACGACGTCGGCCAGGTGGGTCTCGATCGCACCGGTGACCATGTCGCGGGTGACGATGCCGCGGGCACGCTTCTTCCCAGAGCCGTCGTCGACCGTGATCACTTCGAGCATCTCGTGCCGGGTGAACTGCTCCACGGCGCCGGCCGCGACCTGGCGCTCCATGGCCTGGTAGGCGCCGATCAGCAACTGCTGGCCGGTCTGGCCGCGGGCGTAGAAGGTTCGCGAGACCTGCACGCCACCGAAGGAGCGGTTGTCCAGCAGGCCGCCGTACTCGCGGGCGAACGGGACGCCCTGGGCGACGCACTGGTCGATGATATTCGCGCTGACCTCGGCCAGGCGGTGCACGTTGTTCTCCCGCGAGCGGTAGTCGCCGCCCTTCACGGTGTCGTAGAAGAGGCGGTAGACCGAGTCGCCGTCCTCCTGGTAGTTCTTGGCGGCGTTGATGCCGCCCTGCGCGGCGATCGAGTGCGCCCGGCGCGGGGAGTCCTGGTAGCAGAAGGACTTCACGTGGTAGCCGGCCTCACCGAGGGTGGCGGCCGCTGCGCCACCGGCCAGGCCGGTGCCGACGATGATGACACTCAGCTTGCGTCGGTTGGTCGGGTTGACCAGCCGGTTCTCGAACTTGCGGTTGGTCCAACGGTCCTTGATCAGGCCACTGGGTGCGACCGGGTCGACCAAGGGATCGCCGAGCGTGTAGAAGCCGGCGGCGTCATCGGAGGTCTGCTGGGATGCTGTGTTGGTAGGCGAGGTGCCGTCCAGGAAAGCCATGTCGAGTCGTCTTCCTTACTTCGTGATGACGTCGAAGATGACGCCGAGCGGGACCAGGGAGAAGCCACCGGCGATCACGATCGCCACGACCCAGCCTGCGGTCTTGGCGCGGGCTCGCGAGGCGGCGGAGTTGGTCAGGCCGAGCGTCTGCATGGACGACCAGGTGCCGTGGTGCAGGTGGAAGCCGAGAGCCAGCATCGCGACCAGGTAGATCAGCGTCATCCACCAGGTGTCGAAGGTGTCGACCATCAGGTTGAACGGGTCGGCGGTCGATCCGCCTTGCACGTTCACCTTGCCGATCGTGAAGTTGATCAGATGCCAGATGATGAAGAGCAGCAGCGCTGCGCCACCCCAGCGCATGGTGCGCGAGGAGAGCGAGGACCTGATGTTCTTCTTGACTGCGTACTTGCTGCCCCGGGCGGCGGCCGCGCGCTTGGACAGCGCGATGAACGAGCCGACATGCAGGACCAGCGAGACGATCAGCACGATCCGGATGATCCACAACAGGCCCTCATAGGGGAGCATCGGCTCCCCGAAGGTCCGCAGATGGTGTGCGTACTCGTTGAACGAGTCGTGTCCGGCGAAGGCCTTGAGGTTGCCGTACATGTGCACGAGGACGAAGCCGATGAATACGAGGCCGGAGCCAGCCATCAGCAACTTCAGCGCGATGGTCGAGCGCGTCGAGCGCGCTCCCTTGACGAGGGTCGGGTTTGCCACGAGAGTCCACGTTACCGCTTGAACATCTCCTGCGCTGAACCAGCCCCTGTGACCTTCGCCCTACCATGAGGTAACCTCGCGGCTTAGGTTTGCCTAACTTCAGGCTGTGCTGAGCGGGGCCGAGAGGTCGACCCGGGCGACCGGATGTCGAGTGCGTACTCCGGGTGGCCGTAGCGTCGTAGAAGGGCCTGCAATCGACGCACCAGGTGTCTGTCGACCGCGTCGGCCAGTAGCCGATTGCGGGAGAGGCGGCGTATCGCCAGGAAGCGGCCCAGCACCCATGGCGTCATGATGCTCACCCGGATCCGGTCGGCCCGGGAGAGCCGGACCCCGAGCTGGGCGGCCAGTTCGGGCGCGCCGAGCAAGAAGGCCTTGATGAAGAACATGGTGGCGAAGCTGCGCTCGAAGCTCTCGGTCAGGCGTTGGGCTCCGGTGGCGTGGGGAATCAGGTCGGCGGCCAGGGTCGAACGGATCAGTGCCCCGCAGGTCTCGTCGGTGAATCGGGCCCGCAGGGTGGCGGCGCGCCCGAGAAAGACCTCCACCACACCCACCGGGTCTACGGGAAGCAGTTCCTCGGGAAGCCCGAGCAGGAAGCATCGGTAGCGCGCCATCTCGACCATCGCACGCTCATCGGGGGTGAACTCGTCGCGTCCGGCCCGCAGTGCGCCGGTGGCCAGGATGAACGCTCCGATCAACCCGGCCGGCATCTGGTCGACCTGAGGGATCGGCACGCCGTATACCTCGGGGTCCCAGTCCGGTTCGAGGTCGTTCAGGGCGTGGAATCGAACCACCGAGTGCATCAGTCGCACCATGGCCGCAGCTTCGAATCCGGGGCCGTCACGGTCCATGCCGCCGGGCAGGACGGTGCAGGTGAAGAATGCCGAGGTCTCGTTGACGCGACGGGCCGCGCGGGTGCCGCTCAGGGCGCCGGTGAGTGCCATCGGCAGGGCTGCGTACTGGTTGAGAAAGGTGGCGATGAAGGCACCTCGGATCACATAGGGCTGGGTGTAGGCGGCGCTGATCCGTTCCAGGCGGCAGCCGCGTTCGACCAGTTCGAAGTCGATCCAGTCGGGGCGTTGCTCCAGCTGGGCGATGAATGTGCGCAGTTCCTCCGGTGCCTGGGGGAGGGTGTCCACCCCTTCGCGGCAGGCCTGGCGCAGCATCCCGGTCAGCTCGCGTATCCCGTACTCGGGGAGTCTGGCGGCGTAGGCATCGCAGGTCGCGTCGCCCAGGAATGTCGCGGTCCGGATCAATTCGACCAGATCCGGGTCGGACAGCACTCGGTCCCGACGGACCCGTTCGTCGGACTCGACGCGCTGGATCCGGTCCAGCTCGCTGGCATCGTCGGGGGCCAGGGCGAGTCGCTCGGGGTTGCGGTCGAGGTCGAATCGCGCGTACAGATCGGGCAGGGCCTTCGCCTGGGCGAGCACTCGCTCGCGTAGCCGCGTCGCGGCGCCACCCCGGTCTGTGTCAGCGTCCACTCAGCCACCCTACGGGTTCGGTGGGTGACGATGATCACATGTGTCGGCGGCTCCTTCTACTGTGGGGATCATGAACGAACAAACCTCTACTGCCGAGCGCGCCGATCTGCTGGATGCCATCCGCCAGCACCGTGAGCTGTTCTTGTTGCCGGTCCTTGGAGTGAGCGACGAACAGGCCCGCAGTCGCAGCACCGTCAGTGAATTGACCCTCGGTGGGCTGGTGAAGCACCTGACTGCTACCGAGACCGAATGGATGCGGTTCATCGTCGAGGGCCCCAGGCTCGAGGATGTCGTCGACTGGGAGAACGTGGACTGGTCGAACCCGCCGGCGGCGGTGCTGGCCCGGATGGCCGAGTTCACGATGGGGCCGGAGGAGACCCTGGACGGGTTGGTCGCCGCCTACCGGGCCGGAGCCGATGCTGCCGACGCGTTGCTGGCCCGGGTGGATCTGGATCTGTCCCATGAACTGCCTCCAGAGCCGTGGTTCGCGCCCGGCACCCGATGGAGCGCGCGTCGGGTCTTCGCGCACATGCTGGCCGAGACCAGCCAGCATGCGGGACATGCCGATATCGTGCGCGAGGCCATCGACGGTCAGAAGTCGATGGGCTGAGAATAGGAGGTTGCGTCAGTAGGACAGGTGGCGCAACCTCGGGTCCAGGGAAGAGTCATCGTTCTACGACTTCCGCCGAAAGTCATACTTCGGTGACATTCGATGAATGTCACCGTACTATGACTTGGGTGTATCCCATCCATGAGCGCTCGATCGGCAACTGGGCTGTGCTTGGCCCAGTCGCACGTGACGCACGAA
The DNA here is from genome assembly GCA_964396585.1 of uncultured Nocardioides sp. Classification (GTDB taxonomy): domain Bacteria; phylum Actinomycetota; class Actinomycetes; order Propionibacteriales; family Nocardioidaceae; genus Nocardioides. The sequence continues at coordinate 4,106 of CAYNFY010000144.1, forward strand.
GCCGTGCGGGTCTCACCCAAAAGGATCTGGCCGAACTGGCCGGGGTCTCGCGCGGCTGGCTGATCAGGTTCGAGACGGGCCTGCCCAACGCCGAGCCCATCACGGTGCTGAGGGTGCTTCGAGTCTTGGAGCTCGAACTGGTGGTGCGACCCCGCGGTGGAGTGCCCGGCCCGGGTTTGAGGACGGACGAGGGAGACCTCGATCTGGATGCGTACGTGAATGAGTTCACCGACGCCAGACTCACCAGTGGCGAGAGCGGGGGGCTGGGTGAGAAGTCGGAGCCCGCAACCGACCCGGGTGATCCGCAGTGAAGCCGGGTGGCCGGGTCCGGATGCTCAGAGTCGCACTCGACGGGCAGTGGGTAGCGCGAATCGAGCACCGCAGCAAGGGCAACGCAGGTGACGTCACCTTGTCATATGAGCCCGAGGTGGATCGTGACCTCACCCCCGCGCTTCCGGTTCAGGCCAAGCCACACCGAGGGGTCCCTGTCCTCGCGTTCCTCTCCGGGTTGTTGCCCGATGACGCGACGGTGCGACAGAACTGGGCCAGGCGGTTGGGGGTAGTGGACCACCCTGTCGACCTGTTGGCCCACATGGGTTTGGAATGTGCTGGCGCTGTCCAGTTCGTGTCTGACGGGAATGAGGAACTGCTGGAAGCCCAGTGCGCCAGACACGAGCCGCTGACCGAAGCGCAGATCGGTCGACGATTGCGCGATCTGCGTACCGGGCGAGAGTCATCATGGACAGTTCGCGACGAGCACTGGTCGCTGGGGGGAGCGCAGGCGAAGTTCGCTCTGGCGCGGATCGGCGATCAATGGTGCGAAGCGACAGGAGCGGCGGCGACAACTCACATCTTCAAGCCCGGGATCCTCACGATGACCCATCAGGCTGCTGTCGAGTTCGCCACGATGACCGCTTCACGAATGCTCGGGCTTCCAACGGCCAAGGTTGATATCGGGCTGTTCGACGGGGAGCCGACTCTCATGGTCGAACGCTTCGACAGACGGGCCCACCCTGGTGAAGTCGGGAGCGGGGACGCGATCCAGCGCCTGCACCAGGTCGACCTATGTCAGGCAGCCGGGGTGATGCCGGACGCGAAGTATGAGGCTCAGTCCGGCCTCACCGCTCGAAGCCTTGCCAACCTGTTGCGGGCCTCCTCAACCGGGCCTGAGCCTGACGTCCACCGGTTCTCCGACGCCTTGATCTTCAACTACTTGGCCGAGTGCCCTGATGGACACGCGAAGAACCATGCGCTTCTGCTGACCAAGAAGCAGATTCGCCTGGCGCCGTTCTACGACCTCGCCACTGGGGCCCCGTACGATCGAGCGATCGCCGAGAACTCCTCGGCCTTCGCCATCGGCGGGGTACGCCGTTTCGGTGAGGCCTACCCGAAGCACTGGGCCGCGCACGCCAAGGAGTTCGGCCTCGATCCGGACGAGCGCGTCGGGCGTGTGCGCGAGCTGGCACGGGTCATTCCAGATGCCTTCCGTGATGCTTTCCACGACCCGAGGATCGCTGAAGTCGAGCCCGACCTCGGCGCCTGGCTCTGGCTCAGAATGTCGTCAGGTCCGGGCCGGATCGGCGAGCGCTGTGCCGCGGTGCTGGAGAGATTGGAGAGGGGCTGAGCCAGCCGCGTGCGGCGGCGTTCGAGTCGAGCACCGGCGCGTCACGACCAGCCGATGGGCTGAACTCCCCAGCTGAGGATCCACGATTCACCCGGGGCCAGCCAGCGCAGGCCGATGCCCGAGTTGAAGGCGTCCGGAGGTGCGGTCATCGGCTCGATGGCGATCGATGCGGTGCGGCCCGGCAGCCGATCGGTGACGAAGATCTGGACCTGGCCGAACGCCGGCTCGGCCCACAGGTCCACGCCCCGTCCATCGCGAGCACGTAGCCGGTGCCGGATCAGACCGTCGGTGTCGGGGGAGAGGTCACCCCAGCAGGTGTCGAGGTCGACGTCGCCGATCACCCGGGGGGTACGCCAGTCGTCGGCACCCTTCACCGGGATCTCACCGACCGGCAGCAGTCGCTCATCGACCAGCACTCGGGTCCGTCCCGAGTGCTGCAGCGTGCACTCCCGGATCGGTACGTCCCCGACCCGCAGGTAGGGGTGTGCGCCGATCGCGACCGGGGCAGCCGGTGCGCCTTCGGATGCCCGGTGCGTCACCTCGTGGGTGGCGCTCAGACCGTGCTCGCCGAGCGACCAGGTGACGCTGTGGTCCAGGCGGAACGGATAGCCGCCGGTGGGGAAGATCGCGGCGCGCAGCGTCACCGACTCCGCGGATCCGGCCGCCGGTTGGTACTCGGCGCCGCGCAACAGTCCGTGGCTGGCGTTGTGCCGAGCAGGCTCGGTGAGCGGTAGCTGCTGGGGCAGCCCGTCCAGTTCCCAGCGTCCGTCCCGGATCCGGTTGGGCCACGGCACCAGCAACTGACCGTTCCCTGCGGCCGGCGTTGTGGTGACATCGGTCGGTTCGGTGAGCCATTGGTCGCCGATCCGGTAGCCGCGCAGGGTCGCGCCGGCCTGAGCGATCTCTGCCGTGGCCGCCCCGCGGTTCAGGGTCCACTGCCGACCGGTGGGCCAGGTACCGGTGTGGGAGTCGGATGCGTCGGTGTTCACGCCGATAACCTAACGAGGCTCCGCACCGAAGATATCCGCGATCGTCCACAACACCATGAGCTGCCACTGCAAGCATCCAGCTACCAAGTAACCCTGCGACAGTGGAGAATGGGTCGATCATCCTCTCATCAGCACACCGATACGGGGTGAGCGAAGAGGACATGGTGCCTGCGCTTCGGTTCGCGGTCCATCACGTTCGACAGGATGACGTCATGGTCATGTTCATCGGTCCGGATGCTCGTGGGCACCCGCTCATCGAGGTCGTGATCGTGATCTGGTGGGGTGGCGAACTGGCCATCGCCCGGGCCCGGGAATCCCACCTGTCATGGCGCGAACTCGGCGATGCGATCGGGACCAGTGGCGAGGCTGTCCGCCAACGCTATTCAGCCTGACGACGCTATTCAGGCCAGCCGATGAGAGGCCGATCCCCGAGATCTTCTAGGGCAGAGTTGTCTTGAGTGGCGAGATGGGCACCTGACTTCTCCTTTGCCGCCCAACGGACCAGGTGTCGGTGTGGGCGCCAGAGTCCTGCAGATGCACGGCGATCGCTACATCGGTGAATCAGGTTCGATCGATTCGGTCAACTCGATCAGGCGCTTTGCTTCGATTTTCGGTCCGATGACGCGTACCAACGTGTCATCGAGTACGACTAGAACCTCGCTGGTGGGCGTCGCGCCGGAGACGGGTTGCACGTCGGGATCATTAGAGATCCCGTTGAGGTCAAAGATGTATGCCGGCTGGCCAAGGATGGCCTGAACCTTACCTCCCCATTCCTTCGCCATCTCGTTCCAGCGCTTCTGTGGATTCTCAAGCCGCCAACCAGGCTCATAGGCGACCGTGATCCCGCTGTCGAATCGAAGCGTGGGCGTTTCACCGCAGAGTACGCTGGCCACGAGCGTCGAGACTGAAGCTTCATCGGTGTTCGGCATCCAGATGGGGGTGGCCGCAGTGGCGGCGAGTTCTTTGAGTGTTTTGAACGTTTCCTGCCCCGAGCAGAGTTCACCCTCCTCCAGATTGGCCGACTGGAAGTCGGTGGCGGTCCGCCCTAGACTTGATCGTGGATCGGCGGACGTTGGGGGCTGGCTTCCGGACAGCACGCCTGTCCCCACTAGTACGGCGAGCGTTGCGACTGCTGTGGCCGCGCCTGCCACCGCTACCGTGACCAGTCGGGTTCTCGAATGAATTGATTTGGTGTACATCGGCCCTTTTCCATTCTCGCTAGACGTGGTCTGGCTCATCACTTAGCCACTGAGCATTATTCAGAAGTCACCATCCTAATCGGTAGAACTCAAGCCGTGTG
>CAYNFY010000145.1:0-7965 GCA_964396585.1 uncultured Nocardioides sp.
CGGTGATCCGCTTGGCCGAGGCCCGCTTGAGCGCGTCGACCATGATCAGGTGCTCCATGATCCACTCGTTGATAGGAGCGGTGTGCGACTGGAGCACGAACGCGTCGGAGCCGCGCACAGACTCCTCGAAGCGAACGTACAACTCGCCGTTCGCGAAGGCATAGGCGCTCTGCGGGACCAGGCCCACACCGAGCAGATCAGACACCTCGCCTGCCAGCGCGGGATGGGCCCGGCCGCTGAACAACATGAGGTTCTTCTCAGTGGCCTTCTTCATTCCACTCACGACTCAGTGGCTCCTCAAGGGGGTTCGAGTGCTTCACCCGATTCTCACCCAAACCGAGCGTGATGACGCAATCGGGTCCGAGGGACAGACACTGAGGTGCTCCGGGTCACGTCGATGAGGCGAATGATCAGTCTCGTGTGGAGCTATCCCGCTCGGCCCGCTTACGGGCGGCGTGGTCCAGCAGGTTGCGCTGCGAGGCCGCCGTCACCGCCAGAGCGCCATCCGGTACGTCCTTGCGAACCACCGTGCCGCCCCCGGTCATCGCACCGTCTCCGATCGTGACCGGAGCGACGAAGGTGTTATTCGATCCGGTCCTGGCATTGCGCCCGACCACGGTGCGGTGCTTGTTGAACCCGTCGTAGTTGGCGAAGATCGTTCCGGCACCGATATTGCTCCCGGCACCGATCTCGGCATCACCCACGTAGGAAAGATGCGGGACCTTGGCACCATCGCCGAGCACCGCGTTCTTGGTCTCCACGAACGTACCGACCTTGCCCTCGAGCCCGATCTGGGTACCGGGGCGCAGATAGGCGAACGGCCCCACGGTGGCTCGCTCCCCGACCACGGCGAGTTCTGCGTGAGTCCGCACCACCCGAGCGCCCCGACCGATCTCGCAGTCCTTCAGCGTGCTGTCCGGCCCGACCACGGCGTCCTCGGCCACCACGGTAGCGCCCAGCAGTTGGGTGTTGGGCAGGATCGTCACGTCCTGAGCCAGCACCACGTCGGCCTCGATCCAGGTGCTCTCGGGGTCCATGATCGTGACGCCCTCACGCATCCACCGGTTCAGGATCCGGTTGTTGAGCTCACGGCCCAGCGCCGCCAACTGAACCCGGTCGTTCGCGCCGTGGGTCTGGGTGACGTCGTCGACGATGTGCGCGCCCACCGTCAGTCCGTCCTCGCGGGCCAGCTTCACGGTGTCGGTGAGGTAGTACTCGCCGTTGTTGTTGTCGTTGCCCAGTCGCGGCAGCGCACTGCGCAGGAACTCGGCGTCGAATGCCAGGATCCCGGAGTTGACCTCGCACACGGCTCTGATCGCGGCGTCCGCGTCCTTCTCCTCGACGATACCCAGCACCTCGCCGGTCTCGTCTCGCACGATCCGGCCATAGCCGAACGGATCGTCGAGTACACCGGTGAGCACCGACACCGCGCGCTGGGCGGCCTCGTGCTCTGCCGCGAAGGCACGCAGGCTCTCGCCCTCCAGCAACGGGGTGTCGCCGGTGACCACCAACACCGTGCCGAGCGGCGCCGTCTGGATCTCGGCCAGCCGAGCCATCGCCACCTCGACCGCATGACCGGTACCGTTCTGCTCCTCCTGAACCGCCAGCAGAGTCTCGGGAGCCAGCGCCAGGATATGCGGCCCGACCTGGTCACGCTGGGTGCCGACCACGGCAACCACCCGGTTGGGGCCCACCTCCTGCACCGCCCGCAGGACGTGGCCCACCATGGAGCGGCCACCCACCGGGTGCAGCACCTTCATGGTCTTGGACTTCATCCTGGTACCGCCGCCTGCGGCGAGAACGATGACAGTCAGGTCGTGGGTCACGAAGGCTCCGATCATTGGCGATGCGCGGCCCGGGTCACTCCGGGCACGGTGTCGAATCTACGGTGCCGGGGCCACCCGCGGCGAGATGAGGCGGGCATCGTTCCTCGATCCGGCCGACTGACGGTGCCCTCATCCGGCAAGATGACCGTGGTCGACGACCTGGACCGCACCGTGCACCGAGGAGGCATCCGGCGAGGCGAGGAAGGCGACGACCGCCGCCACGCTGTCGGGGCTCATGAATCCACGGGTGGCCGAGATCCGCATCACCAGGTCGAAGTCCGCACCTTCGGGGATGACGATGTCGCGCACCTGAGGCGTGTCCATGCCACCGGGGCAGACACAGTTCACCCGCAACGGTTGCTTGAGGTATTCCACGGCCAGTGCCTTGGTGAGCCCGATGACACCATGCTTGGCAGCCGTGTAGGCGGCGGAGTAGACCTCGCCGGCCATACCCGCCACCGAGGCCACGTTGACGATATTGCCACGCCCCTCTGCCGCCTCGAGCAGGTGCGGGATCGCAGCCCGGGACATGTGGAAGGTACCGGACAGATTCACCGCCAGGTCGCGCTCCCAGAGTTCGTCGGTGACCTCGGTGGTGACCCTGAAGTCGTGCCGTCCGGCGTTGTTGACCAGCACATCCAGACCTTGGTGGTGCTCGACCGCGGCGGCAACCGCGGCCCGACACGAATCGGGGTCGGCGACGTCCAGGTGACCGAAGATGACGCTTCCGGGCAGGTCGGCACATTCCGCGGCCACCGCTGCAAGGCGCTCCTGATCACGGGCTGCGGCGTAGACCCGCGCTCCGGCCGCCGCGAATCTGCGCACGCAGGCGGCACCCAACCCGGAGGAGGCCCCGGTGACCAGGACGGAGTGGCCGGAGAACGTTTCTGTCATCGACATGACAAGAAACGTACCTAGTTCGAGCGTCCCGCGGAGATTCATACCTGAAAGGTGGACAGGTTCTGCGCGACGGCGCACCCTTGCCTCATGACCGCTCCGCCCGACACCCTGGTCCCCGAGTTCCGCCTCTTCGATGCCGATACGTGGTCTGACCCGTGGCCGCTCTATGCCGCCCTGCGTGAGCAGGACCCGGTCCACCGGGTGCCGCACCGCGTCGGCTCGTCGGACTCCAATGGCGACTACTGGGTACTGACCCGGCACGAGCACGTGCATGCCGCGGTTCGCGACCACGAGACCTTCTCGTCGGCTCAGGGACTCACCGTCACCTACGGCGAGTTGGAACAGATCGGGATGGCGGACAACCCACCGATGGTGATGACCGATCCGCCCTCCCACACCGAGTTTCGCCGCCTGGTCGCCCGCGGATTCACCCCGCGACAGGTCGAGAGTCTGGAGCCCGCGGTCCGCTCGTTCGTACGCGATCGGCTCGCGAGCATCATCGCCGACGGTGGCGGTGACATCGTCGGGCGCCTTTTCAAGCCGCTGCCGAGCATGGTGGTGGCCCATTACCTGGGCGTTCCGGAATCGGACCGCGCCAGATTCGATCGTTGGACCGACGTGATCGTGGCCGCCAACGCCACCGGTGGAGCCGGTGGGGCCGCCGGGGCCGGAGCCGCCGTGGGCGAATTGCTCGGCTACTTCACCGAACTCGTCGAATACCGGCGACAGCATCCCCAAGATGACACCGTCTCCCATCTGGTGGCGGCCGGTGAGGGCGACGATCCGGACGGTCTGATGCGGATCCTGGCCTTCACTTTCACGATGGTGACCGGCGGCAACGACACCACCACCGGTCTGCTCGGCACCGGAACCCAGCTGCTGGCCGAGCGCCCGGACCAGCGTCGGCTGGCGCTTGCCGACCCGACCGCCGCGGTTGAGGAGTTGCTGCGGCTCTCCAGTCCGGTCCAGGGTCTGGCCCGGACCACCACCCGCGAGGTCACCATCGACGGCGTCACGATCCCCCAGGGCGAGAAGGTGCTGATGTGCTACGGCTCCGCGAACCGGGACCCGCGGGCCTACGGGAGCGACGCGGAGGAACTGGATGTGACCCGCAACCCACGCCACATCCTCACTTTCAGTCACGGCGCGCATCACTGTCTGGGCGCCGCCGCCGCCCGGATGGCGGCCCGGGTGACACTGGAGGAACTGCTTGGTCAGGTCCCCGATTTCGAGGTGGTGCCCGAGTCGATCACCTGGGCCTCCGGTGGCTATGTACGACGCCCACTCACCACCGAGATCATCCTGCGCTGAGGCGGCACTATGAGTTACCCCGCCGGCAACAAAGACCGCCGCCTCAGCGGTGACACGTCGGTTCAAGTTACCGGGTGGAAACTAGAACCGACGTGTCACCGGGTGTCGGTGAACTTCGCCGGACGGCCCTCGCGACGAGCCTCGGTGGCCTCCTCGAAGTTGGCGGTCAGCATCCTCAGATAAAGCTGACCGATACCCTCGACCGGCATCCAGCTCTCCAGGGCGCCGGCCGATATCCCCGCGTGCAGCGACCTCTTGGTCAGCTCGATGCCGGGCTGGCTGAAACCGGCGATCCGCTCCCCCAGTTCGACGGCGGCCTGCAGCACCGGATCAGCGAGCCGGGAGACCAGCCCGATCCGATGCGCCTCCTCGGCACCCACGTCACGACCCGAGAACATCATGTCCGCGGCATGGCTGCTGCCCACCGCTCGGGGCAGCAGGTAGCTCAGCCCCAGCTCGTTGGCGGTCAGCCCGTTGTTGATCCCGGCGGCCCGGAAGTAGGCCTCCTCGGAGGCGATCCTCAGGTCGCAGGCCAGAGCCAGGCACAGGCCACCGCCGATGGCCGCACCGTTCACCGCGGCGATCACCGGCTGGTGCAGCCGCCGGATGGTGCCTATCACCTCCTCCAGCACCTCCATCGAGCGCAGCGCGTAACCGGGTCGGGTCAGGCCCTCGGTCCACGGCGCCCGCCCGGCCGCGGTCTGGTCGGCACCGGAGCAGAATCCCCGCCCCGCTCCGGTGATCACGATGGCCCGCACCGCGTTGTCGTGTCCGACGTCGACCAGCGTCTGCTGGACCGGGACCATCACGTCGAATGCCATCGCGTTCATCCGCTCGGGGCGGTTCAGGGTCACCACCGCGACTCCGGGCACCGGGCGGTCGACGGTGACGAACTCGTGCTCGAACTCTGGGACGCTCATGCCACGCCCACCTGCGAGTCGGCCTTCGGCTGGGCCAACAGTTCCTTGGCGCGGGTGTAGTCGGCCTTGCCGGTGACGTGGCGCGGGATGGCCTCGACCACCCGCAGCACCCGCGGGATCTTGTAGCCGCTCAACCAGGCCCGGAGTGTGCCTCGCACCTCGTCGGCATCGAGACGATGCCCTTCGCGGGGCTGCACGACCGCCGCCACCTGTTGACCCCAGGTGGGATGCGCGACACCCAGCACCAACGCGTCGAAGACATCGGGGTGGGACTTGAGCGCGTTCTCCACCTCCTCGGGGTACACCTTCTCGCCACCGGTGTTGATGCAGCCCGAACCACGGCCGAGCAGGGTCAGCCGACGTTCCGGCTCGATCCGAACGTAATCACCCGGTACCGCATAGCGAACCCCGTCGAGAGTGATGAAGGTCCGTGCGGTCTTCTCCTCGTCGCGGAAGTATCCGAGCGGGATGTGTCCCGAACGGACCATCCGACCCACCCGACCGATGTCGGTGTCCGGATCGAGCAGCCTGTCGTCATCGGCCAGGACGGCGGTCTGCGGACCGATCTTGACCAGGGTGCCCCGGTCCAGGACGTCCCTGGTGACCAGGCCGTTGCCGGTGAAACCGGTCTCGGAGGACCCGATGATGTCGGTAATCATCGCGTTCGGGAACGCGGCCAGCCAGCGGTTCTTCACGTCACGGGAGAAGACCGCCGAGGAGGAGTTCACGCTGATCAGCCCGGCCACCCGATAGGTCCCGGACTCGTACTCCTCGATCAGCGGCCGGGCCATCGCGTCGCCGATCACCGAGATCGTGCGTACGCCTTCGGTCTCGACGGTGCGCCAGATCGTAGCCGGGTCGAAGGCGGGCAGCAGCACGTTGGTGTGGCCGGTGAAGAGGCGCAACAGCATCCCCCACTGGCCGTTGGCATGCATGATCGGGCCGAGTTGCAGGCAGACCAGAGGGTGCGAGTCGGCGGCAGCGGCCTCGGCGGCCTGATACTCGGTGATCGGCAGCCCGGTGGCGAAGTCGATGCCGCCGCCCAGGGTCCGCCACACGTCCTCGTGGCGCCACATCACACCTTTCGGGTAGCCGGTAGTGCCTCCGGTGTAGACGATGTAGATGTCGTCGGCGCTGCGCTCGGCGAAGTCGCGTTCGGGCGACCGCTCGCCGATGGCATTCGCCCACGACGTGGCCGAATACCCGGTGGGCCACAGCCCGGACCCGTCGTCGATCACCACCACATCCCGGATCGACTCGTGCCGGGGCACCACCGCATCCAGCAGCCGGGAGTACTGCGCCTCGTGCACCAGCGCGACCATGCCGGAGTTCTCGACCAGATAGTCGAGCTCGCCCTCCACGTAACGATAGTTGATGTTGATCCCGACGACGCCGGCCTTGAAACACCCCAGCATCGCGGCCACGTGATCGGCGACATTGCGGGCCATCAGCCCCACGTGCTCGCCCCGCTGGATACCGGCCGCCTGCAGGTGATGGGCGGCTCGGTTGGCCCGTGCCTCGAGCTCGGCGTGGGTCCGCCGGGAGTCCCCGGCGATGAGGGCCAGCCGGTCCGGGACCACGTCCACCACATGTTCGAAGAGATCGGCGATGTTGAGGCTCATGACCACACCATAGGTGGAACGTGTTCCAGATCACTGGAGAACGCGAACATGTAGAGGCGTGATAGAGATATCTCTAACACATATCTATATGGAGGTTGCCACGTGAAACTGGCCTTCTTCTCCCTCGTCACGCTGGACCACGCCTCCCAGGCCGACCACGTGACCTACAACCGCTGGCACCAACTCGATCATCGCCCCGAGAACCTGGCCCTACCCGGCGTCGCATGGGGTGATCGCTGGCGTCGCACCCCGGCCGACAAGGACGCCTCGCGAGCCGCCGCCGAACACGCCGACACCGACTACCTGGCGATGTACTGGTTCCGTGAGCCGTTGGCGGAGTCCGTACGGGACTGGGTTCGACTGGGCGAGGACTCCTTCCAGTGGGGACGGGGGCCCCTACTGCCGGGTGTACGTCGCTCCCTGCTGGCCTTCTTCCGGCCGGTCAGGGGCTACGCGTCACGCGACGCCCTGGTCTCCCCGTCCGTGCTCCCCTACCGCCCCAACCTGGGCGTACACCTGAGCCTGTACCGGCTGCTCGACCCACACTCGCCGAGCGCCCACGAACACCACGCCTGGGAGGACCGCGTCCTGATGCCCCGACTGACCGAGATCGAGGGCGTCTCGGGCGGATGGACCTTCACCTTCTCGCACGATCAGGCAGACAGTTCCCTGCCGATCAACTCCGAGGCCACCCACGCCCCGGACACGATGCGACTTCGCCTGCTCTATCTGGCCGATCGCGACCCGGCCGCCACCGCCGCCGATGTGGACCGACGGACGACCCAGGCCCAGGAGCAGTTCGTCGGAGTCGGGCAGCCGGCGGATACCCAGGAGCTGTTGTCCACGACCGTGCGGACCATCGTGCCCTGGCAGGACTGGTGAGTCGTCAGCGCGCGGGCGGCGAGAGCAGCCGCCGGGCCGCCGTCTGCAACACCTCCACCACGGACTCGACCCGGCGACCCGCGGCCAGGCTGACCATGGCTCCTAGGAAGATCGTGCTCAGCACCCGGGAGATCTCGTCGAAGTCCTCCTCCAGGTAGCCGGCCGAGGCACCGGCCCGTAGAGCCTCGCCGATCCAGCCGGCCCGCTCGGGCCCGAATGCGACGAGCCCCTCGATCTCCCCGATCGCCGGCGAACTGGCCATGTACGCGCGATACATGGCCCGATACAGCTGCGGCCGAAGAGCGACTTGGGCCAGGATCGAGGAGAACACCTCCTCGATCCGCTCGGCGGGAGTCTCTCCAGTGGGGCGGCGCGCCCTGACCGAAGCGGTGGACCGCTCCCCGAGCGTCATGAGTGCCTCGAAGAGAAGCTGATCCTTCGTGCCGGCGTGCTGATAGGCCTTCGCGGTCGACATGCCGGCCAGCCTGGCCACCTCCCGCATGC
>CAYNFY010000146.1:0-7926 GCA_964396585.1 uncultured Nocardioides sp.
CGAGCTGCCGGGCGCCGGGCTCACCGGGCCGGGGTACGGGTGATCACAGGATCGGAGACGGGCTTCGCGGTGACTCCCTGTGGTGAATGGCACGCTCGTGAACTCGACATGTTGGTGCGTTATGCGGGCTTCACTCCCATGGAGGCCATCATGGCCGCCACCTCACAGGCGGCGTGGGCGATGAAGATGGAGGGAGAGATCGGCGCTCTCGTTCCGGGTCGGTTGGCCGACGTGATCGTGGTCGACGGAGATCCACTGGCCGACATCACCGTTCTGGTACGCGAGGGCGCCATCGTCGAGGTGATCAAGGAGGGTCACCGAGTCGACCTGACCCGTCCCATCCCCGAGCGCACCGCGCGCTCGGGTGAGAAGGTCTCGTTCCTGGCGGCCTGCCCGCTGACCCGATCCTTCGCATTCGAGGACACGGCACTGGGTCAGGCCGGGCCGGTCCTGACCGATGACGAACTCCGCGGATTGTCGCGTGCGTGACGGTACTGTTCCTGCGGTGGATGAGTACCGGATCGTCCAGGGAGTCTGAGGTCTGAGAATGACGAGTACCGAGAGTATTGTCCAACGCCTTCAGGCGGTGGGCATGTCCGGATACGAGGCCAAGGCGTATATCGCCCTGGTGGGGGCCGGCGAGCCGCTCAACGGCTACGAGGTCGCCAAGCGTTCGGGTGTGCCACGCAGTACGGTCTATGAGACGCTCGGCAAACTCACCGCCAGCGGTGCGACCTATGAAGTGCGGACCCCCGAGGACTCGATCAGCTACCTGGCGCTGCCGCCGAAGTCCCTGCTCGACCGGCTCGAACGTCATTACGAGTCGACGCTCGGTTCGCTGCGCAAGTCGTTACCCGAGATCGTGGCCCCCGCGCGGATGCACCTGATCCACAATCTGGCCGGGCCCGAGGCGCTGCTCGAACGGGCCGGCGACGTGATCGCCGGGGCCAAGCATGAGCTCTTCCTCTCGTTATGGCCCGAGGAATTGGGACCGCTGAACGCGCTGGTCCATGAGGCGCGGGAGCGTGGGGTCACGATCACGGTGATGTCCTTCGGTGAGACCGAGCAGCCTGTCGAGCACACCTATGTACACACCATCTCGGCGCCGGCGGTCGTCCTGGAGAATCTGGGATGTCGTCTCTTCGTCGCGGTGGCGGACCGGGCCGAGGTGGTGATGGGTGGCTTCGACGGTGACGAGGCCTGGGGGGTCTTTACCGATAATCCCGCGGTCGTCCTGGTCGCCGTCGAGTATGTCCGTCATGACATCGCCATGCAGTTGATGGCTCAGCACTTCGACGGCGATGAGGTGCTGGATTTCTGGGACAACGACCCCGAGCTCAAGCGGCTCCGCTCGGACCACGGCGCGGCCGCCGCGGCGCTGCGCGGCGTTCGGGGCTCCGAGCGTTCGGCAACACCCGCCCGCAAGACGAATGGTTCCGGTCGAGGGCGACGTTCCGCCGAGACCGAGTAGCACGCAGCCGGCTCGACTGAGCCCGATCGTCACGAGGGCCCGGCCGGATCCGCGCCTTGCGGCGTGGCCCGGCCGGGCCCTCGTGACGAGTGAGATGCGCTCAGTTGGCGTTCATGCAGATCGCGAAGGTACGCAACTGGGTTGCCGAGGTGCCGTTGTTGGTGGCGCCTCCGTGCCAGCCGTCCGCGCTGCCGGCATTGGGGGCCGCGTAGCCAGGGCCGGGATCGGCGTCATCGTGAATGATGGGGTAGTTGGAGGTGACCACGGCATTGATGCTGCTCGGGCTCACGCCGCCACCGATGGCGACCTTGCCGGTCGGGCACCAGACGATCTGGGCGCCCCAACTGCCCGCGTTGATATTCTTCGCCGCGCTGGTGACCACTTGGTATCCAGAGGCTCCGCTCGGGCCGGCGATCCCCTGAGCGCCCTGCGCTCCGCTCTCGCCCTTCTGGCCGGCGGGTCCGGCCAGGCCCTTTCTCACCTCGGGGGCCAGGTGCTTGGCCTTGATGGCTCCGCTCTTGACGTGCTTGGCCTTGACCGCCTGTTTCTTGAGGTGTTTTGAGGCCACCGCGTTCTTCTTGATGTTCTCGCTTCCGACCATGAGCGCCGCGGTGGCGCTGCCGGCCATGGCTAGCACGAGTGCCGCGACCGCTAGGAAAAGCACTGAACTGGATCGGAGGCGAAACGTGGGGCGGGTCAGTTTCATGGTCGTCCTTACGAATCTCTGGTTGGATCGGACATGGTTGGTCGACTCAGCCGATCAGACTGTGCTCACCGACCGCTCACCGATCGCTCGCCTTGGGGGGCGCGGCGATCGGAGCACGCATCGAAGGACTGGCCCGGCTGGGCTCAGGAGAAGGGGGACGGGTGCTGGAGGTCTGCCTGCTGGGAGCCGTCGAGGTTCGTTCCGGTGGGTCGGTGGTGCCGATCGGGGGAGCGCGACAGCGAGCCCTGCTCACCCTGCTCGTGTTGGCCGATGGTGAGCCGGTCAGCGCCTCTCGGCTGATCGATGAGGTATGGGAGGACGCGCCGATCGGGAACCCTCAGCATGCGGTTCAATCTGCCGTGTCCCGATTGCGTCGGGCCCTGCCCGGGCGGATCAGCCATCAGGCAGGCAACTACCTGTTCGATCTCACCGGTGTCGAGGTGGATGTCCATGCCTTCGAGGCGGGTTGTCTCGAAGGCGGCCGGGCCTTGGCCGAGGGCGACCCGTCGCGCGCCGTCGAGATCTTGGCGGAGGCGCTCGACCGGTGGCGCGGCGATGCCTTCGCGGGGGTGCCATCGCTGCGGAGTCTGATCGCTCACCGCACCCGACTCGACGAACTCTGGCACCAAGCCACCGGCGACCGAATCGATGCCGCCTTGGTTCAGCTGACCACCGGTTCCACTCCCGAGGTCGGCGCGGAGGTCGTGATCGAACTCCACGCGCTGGTGGCCACGTACCCACTGCGCGAGCGCTACTGGGAGCAACTCATCCGGGGGTTGCGTCAGGTCTCGCGGGAGGCCGAGGCACTCGATGTCTATGAGCAGGCACGGACCGTCCTCAGCGACCTGGTGGGCACCGAGCCGGGGGCGCGGTTGCGGCGAATCCATCAGCAGATGCTGGTCGACGACCTGCCGCCACCGGATGCCGTCGAGTCGGAGCCTGGCCTTCCCCGCCCCAGCCTGACCGGGCGGCGTGCCGAGCTGGGGCTGTTGGCCAAGGCCTGGCTGGAGGCACAGTCCTCGTTCCGGGTAGTGGTGATCACCGGGGATGCGGGGATCGGGAAGACCCACCTGGCCGGTGAATTCGCTCGTTCGGTCGCGGCCCCGTCACGGTTGTTGGTCGGCAGGTGCGATCGGTACGTCTCGGTCCCCTACGAGCCATTCGCGCAGATCCTTCCAGCACGACTCGACCGGGATCTCGCGCCCGGCGCCTCGGGATCGGAGTGGGGCGAGCCCGGTGTTGACCAGAGTCGGGACTTCGCCGCCACCGTGGGCTGGCTCGAGAGCGCGACCGAGCAGGCGCCGTTACTGCTGATGCTCGATGACCTGCACTGGGCCGACCGGCACAGCCTGCTCCTGCTGCGGCATCTGATCCGATCCCCCGGCCGGAGCCGGGCCCTGGTGCTGGTCACCCTGCGAGACCGGGACGAGGCCGCAGCAGACACCCAGACCCTGCTGGTCGAACTCACCCGTCAATCGGAGACGGTCCGGCACCTGCCCCTCGCCGGGCTCGATCTCGACGAGGCCGCCGATCTGTCGCGTCAGGAGTTCGAGCGCACCGGCTTGGAGACGGCACCCGGTTCGGAGGTGCTGACCTGGATCGGGTCTACCTCGGGGGGCAACCCGTTGTTCGTGGTGGAGTTGGCCCGTCACATCGCGGCCGGGAACCGCTCACCGGATCGGTTGCCGACTGGGATTCATCAGGTGATCTCCGATCGCCTCGCTCAGCTGAGCGATCCGACCAGGGAGGTGCTGCGTCACGCCGCGGTACTGGGGAGTCCGTTCGACCTGAGGGTGTTGGGCTCCCTGGTCGGCACCTCGATACTGGATCGGGCCCTGGTCGAGGCCGGTCATGCTCGGCTGGTGACCTGGCCCGAAGGAGGGTCACGGCCGTCCTTCTCCCACGATGCGGTCCGGATCTCGGTGCACGACACGTTGGGTCCACTGCAACGAGCCGACCTGCATCACCGGGCCGCTACCGCCATCCGAGAGTGTCACAGCAACGACCTTCGGCCCCATCACAGCGCTCTGGCGCACCACTTCACGATGGCGTCCGGACTGGTCGCCGGAGCCGACGAGCAGGCGGTCCATCACCTGATGCTGGCCGGCGAAGGCGCGATGGATCGCCGGGCCGCCTCGGTAGCGGCCGGGCACTACCGCACCGCCGTCGATCTGCTTGCCGATGAGACCGCCCGAGGGGTCGACTGCGATCTGCTGATCCGGCTCGGGGTGGCCCAGTTCCATGCCGGCAACCCCGGCTACCGGCGCACTCTGTTGCGGGCCAGCACCCTGGCCCATCGCAGTGGTGACCTGGAACGTCTGACGGAGGCGGTGGTCGCGAACTGTCGCGGCTGGTGGTCGAGCGCGGTGGGGGTCGACCATGAGCGGATCGCCCATATCGAGGCCGCGCTCGGAGCGAGTGTCGAGTCGGATCACCGGGTTCACGTCCAGCTGTTGCTGGCCTGGGCCCTGGAGAACGTCCGGGACCCGACCCGACGGGCTCAGGCGCTGAGCCGCAGCGACGATGCCCTGCATCAGGCCGAGGCGTCGGGAGACCCCGATCTGTTCGCGTTGGCCCTGGCGCACAGCTATGCGATCCTGTACGCCGCATTCGGCGACCCTCTGGTGGTTCGCGGGCTCGCCGAGCGGTTGCGAACGCTTGCGGACGAGCACCGAAATCCCGGCTGGCAACTGAACGCCTCGATAGCGATGGCCCAGGTGTCGATGCAGCTGGGTGACTTCCGGGCCGCCGACCGGGCACTGGACGAGGCCGCTGAGCTCGCCGACACCCTCGACCAGCCGGCCCGGCTCTGGCTGGTGCGTGGCTGGCAGGCGATGCGGATGGGTACCTGGGGCGATCTGGAGATGGCCGAACGGCTGGTTGTGGAGGCCTACGAGCTGGGGGCCGCCGCCGAGGAACCCGATGCGGAGACCTGGTTCGTCGGCCAGATCTATGCGCTGCGACATCTCGGGGGCAGGCTGGCCGAGTTGATCGATGGCATCGAGAGTCAGGTGTCCGCTCACGCCGAGGGAATCCCGGCCTGGCGTGCCGCCTACGGGTTCGCGTTGGCCTGTGGCGGCCGGGGGGATGAGGCGGAGCAGATCCTGGCGGACTTCGCTGCTACTGATTTCGATCAGTTGCCTCGTGACCTGTTGTGGCTGCACGCGATGGCCTATCTCAGCGGCATCTGCGACGTGGTTGCGCGCCCCGACCTGGCCCGGCAGCTGTACGCGGCGCTCGAGCCCTATGCCGGCCTGATGGCCCATAACGGCACCATCGACGCCGGCCCGGTCGATCTCTATCTCGCCATGGCGGCCCGTGTCGCCGGGGACCTGGAGGGGGCCGCCAAGCACCTACGCACCGCTGAGGACCGCTGTCGTCGACTCGACGCGCCGCTGTGGCTGGCCGCCGTCGAGGTGCAGCAGGCGAAGCTGCGGGAGGTGGCGGGGTGATCGCGCCGGTCCAGGGAGAACTTCTCGTCTCATTGCGCTGCCGTTGATCCCGAACCCATCACAAGCTACCTTGGGATGGTGATGGGAGATCCGATCGTCGCGCAGTCCGCACTGAAGCACGGGTTGGGCGCGATGGAAATTCTGCATGCGTATTGTAATCCTATCCGAGGATGGGACCTGGGAGACGGGTTCACCATGATCGTCGGTGCGAACGAGGCCGCGATCCTTCTGGAAGAAGGATACGTCAATGAGGATACAGATCACGTGATCGTTCACGCGATGCTGGCCCGCGAGAAGTTCCTGAGGTGATGAGTATGCCGCGCACTGTCGAGGAGATCCTGCAACACGCCGATGAGTTGGCTCAACGGTTCGAGTCCTATGAGCCGAACCCTGACGACGAACTGGACCCGGAAGCCATTACAGCGTTGCGAGCCGCCGTGGCTGAGCGTTCGGAAGCTGAGCGGCACTTCATTGAGGCGGTACGGGTCGCGCGTGAGCGGGGATTCTCTTGGGCTGTCATTGGAGCCTTCGTAGGGACCACCGGTGAGGCTGCCCGGCAGCGATACGGGAGCAAGGTCGCCTGACCTCCGAAACGGATTTCATGTCAGACTTCCCGAATGAGTGCTGTCTTCACCGCTTTGGCGGCGTTTTTGGGATCTGGAATCGGCGTTTTCGGTGGCCATTATACGCAACGTTGGGCACACCGGAAGGCGTCGGCTGATCAGTTGCGAGAACTCCGGCGGCAGACTGCTCTGGTATGGCTTGGTGCGGTACACGAGATGTACGAGCAGATCGCCGATGCCCACCGTCACCAAGTCTCCAGCGGAAAGAGCCAGACTGACGTAGCAAGGGACCTACGGAGGATCCCATCCTCAAAGGCTCAGATGGCTTTGGAAGACTTGCGCCTTTCAGCAACGAATGAGCTGGCACAGTCAGCTGCAGCGATGTGGGTTCACATGCGGCGGGAGTTAGTTCCTATCGGTCGGGACCTAGAGTACGAACATTTTCATTCCTGGATGAACAGATATTGGGAAAAAAGACGCCAGTTCATCAATGAGGTTCGGAAGAGCCAAGGACAGTCTCCTTTGGACTGGGAGAAGGCTGGCATCACTCAAGCTCGACCCGATGAGAATCGCATCCCGGACGGACCCCTCTGATCGAGTGACTTGGAGGTTCCGGCTTTCCGTGAGTTGAGGTCATCGAGTTGTGCGCTGTAGATCATGAAGTCCGCGTCGGGCTTAGGCCTGAACCCAGTGGCGCGTTCCAAAAATTCCTGGACGGGTGGATTCCTCCATGGCACAGACCTTGCTGTGTTGGTGATGCTTGTATTACACCTGGTAAGTCGTTCGCAGTGCCGCCGTGCGATGCGCGCGCGACGCCAACCGATCCAGAAATTTCGATACTTGCCATTAGGCTCAGCGTTCGACCCTTGCTCCTTGGTTTGGTGAGCTGGGCCTCAGCGGACTGAGCGGGGTGCCGAGCTTGAGGTCCACGCTGCGCGCGGCCTCCCAGACGGTCGCCGGGCGAGCACCCATCGAGCCGTCCCGGGCCGACACGCTCAGCACGTAGCGGCCGTTCGGTGGGCGCGGGATGGTGTAGCAGCCCTCATGATCGGTGCGCATCGAGGCCAGCACCTCACCGGAGTTCTTGGTGAGCACCACCAGGGCGTCGACCTCGGGTTGGTCCTCGGCGTTGGTGATGACACCGCGCAGGGTGTAACGCTCGCGCAGGATGATCGGTGGCAGGGGCTGGGTGTCGTCGAGTTCCATGATCCGGGAGCGGGGCTGCCAGCCTTCGGCCGCCGTGATCACCAGATAACTGCCGCGCTGCGGGATCGCCGCGGTGAATCGGCCCTCGGAGTCGGCCTGACCCCAGTCGATGGCCTCTCCGTCGACGGTCAGCACCGTCACCACGGCGTTGCGGACCGGGTGGCCGTTGGGAGTGAGCACGTGCCCGCGCACCACCTGCGAGTCCCGACCGGTGCGCTCGACGCCGGAGCGGTCCCATTCCTCGGAGTACTGCCGCATCCGGAGGGTCGGCACCCCGATCACGGTGGCGCACAGGGACGCCGCGGTCGCCAGGATCAAGGTCAGTGTCAGGGCGTCCCTGGTCGGCACCAGCTGGTCGGCGATGGTGATCGCGGAGGCGGCGGTGATCGCTGCGGTCGCCGCGCTCGCGGACGAGGTCCCGACGGAGCGCAACAGCACGTTCAGTCCGTTGGCGGAGGCGGTTTCGGTGACCGGTACGGCGCGCATGATGAGGGTGGGTAGGGCGCCGTAGGCCAGCGCGGTGCCGAT
>CAYNFY010000147.1:0-7723 GCA_964396585.1 uncultured Nocardioides sp.
CCGTCAAGGACGAGGCCGCCAGCGCCGGGATCAAGGCGATCAGCGGCCTGATGCTCACCTACCCGGTGCATCAGGCGGCCGACATCCTGTTCTGCAAGGGCAATGTGGTGCCGGTCGGCAAGGATCAGCTGCCGCACATCGAACAGACCCGGGTGGTGGCCCGCCGCTTCAACGAGAAGTACGGCCAGACCTTCCCCGAGCCGGACGCCCTGCTGGCCGAGGTGCCGATGATCCTGGGCACCGACGGCACCAAGATGAGCAAGTCCAAGGGCAACGTCGTCGAGCTGCGGATGAGTGCCGACGAGACCGCCAAGAAGATCAAGGGTGCCAAGACCGACTCCGATCGGAATATCACCTACGACCCCGAGCAGCGACCCGAGGTCGCGAACCTGCTGCAGCTGATCTCGATGTGCGAGGGCCTCACCCCACAACAGGTGGCCGAAGAGATAGGCGACGGGGGCGGCGGCGCCCTCAAGAAACGGGTGACCGAGGCACTCAACACCGAGCTGGCCCCGCTCCGGGCCCGCCGGGCCGAGCTGGAGCAGGATCTGAGCCATGTGAACCGCGTCCTGGCGGACGGCAACGCGCGGGCCAACGAGATCGCCGACGCGACGCTGCGCGAGGTGCGCCAGAAGATGGGCATGTTCTACGCCTGATCCGATCGTTGGTTGAGGCGGACCGCTCTTCGGACCCGTCTCAGCCGGCGATCGGACGTCTGCGCTCCAGGAGCCCGGAGGACACCACCACCAGCAGCCCGAGGACCGACAGCCCGGCTCCTACGAGGGCCGGCGCTCGATATCCCCATCCGGCCGCGATCACCAGGCCACCTAGCCACGCGCCCAGCGCGTTGGCCGCGTTAAGGGAGGCATGGTTCATGGCCGCTCCCATGGTCTCGGCGTCACCGGCCACGCTCATCAACCGCAGTTGCAGATTGACCACCAACACCGAGCTCACCGTGCTCACACCGAAGAGCACCGGAAGCAGCCACCACCCCCTCGGGGCCATCACCCAGTACGCCAGCAGCAGGACCGCCTGACCACCGGTGGCCAGCACCAGGCTGGCGAAGACCGACCAGTCGGCCAGGCGGCCACCCAGCCAGGTGCCGAAGACCATGCCGAGGCCCAGGACCGTGAGAAAGACCGGCGCCGCCGACTCGGGCAGTCCCCCGACCTCGGTGATCAACGGCACGACATAGGTGTAGATGGCGAAGATCCCACCGAATCCGATCGCTCCGGCCAACAGGCCGAGCAGGACCTGAGGGCGACGCAATGCGCCCAGTTCGGTCCGCCAGGTCGGGTGGGGGTTACCCGGGATGCGGGGCACCACCAGAGCCACCAGCATGATCGTGAGCACCCCCAGCACCGCCACCAACCAGTACGCCGAACGCCAACCCAGGTTCTGACCCAGCCAGGTCGCCAGCGGCACTCCGAGCACGTTCGCCACGCTCAGTCCGAGCATGATCGCGGCCACGGCCCGACCTGCCCGGCCGACCGGGGCGAGCCCGGCAGCGACCAAGGAGGCGACCCCGAAGTAGGCGCCGTGCGGCAACCCGGCGAAGAATCTGGCCGCCAGCAGTCCGGAGTAGGAGCTCACCAGTGCGGTAGCGGCATTACCCAGCACGAAGACCACCATCAGTCCCAGCAAGGTGGCACGGCGCGGCCACCGGGAGCCGAGGAACGCGACCAGCGGGGCCCCCACCACCACTCCCAGGGCATACATCGAGATGGCGTGCCCTGCCGTGGGTTCGTCGACACCGGTCCCCCGGGCCAGCTGAGGCAGCAGCCCCATCGAGACGAACTCGGTGGTCCCGATCGCGAAGCCACCCATCGCCAAGGCCACCAGGGCCACCCACAGGGGCGTCGGCCGGGCCGCGATCATGGGCATCGGTTCTGTTGGGCTACTCATGAGGGGAACAACGCTACGCATCCCCGCTGACACGGCACAATTTGTTACCCCGTCGTCAACATCTAGCGCCCCCTCAGCGGCGAAGCGGCACGGCAAATTACCCCCGGGTTAACAAGTAGTGCCTCCTCAGCGTCAACCGGCTAGGTGACCCCAGTCGGTGGCGAGTTCGGACCAGGGCCCGACTGCCGCGACCTGGCCCTCGACCAGCACCACCACTCGATCGGCACGAGCCAGCGCCGCCCGTTTGGTGGTCGCACCGATCACCGTGCTGCCGCGCTCGCGCAAACCGGCCCACAACTCCAGTTCGGTAGTGGCATCCAGCGCGCTGGAGACGTCGTCTGCCACCAAGAGCTCGGCATCCGTGGCCAGGGCTCGGGCCAACGCCAGGCGTTGTACCTGCCCACCAGAGAGCCGGACACCGCGGTGACCGACCATGGCGTGCGCTCCCCCGGCACTCATCACATCCGGTTGCAGTCGGGCCGTGGCCACCGGCTCATCGAAGCGCCGCTCATGGCCCAACTGAACGTTCTCTGCGAAGCTGCCGGACAGGACCCGAGGTACCTGAGCCACGTGGGCCACCTGACCCGGTCGTAGGAACAGTTCGGGGTCGGTCACCGGCTCACCGTTCCACGCGATCAACCCGCGGTGCGCGATCAACCCGGCCAATGCCGCAAGCAGACTCGATTTTCCGGATCCCACCTGCCCCAACAGCAGCACCAACTCCCCCCGGTCGACATTCAGATCGACCCCACGCACCCCGATGGTGCCGTCGTCGTGTACCGCGTCGAAGCCGCGCAGGGTGAGCCGTTCCAGCCGTCCGCGAGGCACCGGAGCCGGTTCGGGAGCGATACCGGTCAACAGACCGACTCCGGGCACCTCATCCAGCAGGTCGACTCCCCCGGCGAATCGTGCCGTCTCCTGCTGCCAGGCCCGGGTTCCCGGTGCCTCGGAGACCACCATGCCGGCGACCTGACCGAACCAGTCGAACCCGGTCACCGCATTGGAGACCAACAGCGTGATCGCCAGGTTCCAGACGCCCCCGTCGTACAGCGCCCAGGCCGCCACCACCCCCAGTTGCACCATCACCCGGGGCACGCCGTTGAGCACGGCCTGCACCCGGTGTTCGCGGATCGCGGCCTGGACCCGCCCGCCGTCCACCCGGCGCAGATGCGCACGCGCGGCACCGGTGGCGGCGGCAAGCTTCACGGTACGAGCCGATTCCAGTACCGAGACCAAGGCCCGCCCGAACCGAGCTCGAGACGCCGAGGCGGCCGCCGCCGAGCGACCCGCCACCGGGCGGCCCAGCGCCGACACCGATGCCGAGACGAGTAGGACGCACAACAACACCGCCCCGGCCACCCAGGTTCCCGCCAGGGACGCGGTGAGCAGGGCGATCAACAGTCCGGTGACGAAGTCGACCCAGCGGTCGGCATACCGCACGTAACGATCCGCGTCCATCGCCCGGGCCACCACCTCGCCGGGAGGCGAGTGCGGCAGCCGACGCTGAGCGGTCTGGCCGGCGAGCACCGACATCCGGACGCGTAACAGGATCTCGACCCACCAGCGCGGATAGCGCCACACCGCATCGGCCAGGAACAGCGGGGCCACCAGCAGTGAGGCCACCAGGGCAAGCACCCGCAGGCCGGGGGCGTGACCCTCTTGAAGCTCCTCAATGATGTCGCCCCAGACCAGTCCGGTGACCGCGCCCAGCGCACCGAACATCGAGAACGCGGCGAAGCCGCCCGCACCGAGCAGGCCCCACCCGGGACGCACCCGGAGGGCGTGCCAGATGCCTCGGGTCAGCGAGGGTCCCGAGCCGACCGCCGCGAGTCCGGGCGGTGGCCCGATCCGTCGTCGGGTGCCGACCTGAAGACTCGCGGCATCGACCACCTCGCGCCCGGACGGGCGCTGCTCGCTGACCCGGGCGTCGGCCACCAGGTCGGCGAACGGACCGGGCCGGGCCAGCAGTCGCGCTCGCTCCCCCTGCTGGAGCACCCGCCCCTGACCCAGCACCGCCACCCATCGGGCGCGCTGGATGGTGTCCAGCCGGTGCGCCACCAAGATCCCGGTGCGTCCCGCGAGCAGCCGTTCGGAGGCGGCCACGATCCGTCGCTCGGTCAGCGGGTCCATCCGAGCCGTGGCCTCGTCCAGCACCACCACCTTGACGTCACGCACCAGCAACCGGGCGAACGCCACCAGCTGCTCCTCACCCGCGGAGAGCTTGAGTCCCCCGGCACCCAACTGGGTGTCGAGCCCCTCGGGGAGGCCCGAGACCCAGTCGGCCAGCCCCAGGTCGGCTACGGCGGCCTCGACCGCCCGACGAGTCCCCGGAGCGAAGATCGCAATGTTGTCGGCCAAGGTTCCCGACAGGATCTCGGTGCGCTGGGTGACCACCCCGACCGCTGCCCGCAACCGGTCCAGATCCAGGTCGAGGACGTCGGTTCCGTCGATGAACACGGTGCCCCGGGGAGGGTCTACGGCCCGGGAGAGGAATGCGGCCAAGGTGGACTTGCCCGAGCCGGAGCGGCCGACCAGGGCCAGGGTCTCACCACCGGGCACCATCACGTCTACCTGCCGCAGCGCGAAGGAGCCCTCCTGTCCCGGGTAGGCGAAGGTCAGGCCGACGAACGCCACACTCGGCGTCGGTCCGGCCGGGAACGGTGCCCCACCGACCGGCTCGGGGACCAGCGCGGTCATCTGTCGCAGACGGAGCACCGCGCCGAGTCCGGCCTGCAGGTCCGGCAACTGGTTGGCCAGGTGGTTGAGCTCGCCGACGAAGGTGGTGGTGACCAGGAACAGGGTCACCAGTGCGGCGACACCCAGGCTCTCGCCCCGCACCAGGGCCACCCCGGCCAGGGCCACTCCGGCCAGCAGCAGATGCAGCATCAACCCCGAACGGCGCACCACCCGGCTCTCCAGACGGACCACCTGGCGGAACCGCTCGTGTACCTCCGCAGACAGACGGGCCACCCGTGCGACCACATGTGCCTGGCCCAGGCTGGTCCGTAGATCATCCCGACCGGCGATTCCCTCCTCCAGCGCGGCCGCATGGTCGGTCCAGGCCATCTCCTCGACCACCTTGCGCTGGGCGATCTCGGCCAGCGGACGACGGACCAAGACCCAGACCGTGATTCCGATCGCCGGGAAGAGCACGAAGGACGGCCACCAGGTGAACCCGGCCACCAGCCACATCGGAACCACCCCGAACACGGTGCGAGCCAGCTGCCACACCTGCCAGCGGACCAGATTGCCGACCTCATGAGTGTCGTCATCGACCCGGTCCAGGATCTCCCCCACCGCCTGCTCGGAGAGCACGTCCAGGGGTTGGGCCAGTGCCGCGTCGAGCAGGTCGTCACGCAGTCGGCCCTCGGCCCGATCGGAATTGGCCACCCATCCCACCTGGGCACCCGTGATCAGCAATGCCGAGCCCGCCATGCACAGCGCCATCAACCCGACCAGGACTCCGGACGGGTTCGCGGCCAGGTGTCCGGCGACGACGGTGCCGAGGCTGGCCGCGATGGCGGCCAGCGCGAGGCAGGACAGGGCGGCCACAGCCACCGGTGAACGCAAGCGTCGCCAGTCGACCCGGCGGGAGGGATCGTCCAACGGCGCCCGGGCACCATCGGGCGGCGGGATCGGATCGTTCATCGCTATCAGACGTTACGGGTCCACACCCACAACGATCGACCTATTTTCGCCTCGGAAGTATCCGTCGGCACCTGCTCACCAGCACTTCGAGACCGGTGCTCAGCGCAGCGTTCCCTAGCCCTGGAGTCTCAGCCCCGGAGTCGGTCGAGGACCTTGCGGTGCAAGGGTCGACCGGAGGACTCGAGTCGCGCGATCTCGGCCTTCAGCTGCTTCTTCTGCTGACGCAGTTTCTTGAGCTGTTTCTCCAGTCGGGCCTGCTTTTGCGCGCTGTTGTCGACCCGCCGGACGTCGCGCCGGATCCGCTTCGCGAGGGCGCTCAGCAGATCGTCGACGTCCTCACTCGCGAAGCCTCCCAGTTCGGCCACCTCGTGACCGGCGAAGGCTCCCTCAGGTACCCGAAGATCGTCCAGGTCACCGACGATCCGCAGACCCTGCTGCTCCAGAGTGCGCAGTTGCTCGATCCGACGCTCACTGCGCTCGACCACCGGGCCACGGGCCCACTCCGGGAGCGCCGGGATCTTTGAGGCGTGCTCTCGGGCCTGGATCTCGCCGAACCGATGACTGATATATCGAACCAGGCGCAGGTGCACTCGCGGCGGGAGATCCGGCCCGAAGGCCCGGTTGAGTCGGCGGAAGAGCTCGATCTGGTCATAGGAGTGCGACTGGTTGGAGCGCTTGACCCGGGCCTCGGAGATGAAGCCCTCCGGCAGCCCGAGCAGCCCCTCGAAGACGTGCATCAGAGAACCATGATCGGTCTCGCTACCGACCACGACCGTCATGTTCTCGAGCCCGACCTGCTCACCCCACCGGGCGGCCAGCAGTCCGGTGTCATGGGCGCGCCAGACGAAGTTCCAGTCGTAGTCAGTCGGCTGCGGCGGGCCCAGGATCAATTCGAGCCACTCCTGGTAGCTCCGGGTCTCCATCTGCTTGACGTTCTGTTGCCATTCCGAGGGCAGGTAGCGGTCATAGCGGCGCGCCACCGCCACGACATGTGGCCGGTCCCCGCCGAATCTCTCCACGAGCCGGGGGATCTCCGCGTCCTGGGCCCGGGCGAGCCGTTCATAACTGAGGCACACCTGCTGGCCGGCGGCCTCGGCGAGCTGCCGAGCGACGATCTCGCTCTCCACCGCGACCGCCTGCTGATCGTGACGGGTGGTCCCCCAGCCCATCGCATGAGCGATCGGATACTGCTGTTTCGCCCGTGTTCCGGGGTAGCAGATACCGCGCTGGAGCAGCTCTGCTTGACGGGCGAACAACGCGTGCTGCAGGTGCGTCGATCCGGTCTTCGTCGGCCCCAGATGGATCAGATTCGTTCCCTCCGGCAGCAACAACGAGTCGGCCTTCGGTGCCATGCTTTCCTTCCCTTGCACTGGTCCCTTCGACGGCGGCCATCCTTCCACAGGTGCGCTGCTCGCTCGGGAGGGCGTCTGATCCACCGTCTGACGCACCGCCTGTGTGATCCCGAATGGCGCACGACGCCCCGCCTCAGGGCGGGGCGTCGTGCGCGCATTGTGTCCGGTCCGCTCAGCGCGAGACCGGGCTCAGCACTGGTTCAGAAGGCCTCAAGCGCGGCGTTGAACGTGGTGCTGGGACGCATCACCTTGGTGGTCTTCTCCACGTCGGGACGGTAGTAGCCGCCAATGTCAGCCGGCTTGCCCTGCACCGCAAGCAGTTCGGCGACGATCGTGGACTCCTCGGCGGCCAGCTTCTCGGCCAGCGGGGCGAAGGTCGCGGCAAGCTCCGCGTCCTCGGTCTGCTTGGCCAACTCCTGGGCCCAGTACATGGCCAGGTAGAAGTGCGAGCCACGGTTGTCGATGGTGCCCAACTTGCGCCCCGGGGAGCGGTCCTCGTTGAGGAACGTCTCGGTTGCCCGGTCGAGGGCCGAGGCGAGCACCTTGGCGGCCGGCTTACCGGCCTGCTCGGCGTACAGCTCCAGACTGGGCACCAGGGCGAAGAACTCACCCAGGCTGTCCCAGCGTAGGTAGTCCTCGGCCACCAGCTGCTGCACGTGCTTGGGCGCCGAGCCACCGGCACCGGTCTCGAAGAGGCCACCACCGTTCATCAGCGGAACCACCGAGAGCATCTTGGCACTGGTGCCCAGCTCCAGGATCGGGAACAGGTCGGTGTTGTAGTCACGCAGCACGTTGCCGGTCACCGAGATGGTGTCCTC
>CAYNFY010000148.1:0-7642 GCA_964396585.1 uncultured Nocardioides sp.
CGACACGGACCTCGTGATGGGGGTCTGCGACCAGACCAACGTCCTCGACACCGGGTCGGTGATCGCTACCGGATCCCCGCTCGAGAGCCGTCAGGACCCGAAGGTGCAGCGGGCCTACCTCGGCTATTCCGAAGATATCGATGATCTGGACATCACCGACGTCGTACTGCCCGCGTTGACCCTGACCGAGGATGTCACCGCGTTCCGGGACCTCACTCAGAGCGGAGACGAATGATGAGCGTACCGATCCTCGACATCGTCGACCTACACGCCGCCTATGGTCGGATCGAGGTGCTGCGTGGCATCGATCTGTCGGTGCCACGGGGTGTTGTGATGGCCCTGCTGGGTCCCAACGGGGCCGGCAAATCGACCCTGCTGAAGGTGATCAGCGGACAGAAGCAGGCCGCCAGCGGAGACATTCACCTGGCCGGAGTCCATGTGTCGGGACAGTCGCCTGAGGCACTGGCCCGGGTCGGCCTGTGCACCATCCCCGAAGGCCGCTCGGTATTCCCGAATCTGACGGTGCAGGAGAACCTGCGCCTGATGTCCTATGCCGGAGTCTCCACCGAGCTGGTCTTGGAGACGGCCTTCACCTACTTCCCCAAGTTGCTGGCCCGGCGCTACCAGCTGGCCGGCACCCTCTCCGGCGGTGAGCAGCAGATGCTCGCGATGTCGCGGGCTCTGGCCAGCGATCCGGCGCTGTTGTTGCTCGACGAACTCTCGATGGGGCTGGCCCCGCTGATCGTCGAGGAGCTGTACGACACCGTGGCGGAGATCGCTACCACCGGGGTCTCGATCCTGTGCATCGAACAGTTTGCTCGGACCGCCCTGCGGATCAGCGATTACGCCGCGGTGATGAGCGGTGGCCGGATCGTCACCAGCGGCGAACCAGTAGAGATTCTGGAGACCATGGACGACGTCATCCTGGGAGGAGCGGCATGAACGACAGAGACGCACATCAGAGGACGGTGACCGTCTCGCGCCGCCGGTCCGGGTCCCTGGTCGCCACGGCGTTGGTCGCCTCGTTCGCCGGTATCGGCCTGGGGGCCGCGCCGGCCCAGGCGGAGGGGGCCTCGAGGTTCAGCGGGTACGTCGCGTCCGGCTGGGCCGCACCGGTCAAGATCGAGATCTTCGAGCCCAGCATCCCGATCCCGGCCGACCCCCAGCTCGAGATCGAACTGGGCTACACCGTGGTCAAGGCCGACAGCGGCTCGGGTAAGGGCCGGGGAAGTTGGATGTGGCCCGGAGACCCGATCGGAGAGGGACTGAAGACGATCGTGGAACAGATGGGCCTGCCGGCCCAGCTGGGGGAGAACGGCTACCCGGTGCAGGTGAACTCCGACTACCCGTCGGGGGAGGCGAGCGCATCCGACGAGCCGATGCCAGGCATGGTGATGCGCACCGGCGCGGACGAGACCCAGACCTGGGCCGAGGTGGGCTTCTCACCGGATGCCGATATCGCGGCGCTGCCCGACCGGGACAGGCCGATCGGTACTCCCTCCGGCACCTCCGATGGCGGGCTGCTCGGTATTCCCGGGCTGCCGGCCCTGCCGGTACTGGGCCAGATCGTCGACCTGACCAAGCTGCCGGGGGTCTCCGAGCTCGCCACGATCGGTGATCAGCTCACCGCCGGTGGCACCAAGAGCGTGGCCACCCCGGGGCTGCCGCCGCAGTTGGCAGGCATCATCGACTTCTCCGGTTACTCCTCGACCAGCCACACCTACGTCGAGAAGGACCGGGTCCGCACCGTCACCCAATCGGCACTGGGTGACGTGCGACTGATCGGTGGCCTGGTCCGACTCGAAGGGGTCACGGCCAAGCACACCTCGACGAGCAATGGGGTGAAGGCCACCAGTGCGGGGGAGACCACGGTCGGCGGGATCGTGGTCGCCGGGACCCGGTTCGCCTGGACGGATCGCGGGTTCGAGGTGGCCGGACAGGTGATCCCGGGGCTACCGGACGACCCGACCGCGGCGTTACAGATGCTCGGCATCACGATCACCCAGCCGAAGGTGAGCAATGCCGACGCGGGCCTGCGCGCCGAGGGCCTGGCCGAGGGCCTGAAGATCCAGCTGGATGCGAGCATCCTGGGCAAGGCGCTCAAGGTGCTGCCGCTCCAGCAGCTGATCGACCTGGTGCCCGAGCAGGCCAAGGAGCTCAAGACGGTGGTCTCGCTGGTGGCGGGACTCTCGCCCAGGATGGTGGTCACTCTGGGCAATGCGGGGACCGCCACCGAGACGGTGACCGCGATGGCTCCTCCGACGGTCGGTCCCGGCACCGATTCCACGACGCCCGTAGCGGCACCCGGTCCGCAGCCGGAGCCGACTCCCGCCCTGCCCGAGGTAGGTGGACCCCTGGACGGTAACGACACCGGTGCCGGCATGGGCAGTGGCGGCGCGCCCGATCTGGCCGCCCCCGGTGCTCCGGTGGACAGCGTGACGGGACCGGCCCAGAGGTCTGCCGAGGCCCCGGTGCTTGACGCGGCCCCGATGGGGGCCGGACTGCCGCCCCTGACCTCACTACCCGGGCTCCTGACCCTCCTCTCCCTGGGGCTGGCCGGTGCCGCCGGTTTCTGGCTGCGCCGGGCCGGGATCCTGGCGCTCGGTAGCGGCGCCTCGTGTACCCATGGCCTCGACAGCGGCCTACCTGACCTGCGAAAGATGTGATTCTCATGACGATGACCTCCCCGGCGTCGCACGCTCCGATCCCTCAGGGTCTGCCCCGAGCCACCAGCCGTGGCCCGGCGGGTGTGGCGCCGTTGCGGGATGACTACGGCCGTTTGCTACAGACGGTGCTGTTCTGGGCGGGCGCCATCATGTTGCCGCTCGGTCTGGTGGTGATCGTGCTCGGGTGGTACGGGGCGGCCAATACGCCGTACCAGTACGACCAGCTCTCCTATCTCGTCTCCGGTGGCCTGCTCGGTCTGGGACTGACGTTCTGTGGCGGGTTCTTGTACTTCGGCGCCTGGCTGGCCCGGATCGCCTCGGACCAGAAGGAGGCCTCCAAGCGGCTGGCCGACACCCTGTTGGTGCTGGCCGATGTGACCTCGCGCAGCGCCGCGGTGGCCGAGGTGGGGGCAGGTCTGACCGAGGCGGCCGAGGTGCCTGTCACCGCGGGGGAGGGCACCACCATCCACCGCCGTGACTGCGCCCTGATCCTGCACCGGCGGGACCTGCATCCGGTAGGTGACCGGACCGGATCGCTGACCGAGTGCCGGGTCTGTCGACCCTGAGCATCCCCTGGAAACGCTGAGAGGGCACTTTTGCTGGACAAAAAGTCCAGCAGAAGTGCCCTCTCAGCGTTGGAAGCGGCGGGTCAGCGGTCCGCGTCGGTGTAGCGGATGACGCCGCGGATGTTGCGACCCTCGAGCATGTCCGCGTAGCCCTCGTTGATCTGGTCCAGCCGGTAGGTCCGGGTGATCATGTCGTCGATGTTGAGCTTGCCGATCTTGTACATGCTCAGCAGGTTCGGGATGTCCAGGTGCGGGTTGGAGCCACCGAAGATGGTGCCCTGGAGCCGCTTCTGCTGCAGGGTCAGGATCGCCAGGTTCAAGGTGACGTCCATGTCCATCATGTTGCCCATGGCGGTCAGCACGCAGGTACCGGCCTTGGCAGTGATGTTCATCCACTTGTCGATGTCGGCGCCGTCCACCTCGCCGACGGTGATGATCACCTTGTCGGCCATCATGCCGTTGGTCAGCATGCCGAGGACCGGGGCGGCCTCCTCGACGCTGGCGAAGGCGTGCGTGGCGCCGTTCTTGAGCGCCATCTCGCGCTTGAACTCCACCGGGTCGATGGCGATCAGGTTGCGGGCGCCCTGGTTGCGGGCACCCTGGAGAGCCGCGGTCCCGACGCCGCCGACGCCGACGATCACCACGTCCTCGCCCGAGTGCACGTCGGCGCTGTTGACCGCGGAGCCGTAGCCGGTCGGGATGCCGCAGCCACACAGCGCGGCGACCTCGAACGGGATCTCCTTGTCGATCTTCACCACGGAGGCCTCGTTGACCACCATGTAGGGGCTGAAGGTGCCCAGCAGGGTCATCGGGTAGACGTTCTCACCGTCTGCGGACTTGATCCGGAACGTGTTGTCGGAGATCGCCTCGCCCTGGAGCAGGTACATGCCCAGGTCGCACAGGTTGGCCAAGCCCTTACGACACGAGGGGCACTTGCCACACGAGGGGATGAAGGACAGGACCACATGGTCGCCGATCTCGAAGTCGGTCACTCCCTCGCCGAGCTCTTCGATGACTCCGGCTCCCTCATGGCCGCCCAGGATCGGGAAGCCACCCATCGGGATACCACCGGTCATCAGGTGATGGTCGGAGTGGCACATGCCAGCGGCTTCCATCCGGATCTTGATCTCGCCCGGAGCCGGATCGCCGATCTCGATCTCCTCGATCTTCCACGGCGAGTTGAGCTCGCGGAGCAGTGCACCCTTGGTCTTCACGTCGACGCCTCCAGTTATCGGTGTATCTACAAACTGATGAGACCCTAGTCACTTCCGGACCATAATGAAACGTGTTCTAGCCACGAGTTCACATTCGTCGGTCGGTTGACGCTCAGTATCGGGCAAAGTTCTGGGTGTAGTAAGCGGTCCCGTTCGCGTCGGCGGCGTAGCCGATGCCCAGGTGGGTGTAGCCGCCGAGCAGGTTCTGGCGATGACCGGGACTACGAGACCAGGCCTTGACGACGCGGTTCGGCCGGTAGCCGAAGGCCACATTCTCGGCCGCGGCTCGCCACCGGCCAGGGTATTGGGCGGAATAGTGCGGGTTGTGGGACATGGTGTCGGTGCTCGCCATCCGTTGCGACCACTGGGTGGCCACCCGATCCAACTGGGGCATCGGGCGCAGTGGCTTCTGGCCGTTCACGGCACGGAACGTATTGGTGTCACTGAGGATTCGGGCTCGCGTGATGCTCTCTGGGTCCGCGGCGCGCGGCGTCGACCAGGAGACGGTGCGTACCTTCACGGTGCGTGAGCGAGTCTTGCGAGCACCGGAGCCGGCGACCAGCCGAAACCGGGCGGGCAGCGTGGGGAGTTTGACGACCACCCGAAGGTGAGGACGAGCTGCGACCCGGCGCACGGTACGCCAGCCCTTGCCCGTGTGATGCTGCACCCGGACCCGCCCGGCTACTCGCCCGGTCAGTGTGGCGCGTAGTTGCACCTTCGGGGTCCCTGGCGCGACCTTGATCGGGGTAGCCAACTTCAACTGGGTTTTGCTCCGGGCGTGCGCGGGGGCGCTGCCGGGCATGACCAGGAATACGAGGACACACAGTAGTACGGCACTAGATAACCACACCTTTCTCTTCGCGCGGTCGGACGAGGGCCCAAGAATCATCGCGGGGGCGCGCATGTGGCACAGTGTGCGCGCCGTGTCCCGCGAAGGGAAGAGGAAGGTTCGAAAGACGGTCCGTCCGGGCCCTTACTCGTCAGTTAGGTAGATTTTTCACCCGATCTCGTATATTTTTCTCCATTCTGACGTTCCGTGTTATGAATCGAACCCCAGACCGAGGGCGTCCAGAGAACGCAGCCACAGGTTGCGCCGCCCCTCGTGCGAGTCCGCTCGGTCCATCGACCATCGGGTGAGTTGGATGCCCGCCGAGGCGATCGGTTCGGGTGGGAAGGGAAGCGGTGGGCGGCGCACCATCTGTAACCGGGTCCGCTCGGTATCCAGGCCCCCGAGCTGGTCCAGCATCACGTCGGCGGCGAAACGGGCGGCCCCCACTCCGAGACCGGTGAATCCGGCGGCGAGTGCGACACGGTCGCCGTGCGCCCGCCCGAAGAAGACGCAGAACCGGGTCGAGGTATCGATCGCTCCGGCCCAGGAATGACTGAATCTGAGTCCCGCGAGTTGCGGAAAGGTGACGAAGAAGTGCTGGGCCAGCATGCGGTATGTGGTGG
Source organism: uncultured Nocardioides sp. (assembly GCA_964396585.1). GTDB lineage: Bacteria > Actinomycetota > Actinomycetes > Propionibacteriales > Nocardioidaceae > Nocardioides. Next base: position 5,899 of record CAYNFY010000148.1, read on the forward strand.
GACGATGCTCGTATCGAGGCCGGACCCGGCGCCCGTAGTGATAGACCGCGTCGTAGCCGCCCCACAGGATCCGGTTGTCCGCGCTGAGTCGGTAGTAGTGAAATCGATTGGCCAGATCGCCCACGCCCTGGCGGCCCTGCCAGCCGATCGAGGCGATCTGCTCGGTGCTGAGCGGCTCGGTCATCAGGGCATAGTCGTAGACCGGAACGGTATGCATCCGGTAGCGCTTGACGAGGCTGGGGAAGACGTTGGTGGCCAGCGCCACCCGATCGGCGCGGATGACGGCCGATGGAGTGCTCACTCGGACCGGTCCGAGCCGATCGTCGTGCTGGATCTCCAGGGCGCCGGTGCCCTCGAAGATCTCCACCCCGAGGCCGACCGCGAGCCGGGCCAGCTCGAGGGCCAGCTTGGCCGGATGGACCAGGGCGACGTCCGGATCGAAGGTGGCCGCCAGGTAGGTGGGGGAGTCGAGGATGGCACGTAGCGCCGCGCCCTCGATCACCTCGGCTCCGGATGCGCGCAGCTCGTCGACCTGGTACGGCTCCAGGGCGACGTCGAGCTCGCCCGTACGCTCGAAGTCACAGTCCAGCCCATGCTCGGCCACGGTGTGTTCGATCCCGTCCAGATTCTCGACCCCGAGCCGTGCCAAGGTGGCGTACTCCTCGGGCCAGCGGGCTCGACCGTTCTCCTCGCCATGGGTGAGGCTGGCCGCACAGAACCCGCCGTTGCGACCGGATGCGGCCCAGCCGACCTCGTGCTGTTCGATCAGGGTCACCCGACGCCGCGGCTCCCGTTGCTTGGCTCGGATGGCGGTCCACAGCCCGCAGTAGCCGCCGCCGACCACCAACAGATCGGTCGTCAGGGAGGCGGTGAGTCGGGGATGTCGGGGCCGCTCGGATACGTCATCGAGCCAGAAGCAGGCCTGACGGGTCTCGTGCAGTGAATGGTCCACCGCCGAGGTGTCCACGGGGGTTCGGCTGCACAGTTCCGGTCATCGCTACCGGCTCCTCACCTTGCCCCACCTAGGTCGTGCGGGCGCTCGATGCCTCGGTGGGGGTCGTATGAGAGTTACCCAAATTCTGCGATCAGTCCAGTGCAGACCGGATGTAGCGAGGGTCTCGGCATCAGGTAGGCCGCGGCATCGGTCCTGACCCCGTTTCGGGGGTCATCTCAAGGTGGAGAGTCCCAAGTCCGGCGCGGGGAGACTACATTCGGTCAGATTCGTGGTGACGTCCGGGCTCGAAGGCGAGACGCCGGTCACGTCACCGCCTGGGCTGACGAGAGGTCGGGGCTGCTGCGTGCAGTACAAGGGGAAAATTCAGAGAGCATCATTCCGGCGGTGGACGGCTGTCGTGTCGCTGTTCATCATCGGGCTATTGGCACCACTCGCCACCGCGGTGGCTCATGCCGAGGTAGAGAACGGTGACCAGGTCTGGATCTCGGCAAGAGAGGGATATGGCGGTACCGGGCTCTTCCCGATCTTCGCCGAGACCCCGGCAGATACTCAAGACCCGGGTCGTCCTGACTACTGGGCCTACTGCATCGAGCACGCTGTGAGTGCGAAGGTCCGGACACATGGCCAGGTAGGCAATCTCTCGAGCTTCCTGGGAAGCAACTATTTCGATGCGCCTCAGGTGCAGGGGAAGGTGCTGTGGGTTCTTGCGCACAGCTACCCCGCCCTGGGACTGAGCGAGTTCGGTGCCGCTGTCGGTGCCCCCGGGATCTCTCGAAACGATGCGATCGA
>CAYNFY010000149.1:0-7630 GCA_964396585.1 uncultured Nocardioides sp.
CGGCAGATGGATTCGGCGTCCTGCGAGAGCCCGGCCGGGGCGCTCGAGGCGCTCGAGAGAAGGGGCTGCCCCAGAAGACGGTCGACCGCGTCCTGCTTCTCGGCACCGGAGACCAGGAACCAGACCTGACCTGCGCGGTTGAGTTCGGGGAGGGTGAGGGTGATCCGTGCCGGAGGCGGTTTGGGAGAGTCGGGCACGCCGAGCACGGCCCGGTCGGTGACCGAGAGCGCGGGATGACCCGGGAACAGCGAGGCGACGTGCCCGTCGGGTCCGATGCCCAGCATCACCAGGTCGTAACGCGGCCCCGGGTGAGCGCGCAGCAGCGCTTCGTGCCGCGCCGCGGCCACCTCCAGGGGCGTGCCATCGTCGGCGGGCATCTCATGCACCCGATCCGGATCGATGCCCACGTGGTTCAGCAGTGCCATCCGGGCCTGCCCCGCATTGCGGTCGGCAGAGTCGAGTGGCACGTAGCGTTCGTCGCCCCACCACCACTCGACGCGGGCCCAGTCCACGGTGGAGTCTGCGGACCGGCGGGCGATCTCGCGGTGCACCAGATCGGCGATGGTGCCACCGGTCAGCACCACGCTCGGTACCCCACCGGCCGCCTGTACCTCTTCGAGCAGGGCCAGAAAGGCGCTCGCGACGTCTCCGGCCAACGCGGCCGCGTCATCGTGCTGACGCATCAGTAGGCCGCTCATCGGCGCCCCCTGCTGGATCCGCCCAACCGTCGTTGCTTGCGCAGGTGTCGCACCGTGGCCGCGTACACCTCGTCCTCGTCGAGGTGCCGCAACTCCTCGGTCAGGAGCTCGGGCAGCGAGCGTCGGCGCAACGAGACCGGACGGTCCATCGTCCCCGGAACGGTGAGGGTCGCCACCACTCCGCCGGGGCGCAGCACCCGGACAGGTCCGTCCTCGGTCTCCAGCGACACCTCGGTGATTCCCGGTCCACCGGATGTCTCGTGGGTGCACGTGATCCGTAGTCGGCTCTCCAGCCAGGCGCGCAGCAACTCGGTCGAGGGGCTGATCCGCTCACCGGCGACCTTGGCCGAGGTGACCTTCGCCGGATGCTGGTCCAGCGCCGCGGCCAGCAGCGCCCGCCAGGGGGTGATCCGGCTCCAGGCCAGATCGGTGTCCCCGGCCGCGTAGACCTTGGTGAACCGACCCAGCGCCGTGCTCCTGGCCCGAGTGGCGGAGGCCGCGTCGGTGATCCGCCGGGAGGCGAGCTGCCCGATCGGGTCGAGCGAGGGGGAGTCGGGGGCGTCGGAGGCCCACCAGACCACGACCGGCGAGTCGGGTAGCAGCAGCGGCAGCACCACCGACTCGACATGTCTGACGACCTCGCCCTCCAGGGTGATCAACGCCGTCTCACCGGATCGCCCACGGCCGATATCCACCGAGGCGTTCACCCGGGCCCGGCCGCGCCCCGACCCGACCACCATCCCCAGGACCCGGGCCGGATGCTCTCGAGCGGCGGTTCGGGCGGCCCGCATCGCCTCGGTCGCATGCTCCTGGTCGGTGACCACGACCAGAGTGAGCACCATGCCCATGGCCGGCGAGCCGGCCCTGGTGCGCTCGGTGACGAATGCCGCCGCGATCCGGGACGAGGTGGTGTCGGTCAGTTCGATCATGGGCGTCTCCAGACCCGTCCGTCGCGCTCCAGCATCCGATCGGCCGAACTCGGCCCCCAGGTACCGGCCGGATAGCTCTCCGGAGCGCCCTGCTTGGACCAGTGCCTGAGCACCGGGTCGAGGATCCGCCAGGAGGCCTCGACCTCCTCGTGTCGAGGAAACAGCGGGGGGTCGCCCAGCAGCACATCCAGAATCAGTCGCTCGTAGGCCTCCGGTGACTCTTCGGTGAAGGTCCCGCCGTAGGCGAAGTCCATGTTCACGTCGCGGATCTCCATCGCCGTCCCCGGCACCTTGGACCCGAATCGGACCGTCATCCCCTCGTCCGGCTGGATCCGGATCACCAGCGCGTTCTGGGTCATCGACTCGGTGTCGTCGGGGGCGAAGGGAACGTGCGCGGCGCGCTTGAAGATCACCGCCACCTCGGTCACCCGTCGGCCCAACCGCTTGCCGGTACGCAGATAAAAGGGCACTCCGGCCCAGCGCCGGTTCTGCACCTGCAGAGTGATCGCCGCATAGGACTCGGTGGTCGAGTCGGCGTTGACGCCGTCCTCCTCCAGGTAGCCGTCCACCTTCTCGCCTCCGGCCCAGCCGGCGGTGTACTGGCCGCGTGCCGTGGTGAGGTCGAGGCGTGGTGGCAGCACCACCGACTCCAGTACCTTCAGCTTCTCCAGCCGCAGACTGCGTGCGTCGAAGGAGATCGGCTCCTCCATCGCCACCAATGCCATCAGTTGGAGCAGATGGTTCTGGATCACGTCCCGGGCCGCCCCGATCCCGTCGTAGTAGCCGGCCCGTCCGGCGATGCCGATGTCCTCGGCCATCGTGATCTGCACATGATCGACGTAGTTGCCGTTCCACAACGGCTCGAACATGGCGTTCGCGAAGCGCATGGCCAGGATGTTCTGGACGGTCTCCTTGCCCAGATAGTGATCGATCCGGAACACCTCTCCCGGAGAGAACACCTGGTCCAGGGTGGCGTTCAGGGCCTGTGCGGAGACGAGGTCATGGCCGAACGGCTTCTCCACGACCACCCGGCGCCACGACCCGGCCGGGGCGTCCGCGAGCTCGTGCTCCTGCAACTGATCGACCACGTCACCGAAGTAACCGGGCGGGATGGCGAGGTAGAAGGCGACATTGCCGCCGGTCCCGCGGGTCTCGTCCAACTCGGCAACGGTGCGGCGCAACCGGTCGAAGGCCTCATCGTCGGAGAAGTCACCGGAGACGAATCTGAACCCCTCGGCCAACTGGGTCCAGGTCTCCTCACGGAACTCCGTACGAGCATGTGCCCGGACCGCATCGTGCACGACCTGGGCGAAGTCCTGATCGGCCCAGTCCCGGCGGGCATAGCCCACCAGGCTGAAGCCCGGTGGCAGCAGCCCGCGGTTGGCGAGGTCGTAGATGGCCGGCATCACCTTCTTGCGGGCTAGGTCTCCGGTGACGCCGAAGACGACGAGGCTGCATGGCCCGGCGATCCGGGGCAACCGTCTGTCCTGTGGATCTCTCAGGGGGTTGCCGCGGGGCCGGGCCGTGGTCATTGCAGAGCCTCCATCACCTGGTCGAGACCGGACGTGGTGTCCACATGCAGCCGTAGTACCGGGCGGCCGTGCGAGGACAGCACCTGTGAGTCCCCGATCGCCTGGGCGGCGATGAACTCACCGAAGGTGAACGGTCGATCCGGAACCGCTAGGTCCTCGGTGACCAGTCCCGTGACCTGCAGGTGGACCCCGGTGGCGGGCCCACCTTTGTGATACTGCCCGGTCGAGTGCAGGAAGCGTGGCCCCCAGCCGAATGTCACCGGTCGTCGGGTCCGGGCCACCAGATGGTGCCGCACGGCCTCGAAGCGCTGGTCCCGCAATCGGTCCAGAAATGCCTCCAGGGCGAGGTAGCCGTGGTCCGGATCCAACGTCGCGAGCAGAGCCTCGACGGCACCGAGCACGGTGCTGCACCCCTCGGGCAGCAGGCCGGGGGAGGCATGCACCGCCACCGCACCGTCTACGAAGGCGGGAGCCGGCTCGGGGTCGGCACCGTCCAGATGCTCCCGCGCGGCGGCCTTGGCCGACTCGACGTCGGGCTGGTCGAAGGGGTTGATACCGAGCAGGCGTCCGGCCACTGCGGTCGCGAATTCCCACAGCAGGAACTGCGCGCCCAACGGCAGATCGACTCCACCGGCCCAACCGGAGACACCGGTCCACTCGGCCACGGTGTCCGTACTGCCGTAGCCCACCAGCACGGTGTCCGCGGTCCGGGCCACGGTATCGGGCGAATGCATCGCCACCGGAAGGATCCCGGTGCCGTGCTTCCCGGTGGATTCCGCGATCAGCTGCTCGGCCCAGTCACCGAGTCCCGGATAGGCCGACCCATGGTCGGCCAGGACCAGCTTGTCGACGCCCAGTGACACCGCCGCGCCCAGCCAGGCGCCCAACAACAGGCCGGGATTGTCCGCGGAATCGGATCCGAGACGCGGGACGAGAGCCTCGGCCTGGTCGAGCAACGGCGCCACGTCGACACCGGCCAGCGCCGTGGGTACCAGACCGAAGGCGGACAGGGCCGAGTATCGCCCGCCCACCTGCGGGTCGGCGAGCACGACCTGATGGCCGGCCTCGGCCGCCTCTTCAGCGAGCGGCGAACCGGGGTCGGTCACCACCACGATGCGTTCGGCGGGATCGAGACCGGCGTCGGTGAACGCCTCGACGAAGACCCGTCGGTGACTGTCGGTCTCGACCGTGCCGCCGGACTTACTGGAGATCACCACCAGGGTGCGCTTCAGGTCGGTGCCGACGACATGACGGACCATGTCGGGGTGAGAGCTGTCCAAGACGACCAGTTCGCCACCGAGACTGCCGGCGATGACCTCCGGTGCCAGCGACGAGCCGCCCATGCCGCACAGCACGATCCTGGTCAGTCCTCGGCTGCGGGCACGCTCGGCCAGCGCAGCGAGTTCGTCATACAGCGCACGGGAGCTGGTCGGCAGGTGGACCCAGGCCAGCCGCTTCGAGGCCTCGCTCTGGGCGGATTCGCCCCAGAGAGTGGCGTCCTCGGCCAGTAATCGTGAGGCGACCCGGTCCTCGATCAGGCGGGTCAGGACATCCTCGACCACCGCGGCCGAAGGCGCCTGCAGATGCAGATCGGGGACCGCGTCACCGGGTGCCGTGGTGTGCCACGCGGCCCCCGTCATGCGCCCGCCGCGTCCAGGCTGGACTGGACCGTGCCGAGTAGTTCCTCCCACGACGTGACGAACTTCTCCACTCCCTCACGTTCGAGGGTGGCGATCACGTCGGGCAGGTCGATTCCGACAGCCGCGAGGTCATCCATCACCCGACGGGCCAGGTCATAGTTGCCGGTGACCGTGTCGCCACGTACCTCACCGTGGTCCGCCATGGCCCGCATCGTGGCCCGCGGCATGGTGTTGACGGTCTCGGGGGCCACCAGCTCCGTCACGTAGAGGGTGTCGGAGTAGTCGGGGTTCTTCACGCCGGTGGATGCCCACAACGGCCGCTGGCGCCGGGCGCCGACGGCGGCCAGCCGTTCCCAACGCTCGCCCGAGAACGTCTGCTCGAAGGCCTGGTAGGCCAGCCGAGCATTGGCCACCCCGGCCTGGCCGCGAAGCGCGAGGGCCTCGGGGGTACCGATCCGCTCGAGCCGGGCGTCGATCTCGGTGTCCACGCGGGAGACGAAGAACGAGGCCACCGAGTGCAGCGTGGACAGATCGATCCCGGCCTCCTGTGCCCGCTCCAGCCCCCGCAGATAGGCCTCCATCACCTCTCGGTACCGGTCGATACCGAAGATGAGGGTGACGTTGATCGAGATCCCCTCGGACAGTGCCTGGCTGATCGCCGGGGCGCCCGCGGAGGTGGCCGGGATCTTGATCAGTGCATTCGGCCGATCGACGCCCGCCCAGAGCGCTCGGGCCTGTTCGACGGTTCCGGTGGTGTCGTGCGCGAGGGTGGGCGAGACCTCGATGGAGACCCGGCCGTCCACACCGTCGGTGCGGGCGGCCACCGGAGCCAGTACCTCACAGCCTTGCTGCACGTCGGTCGTGGTCAGCGCGAAGACGCAGGCCTCCACGTCGGCGCCCGCGGCCCGCTGCTCGGCCACCTGGGCGACATAGCGGGAGCCGTCCTTCAGCGCCGAGGCGAAGATCGCCGGGTTGGTGGTCACCCCGACGACGGAACTGTGGGCGACCAGGTCGGCCAGCTCACCCGACTCGATGAGCTCGCGCGAGAGGTCGTCCAGCCAAATGGACACACCAGCCTGGGACAGGGACTGCAAACGATCGGACATCGATTCCTCCTGGAACACCTGTGTACTCCGACGGGCGAAATTCAGCGACTGGCGGCGATGCTCTGCTGAGCGGCCTCGAGTACGGCCTCGGTGGTGACGCCGTACTCGGTGAAGATCCGCTGGTAGTCGGCGCTCGCACCGAACTGCTCGATGGACACGATCCGCCCCGCGTCGCCGACGATCTCACGCCAGCCCAGCGAGATCCCGGCTTCGACGGAAACTCGTGCCTTGATGTGGGGCGGGAGCACCGAGTCCCGGTACTCCTGCTCTTGTGCGTTGAACCACTCGACGCAGGGCATGGAGACCACCCGGGCGGCCACGCCCTGCTCGGCCAGACGCTCACGGGCCGCCACGGCCAGTTGAACCTCCGAGCCGGTACCGATCAACACGACGTCGGGAGCGCCACCCTCGGCGTCCACCAACACGTAACCCCCTCGGGCCACCCCCTCGGTACCGGAGAACCCCTCGGTACCACGGGGCAGCGTCGGCACGTTCTGCCGGCTCAGGCACAGGGCGGCCGGTGTGGCGGTGTTCTCCAGCACGGCCCGCCAGGCGGCCACGGTCTCGTTCGCGTCGGCGGGCCGGACGACGTCCAGTCCCGGGATGGCGCGCAGCGAGGCGAGGTGCTCGATCGGCTGGTGGGTGGGCCCGTCCTCGCCGAGGCCGATGGAGTCGTGGGTCCACACGTAGATGGTGGGCAGCCCCATCAGCGCCGCCAGCCGGACCGAGGGGCGCATGTAGTCGGCGAACTGCAGGAAGGTCCCGCCGAACACTCGGGTCAGTCCGTGCAGCGCGATGCCGTTCATGATGGCGCCCATGGCGTGCTCACGGATACCGAAGTGCAGGACCCGGCCGTAGGGGTCACCGGTCCAGGTCGAGGTCGATCGGGTGGCGGGAACGAACGAGGGCACCCCCTCGATGGTGGTGTTGTTGGAGCCGGCCAGGTCAGCCGAGCCGCCCCAGAGCTCGGGCAGGTGCGGTGCCACGGCGTTGATCACCTTGCCGGAGGCGACGCGCGTGGCCACTCCCTTGGCATCTGCCTCGAAGACCGGGAGATCGGAGTCCCAGCCGGTGGCCAGCGCGCCGCTCTTGATCCGGTGCAACAGTTCGGCGCGGTCGGGATCGGCCTGAGCCCAGGCGTCGTACTGCTTGTCCCATTCGACGCCTGCCGCGGCACCGCGGGCCCCCAGAGCGCGGGTGTGGGCCAGCACCTCCTCGGAGACCTGGAAGGTCTGGGCCGGGTCGAAGCCCAGGAGTCGCTTGGTGGCCGCCACCTCGGACTCACCCAGCGCTGAGCCATGCGACTTTCCGGTGTTCTGCAGGTTCGGTGCGGGCCAGGCGATGATGGTGCGGAGCACCACGAGGGTCGGCTTGTCGGTGACCTCGACCCCCGCGCGGATCGCGTCGTAGAGCCCGTGTACGTCTTCGGTGTACCCGGTGCCCCCGTTGGTCCAGTCCACCGAGCGCACGTCCCACCCGTAGGCCTCGTAGCGCTTGGCGACGTCCTCGGTGAAGGCGATGTCGGTGTCGTCCTCGATGGAGATCTTGTTGTCATCCCAGATCAGGGTGAGGTTGCCGAGCTGCTGATGACCGGCCAGCGAAGAGGCCTCCGCGCTGACGCCCTCCTGCAGGTCGCCGTCGGAGGCGATCACGTAGATCTGGTGGTCCCAGGGCGAGGTGCCGGGCGCGGCATCGGGGTCGAGCATGCCGCGCTCACGGCGGGCG
>CAYNFY010000150.1:0-7615 GCA_964396585.1 uncultured Nocardioides sp.
CCTGAGCGCTGCCACCGCCACCAGCGCCGGGCCTGGTGGACCTTGACCGCTACCGGGAAGACCCAGGGGTGCCGTTCGGAGAATCGTGGCCCCGCCGTCAGCCGCTCCGGGACCTCGAAGTCGATCGGGATGGGTGTCGAGGCACCGGGCGTGCTCTGCATGTCGGTCACTGGCTCCTCCGCTCTGCTGTTCACTATCAGATCACGCTCGAGCGCCCCGATCGGTTGACCGACCTTGATCGCCGACAGCGGCGCGGACCGGGTTCTCGCGCCGACTTCACGGTACCGGGTGCGAGCGTTCGTCGGCTCTGAGGCACTCTTGTTCCGGCAGGGTCGACCGTGGGCCTGCCAGGTGACCGCGTGGAGGTATCGATGCCCGGATCGGCAGCCGAACTAGCAGAACTGCTCGAACTCGAGCGCCTGGATCTGGATCTGTTCCGGGGGCGCCAGGCCGATACCGAGCGGCAGCGGGTCTTCGGCGGCCAGGTCGCCGCGCAGGCCATGGTGGCCGCGACCTCGACGGTCGGCCCGAAGTACCACCTGCACTCCTTGCACAGCACCTTCCTGCGTCCCGGTGACGCCCACGTGCCGATCATCTACGACGTCGAGCGGCTTCGGGACGGCCGGAGTTTCGCGACCCGGCATGTCACCGCGCGCCAGCATGGCAAGCAGATCTTCACCATGCTCACCAGTCATCAGGTGCTCGAAGAGTCGACTCTGTTCCATGCTGATCGGATGCCGGAGGTATGCCCACCTGAACAGGCGCCATCGCTGAGCGAGCTGATCGCCGACCGCCTGCACGAGCCGGACGGTGACTGGGACCGGGAATGGGCCGCGCTGGCCGTTCGCCACGTAGGCAGCACCGCCGCGGGACTGCCCGAAGACTCGATGCATCCGGCCCAGGCCCGGATCTGGATCCGGGTGGACGGGCGGTTGTCTGACGACCCCATGGTCCAGCAGGCGGCGTTCACCTATGCCAGTGACCTGACCTTGCTGGGGTCGGCGATGGCACCGCACGGACTGTCCACCTCCTCGCCGGGCGTTCAGGCGGCCTCGCTGGACCACACGATCTGGTTCCACCGGCCCTTCCGCGCCGATGAGTGGTGGCTCTATGACCAGGTCTCGCCGGCCGCTACCCAAGGCCGGGCGTTGGTGACCGCGAACGTCTTCTCTCAGCAGGGCGAACTGCTGGCCACCGTCGCTCAGCAGGGCCTGATGAGGTATCACCCCTCCTCCTGAGGAACCTCCGGTGAGGGCGAACTAGCACAACGGGTGTCCTATTCCTGGGATTTTTCGATCGACACGCCGGAAATCTGTTTACATCAGAACACTCCTGTGGCGTCAGGGGACGTTGGTGTTGGTGTGGCAGGTGATCTGGGGAAGGACCACTGACCACACCGGTCATGATCGGCGGACCGGACGTCCATGCCGACGTACCCGGAGGTGGCCTTCGTGTCTCCATGCCCAGCCCCTGGGCAGCGCCGTGCCCTGACGAGCCCGGGGAAGTGGCTCGTCATCGGTACCGCTCTGTCCACGGTTCTCCTGTTACCCGTGCCGGCCGAGGCCGCCGCACCGGCCACGAACTATCGCGCGCCGTTCAGCTGCGGGGAGACCTGGGTGGGCAGCACCCGGGCCAGCCACAGCCCCGATAAGAAGGCCATCGACTTCAACCGGGTCAACGATCTGGGCGCACCGGCCGTGGCCGCCGCCAGCGGAGTCGTGGTGAAGGCCCAGGCCTCGCCGAGCGGTGGGTACGGCCGGCTGGTCGAGATCGATCACGGCAATGGCGAGTCCTCGCTGTATGCACATCTGAACCGGGTAGACGTGAGGGCCGGCCAGTTCGTGGATGTCGGCACCCAGATCGGAGCCGTGGGGAAGAGCGGACGGGTGACCGGCCCGCACCTGCACTTCGAGGAGAGGAAGGGCAAGAAGGTACGCAAGGCCTGGTTCGAGGGCGCGAAGTACAACCTCGGGGTACTCACCTCGAGTAACTGCGTGGATGTGCCGCTGGCCGGAGTCTTCAGTCGGGGTGGGGCCGCGCTCCCGGTGGTCTACCGCCGCTCGGTGAAGGCGACCTTCGAGATCCGCACGGGGGCGAACACCACCCGGACCCTGCGCTTCGGCAAGGCCACCGACGAGCCGGTGCTGGGGGACTGGAACGGTGACGGGATCAGCAACCCCGGGGTGCGCCGGATCACCAAGAAGGGCAAGGCCCGCTTCATCCTGAGGGCCGGCAAGGTCAAGACGAAGTTCGTCTACGGATCGACCACGGATCGTCCCGTGGCCGGCGACTGGGACGGTGACGGCCGTTGGGAGGTGGGCGTCTACCGCCCGGCCACCCGCACCTTCATGCTCCGATCGGCAACGGGCGCCACCACCTCGGTGCGGTTGGGCGCAGCAGGGTCGATCCCGGTGACCGGCGACTGGAACGGCGACGGAATCACCGACCTGGGGGTCTACGACCCGACGACGCAGCGATTCACCCTGCGCACGGTGGTCAAGGGCGTCGCGGCGACCACCGTCTTCGCCTTCGGCTCGCCCGGTGATCTGCCGGTGGTCGGGGACTGGGACGGCAACGGGACCACCGAGATCGGGTCGTGGACTCCGGGCAGTGCGTCCTTCCGGCAGTACCGAACAGCGGTCCCGTTGAGTCGCGGGGTCGGCAAGAACTGGACCAAGCAGATCAAGTTCGGTCGCCCGCGCCGCTGACTCGTGAGTCGTATCGCCCCAGGGGAGCGTCATGGAAGCACTGCGGTAGCATCGGCGACGATCGACATCCTTTAACGATCCGTCCAGTGAGGCGGAGAAGGAGGTCCGGCACGCTCATGCCTGCCCCAGACGACCTGCACCAGCAGTCAGACTCGCCGTCGACGGCGCCCACCGGCCGGGTGGTGCTCGACAGCCGTGACATCTCCCGCGCTCTGACCCGGATCTCGCACGAGATCCTCGAACGTAACCGCGGTGCCTCCAATCTGGTCCTGCTCGGCCTGCATACCCGCGGGGTGCCCCTGGCGTATCGGATCGCCGAGCGGATCGCAGCCGTCGAGGGCCGTGAGGTGCCGGTCGGTGAGCTCGACGTCACCCTGTACCGCGACGACCTGCGCAAGAACCCCACCAGGGCGCCGCACCGCACCAAGGTGCCCGAGATCGATGACAAGACCGTGGTCCTGGTCGACGACGTTCTCTACTCGGGTCGCACGATCCGGGCCGCTCTGGACGCGTTGGGGGATCTGGGCCGCCCGGCGGCCGTCCGGCTGGCGGTGCTGGTCGACCGGGGGCATCGGGAGTTGCCGATCCGTGCCGATCACGTCGGCAAGAATCTGCCCACCGCGCGCAGCGAGCGGATCGGGGTGCTGCTGTCCGAGTCGGACGGCACCGACGAGGTCCGGATCAGCGGCGGTGACGAGGCATGAGGAAGCACCTGCTCTCGATCGACGACCTCACCGTCGAGGACATGCGCCAACTCTTCGAGACCGCTGCCGACATGCACGACGTGCAGCGACGCGAGGTCAAGAAGCTGCCCGCACTGCGCGGGCGCACCGTGATCAATCTGTTCTTCGAGGACTCCACCCGGACCCGGTCCTCCTTCGAGATCGCCGGCAAGTGGATGAGCGCCGACACGATCAATATCACCGGCAAGGGATCCTCGGCATCCAAGGGTGAGAGCCTGCGCGACACCGTCAAGACGATCACCGCGATGGGGGTCGACGCGCTGGTGATGCGACACGGAGCCTCAGGCGCCGCGCTGCAGGTCAGCCAATGGGTCGACGCGGTGGTGATCAATGCCGGTGACGGCACCAACGAGCACCCCACCCAGGCACTGCTCGACGCGTACACGTTGCAGCAACGGCTGGGGGAACTGGCCGGCCGACACATCGTGATCGTGGGGGACCTGACCCACAGCCGGGTGTTCCGCTCCAACATCAAGTCGCTGGCCAAGCTCGGTGCCGAGGTGACCGTGGTCGCCCCGCCCACCTTGATGCCGGCCGGTATCGCCGACTGGTCGGCCCGGGACGGCTTCGCCACCTCGTGGGATCTGGACGAGGTATTGCCGAGCGCAGACGCGGTGATGATGCTGCGGGTCCAGAAGGAACGGATGTCCGGCGGCTTCTTCCCGACCGCTCGGGAGTACACCGTCGGCTATGGACTGACCCGGGACCGGCTCGCGCTGCTCGGCGACCAGGTACCGATCCTGCACCCGGGCCCGATGAATCGTGGACTCGAGATCGCCGCCGACGCCGCGGACGCCGCCCAGTCGGTGGTGCTCGACCAGGTCTCGGCCGGAGTCGCGGTACGGATGGCCGTGCTCTACCACCTGCTTGCCGGAGAGGAGGCCAGCGCGTGAACCACACGCCCCTGGTCGTGAAGGGTGCCTCGCTGTTCGGCGAGCGCACCGAGGACCTGCTCATCACCGATGGCGCGATCACCGCGCTCGGCGCCTTCGAGGCGCCCGCCGAGGCCGAGGTGCTGGACGCCTCGGGGCTGATCGCATTGCCCGGCCTGGTCGATCTGCACACCCACCTGCGTCAGCCCGGTCGTGAGGATGCCGAGACCGTGCTCACCGGTTCCCGGGCCGCCGCAGTGGGCGGCTACACCGCCGTCCTGGCGATGGCCAACACCAGCCCGGTCACCGACACCGCTGAGGCGGCGCTGCGGGTCTGGGAGCTCGGGCGTCAGGCCGGACTCGTCGAGGTGCAGCCGGTGGGGGCGGTGACCAAGGGCCTGGCCGGTGAGGAACTGGCCGAACTGGGCCTGATGGCGCGCTCCGAGGCTCGGGTGCGGGTCTTCTCCGATGACGGCAAGTGCGTGCACGACCCGCGGGTGATGCGCCGGGCGCTGGAATACGTCAAGCCGTTCAACGGCGTCGTCTCCCAGCACTCCCAGGACCCGTCCCTGGCCGGGCCCAGTGCCTGCTGCCACGAGGGTGAGGTCTCCGGACGTCTGGGTCTGCCCGGCTGGCCGGGGATCGCCGAGGAGGTGATCGTGGCCCGCGACGTGATGCTGGCCCAGCACACCGGATCCCGGGTGCACGTGGCGCACGTCTCGACGGCCGGCTCGGTCGAGGTGATCCGCTGGGCCAAGGCCCAGGGAATCGACGTCACCTGTGAGGTCACCCCGCATCATCTGCTGCTGACCACCGACCTGCTCGCCTCCTACGACCCGGTCTACAAGGTGAATCCGCCCCTGCGTCCTGACTCCGATGTGGTCGCGCTGCGCCAGGCGTTGGCGGACGGGACGATCGACGCGGTCGCCACCGATCATGCGCCGCACGCCCGTCACGACAAGGAGCATGCCTTCGTCGATGCCGCCTTCGGGATGCTCGGTCTGGAGACCGCGCTCTCGGTGGTGCGTACCGTGATGGTCGAGTCGTATCCTGAGTTCGGCTGGGCCGACATCGCTCGGGTGATGTCGCAGGCCCCGGCCCGGATCGCCGGTCTGGCCGGACAGGGTGGCTCGCTGTCGGCCGGGGAGGCGGCACATCTGACCCTGGTCGACCCGAACGCCTCTGTCACGGTCGACCGAGACGATTCGGTCTCGTTGAGCCGCAACAACCCCTGGCACGGCCGCGAACTCGACTCCCGGGTGGTGCACACCGTCTTCGGTGGCCGCCTCACCGTCCGAGACGGCCTCCTGGTACCGCTGAGACGGCACTATTAGTTACCCACGAGTGAATATGTAGCGCCCTGTCAGCGTCGTAACGACGCTGACAGGGCGCTACTTGTTACTGACGAGATAACAAGAACTGCCGTCTCAGCGTTGGACGAGACCTTCCTTGAGTAGCCAGTCCCAGGCCACGTCGCCGGGGTCTTGCCCATCGACGTCGACCTTGGCGTTCAGGTCGAGCATCACCTCGTTGGTCAGCTTGGCGGTCACCGTGTCGAAGATCGTCTTCAGTTGCGGATGCTTCTCCAAGAGAGTCCTATCGATCACCATCGAGAGGTTGTACTTGGGGAAGAAGCTCTTGTCGTCCTCGAGCACCGTCAGATTGAGCGCCTTGATCCTGCCGTCGGTGGTGAACACCTCGCCGAATGTGCACTCACCCTGATTCGTAGCCGCGTAGATCGCGCCGGTGTCGAAGAGCCTGATATTGGACTTGGGAACGTCGATCCCGTAGGTCTTCAGCATCGGCTGCATGCCGTCGCTGCGATTGTTGAACTCCGACTCCACACAGAACGTCTGGTCGGCGACCGGGATCGTCCTGATCTGGCTCAACTTGGTGATCTTGAACTTCTCGGCATTGGCCTGGGTCATCGCGAAGCCGTAGGTGTTGTTCAGCTCCGCCGGGGGCAGCCAGACCAGGCCGTTCTTGGCGTCGGCATCACGCACCGCCTCATATTGTTTGGTCTCGTCGGGGATCGGCTCCGTGTGCCCCAGGTAGGCGATCCAGGCCGTCCCGGTGTACTCCCACATCACCTGGACCTGTCCGTCGAGCAGCGCCTGTCGCGCGCTCGAGGAGCCGGGAATGTTGGTGAGGTCCTCGACGTCGGCGCCGCCGGACTTCAGCAGGATCACCGCCATCTTGCCGAGCACGAGCTGCTCGGAGAAGTTCTTGGATCCCACCGCGACGCTGACGCCGTCCAACGACTCGACGTGGTCCAGTGGTCCCGCCAACTGACCCGACGGCGTGTAGCCGCCCGCCGTGCCGAGTCCGCAACCGGCGAGAAGAGTGGCCAGGCCGACGATCAGCAGCGTCAGAGACGCGCGAAGAGGGCTCCTCATGCGTTCATCCCCTTGGGTGTGCCGAGCAGTTCGAGCAGCCGCCCGACCCAGTCGACCAGCAGCGCGAGCACGGCGATCAGCAAGCCCCCGCTGATCAGGATCGGAGCACGGAACAGGTTGATCCCGACCACGATCAGGGCGCCCAGACCACCGGCATTGACGAAGGTGCCGAATGCGGCCGTACCGACGACCAGGACCAGTGCGGTACGCACCCCGGCCATCATCACCGGCAGCGCGAGCGGGAGTTCGACCCGGCGCAGCACCTGCACCTGGGAGAGTCCCATCCCACGGGCGGCCTCGATCAGGGTCCGGTCCACGCCTTGGAGCCCTACGATGGTGTTGCGCAGCACGGGCAGGAACGCGTACAGGACCAAGGCCAGAACCCCGACCCAGAAGCCGAAACCGAACCAGATCGCGAAGAGCACGATGATGCCGATCACCGGTGCCGCCTGGCCGGCGTTGGCGATGCCGACGATCAGCGGAGCCACCCGCCTGATCCCCTCTCGGGTCAGCAGGATCCCGGTCGGGATGGCGGTCGCCACCACCAAGAACGCGGCCACCACCGTGAGCTTGAGATGCTCGACGGTGTACCTGCCGATGTCTCCCCAGGCCAGAGCACGGGTCTCGATGGCATCCAGGTCGGCGGTCTGGCGCCAGATGGTCCAGGCCCCCAGCAACACCAGGCAGACCAGCGGCAGTCCGAGGAGTTGAGGTAGGTCCTCCCGACCGATCCGGCGAACCCGTCTCGGCTGGTCGGTCGCGATCTCGTCCACAGGTTCGACGAGTGACTCAGTGTGCTCAACCGGCATGACGACCCCCGTCCGCATCCCCGGTCGCGGCTACCTCGACCGGCGCCTCGTCAAGCGCCGGGAGAAGGTCGGTGACCGCGCCCGAGA
>CAYNFY010000151.1:0-7608 GCA_964396585.1 uncultured Nocardioides sp.
GGGTTCGAGTCCCGCCCTCGCTACACAGCAACCCGGTCGGACCGCCCGGCAGGGTGGTGTTCAGGCAGTACCCCAGCAGCACACAGATGAAGGAAATCCCGTGGCCAGCAAGAGCTCTGACGTTCGCCCCAAGATCACCCTTGCGTGTGTGGACTGCAAGGATCGCAACTACATCACCAAGAAGAACCGGCGCAACGACCCCGACCGCATCGAGCTGTCGAAGTTCTGCCCGCGTTGCCGCAAGCACACGGCGCACCGCGAGACCCGCTGAGTTCTCTCAAGATCTCTCGACAAGGCCCGCCCGATCGACTCGGGCGGGCCTTGTCTATCTTGGATCCATGCCACTCGACGAGACCTTGGTAGGACGCTCCTACCCTGCGACCAGTCCTCGCCCGGTGACGGCCGAGCACGTGCAGGCCTTCGCCGACGCGATCGGTGATCCTGGCGCGGCGAAGGACGCCGGGGTACCGGTCACCTACCCGATCGTGCTGGCCTTCGACGCGATGAACGCCTTCCTCGTGGCCGAACAGGTCGAGTTGTCCCGGATCGTGCATGGTGAGCAGAAGTTCCACTACACCCGGCCGGTCCGGGTCGGTGACGAGCTGAGCGCCACGCTGAGGGTCGTGACGTTGCGGCAGATCGGCGGCAACGACATCATCGGCACGGCCAGCGAGGTCCGCGACGCGGACGGTGCGCTGGTCTGCACCACCAGTGCCACCCTGGTCCACCGCGGAGAGGCCGGAGCATGAGCGAGTTGTCGAGCACTCCCGTCCTGGAGGCCCTGACCTTCCCGATCACCCGGGCCGACCTGGTCGGCTACGCACAGGCCTCGGGCGACCACAACCCGATCCATCAGGATGAGCAGATCGCGCTGGCCGTGGGACTGCCCGGCGTCATCGCCCACGGGATGTACACGATGGCGCTCGCGGGTCGTGCGTTGCGCACCTGGTTCCCGGAGCACGAGGTGGTCGAGTTCGGCACCAAGTTCACCAATCCCGTGGTGGTACCGGCCGACGAGCCGGCCGTCATCGAGGTGTCCGGCGAGGTGAAGAAGGTCGCCGACGGGCTGACCACGGTCGCGCTCACCGTGACCTGCGCCGGCACGAAGGTGCTCGGCATGCCCAAGGCCCAGCTGCGCGGATGAGTGCCCCGATCAGCCTCCACGAGCTGACCACCGTGCGGCTGGGCGGTCCGGCCGGGCGGTTCGTCAAGGCCACCACCGAGGCCCGGTTGGTGGCTGAGGTGCGCGCCGCGGACGAGGCCGGAGTGCCGGTC
The DNA here is from genome assembly GCA_964396585.1 of uncultured Nocardioides sp. Lineage (GTDB taxonomy): Bacteria > Actinomycetota > Actinomycetes > Propionibacteriales > Nocardioidaceae > Nocardioides. The sequence goes on from CAYNFY010000151.1 coordinate 1,276, forward strand.
CTGCTGGTCGCCGGTGGCTCGAACCTGGTGGTCGCCGACGAAGGATTCGGCGGGCTGGGCGTCCAGATCGCCACCACCGGAGTGGTTGCCGACGTCGAGGAGTGCGACGACTCGGGGCTGTGTGGCGGAGTGCTGGTCCGGGTCGCCGCCGGTGAGGGCTGGGACGACTTCGTGGCCAGGTGCGTGGCTCGCGGCTGGGTCGGCGTCGAGGCGCTCTCCGGGATTCCCGGATCGGTAGGCGCCACTCCGGTACAGAACGTGGGAGCCTACGGCCAGGAGGTGGCCCAGACCATCGCCCGGGTACGTACCTTCGACCGGGTGGCCGGTGTCCAGCGGACGTTCACGGCCGGAGAGTGCGACTTCTCCTACCGGCAGAGCCGATTCAAGGCTGAGCCGGACCGGTACCTGGTGCTCGAGGTGACCTTCCAGCTGCTGCCGGGCACCCTCGGGGCTCCGGTGCGTTACGCAGAACTGGCTCGTTCGCTTGAGGTCGAGCCGGGCCAGCGGGCCGATCTGGCGGCGGTTCGATCAGCGGTGCTTGGTCTGCGTGCGGGTAAAGGCATGGTGCTGGATCCGAGCGACCACGACACCTGGAGTGCTGGATCCTTCTTCACCAATCCGATCCTGCCCCCGGAACAGGCGGATTCCCTGCCCGAGGACGCACCTCGCTACCCCCAGCCCGACGGCTTGGTGAAGACCAGCGCTGCCTGGTTGATCGAGCACGCCGGGTTCGGCAAGGGATATGGCCAAGAACTGGGCGGCGGGCGGGTGAGCCTGTCCACCAAGCACACCCTGGCGTTGACCAACCGGGGCAACGCCAGCACCGCAGATCTGTTGGCCCTGGCCCGTGAGGTGCGTGACGGGGTTCAGAGCCGCTTCGGGATCCGCCTGCTCAACGAACCCGTCCTGGTGAACTGTTCCCTCTAACCGCTGATGAGGCACTTATGTGCCCCCTCACCTCCCGCTGATGAGGCATATATGTGCCTCATCAGCGGTCGGTGGGGGAGGCGAGCCAGTCGTCGATCGCCTGGAGCATCTCGGTGCGCTTCGAGTCGGGAGCGCGTGAGGCGTGTACCGAGCTGCGGGCCAGATGCGCCAGGGTGGCGTCGTCCAGTTCGTGGGCGGCACGCATGGTCGCGTACTGCCCGGCGAGCCGGGATCCGAACAGCAGTGGGTCGTCGGCGCCCAGCGCCACCGTGGCGCCGGCCTCCAACAACTGGGGGAGCGGCACCGAGGTGAGATCGCTGTAGACGCCTAGCGCCACATTGGAGACCGGGCACACTTCCAGGGCGATGCCTCGCTCGACGATCTGGTCCAGCAACCGAGGATCCTCCGCCGAACGCACTCCGTGCCCCAGTCGTCCGGGATTCAGTGAGTCCAGGCAGGTGCGGATGTGCCGGGGGCCCAACAGTTCTCCACCATGCGGCGTGAGCAACAGCCCGCCTCGGTCGGCGAGCCGGAAGGCCGGCCCGAACTCATCGGTGTTGCCGCGTCGTTCATCGTTGCTGAGGCCGAAGCCGACCACCCCGCGGTTCGCGTACTGGACCGCCAGCCGAGCCAGGGTGCGGGCATCCATCGGGTGCCGGGTACGGTTCGCGGCGATCACCACCGCCATGCCTAGACCGGTCCGCTTCGAAGCATCGGCGACCGCGTCCAGGACCAGGTCGGTGAAGGCGGTGATACCACCGAAACGGGCGCCGTAGCCAGACGGGTCCACCTGGATCTCCAACCACTGCCCGCCGTCGGCGACGTCGTCCTCGGCGGCCTCCAACACCAGCCGGCGCACGTCGGCTTCGGTCCGTAGCACCGAGCGCGCGACGTCGTAGAGCCGTTGGAAGCGAAACCAGCCCTTCTCATCAGCCGCGGAGAGCTGCGGCGGCCAGTCCGAGACCAGCGAATCGGGCAACACGATCCCATCCCGCTCGGCGAGCTCGAGCAGGGTTCCGTGCCGCATGGAACCGGTGAAGTGCAGGTGCAGATGCGCCTTGGGCAGTTCGGAGATCGGACGCGACATGGGTGGAGTCTGCCAAAGCGATCGGACTCAGGCGGTGAGCCGCTCCGATACGGCCAGCAGAACGCAGGTCGTGACGGCCTCCATCGCGGCGGTGACATCCGTCAGCGAGGGAAAGGTGGGAGCGAGGCGGATGTTGCGGTCGCGAGGGTCGTCGCCGTAGGGGAACGACGAGCCGGCCGGGGTCAGCGCGATCCCGGCCTCCTTGGCCAACTGCACGGTGCGCGCTGCGCACCCGTCCAGCACGTCGAGGCTGACGAAGTAGCCGCCGGTCGGCCGCGTCCACGTGGCAACGTCGAGACCGCCGAGGCGCTCATTGAGGATCCGGTCGACCTCGTCGAACTTGGGCGCGATGATGGCCCGGTGGCGTGCCATGTGGTCCCGAACGCCCTGGGGGCTGCCGAAGAACTCCGCGTGCCGCCACTGGTTGAGCTTGTCCGGTCCGATCGCTCCCTTGCCGAGGTGCGTCGTGTACCACGAAACGGTTTCGGTCGAACCGGCCAAGAAGGCCACGCCGGCACCGGCGAAGGTGATCTTGGAGGTCGAGGCGAAGATCACCGGACGGTGGGGGTGTCCGGCCTCCGCCGCCATCGTCAGGATGTCGGCACTGCGTGCCTCGTCCTCGGTGAGGTGATGGAACGCATAGGCGTTATCCCAGAAGATCTTGAAGTCGCCGGCCGCGGTCGGCATCGAGGCCAGCCTGCGGGCCACCTCGTCGGAGGCGATCGCACCCGAGGGGTTGGCGTAGGTCGGCACGCACCAGATGCCCTTGATCGAGGGGTCGTCGGCGACCAGAGCCGCCACCGCGTCGGCATCCGGGCCGTCTGCATTCATCGGCACGGTCAGCATCTCGATGCCGAACCACTCCAGCAGCACGTGATGCCGGTCGTATCCGGGCACCGGGCAGATGAATCGGACCTTCTCCTCGGCGCTCCAGGGGCGCTCGGAGTCGACCCCGCCCTTGAGCATCAGGTCGGTCAGCACCTCGCGCATCATCACCAGTGAGGAGTTGCCACCCGCGACCACCTGCTCGGGCTCGACCCAGAGCAGTTCGGCGAACATCTCCCGGATCTCTCGGATCCCCTCCAGGCCTCCGTAGTTGCGGGTGTCGACCCCGCCGGAGGTCACCGGTGTGGCGGGCAGGCCGAGGAGTGCATTCGACAGGTCGAGTTGGGCTGCGGAGGGCTTTCCGCGAGTGAGGTCCAGGCTCAGCCCGGCAGCACGGAGTTCGTCGTAGGCGGCGCGCTGGGCGTCGGCGAACACCCGGATCTCGTCCGGGCTACGGTGGGCGAGGGGCTGGGGGACGGCCGGCGGGGCCTGGTGTTCACTCACGTCCCCAATGTTCCCATATGCCTCCGGTCGAGCCCCCGGTTCGACAGGGTGTGGACCGGGCGCGTATTGTTCACCCCGGCTCCTCTTCCGGCCACGCTCCGCCGTGCCTGGAAAGCAGCCGAAGGGCACTAGCTCAACTGGCAGAGCATCGGTCTCCAAAACCGAAGGTTGGGGGTTCAAGTCCCTCGTGCCCTGCTCGTAACATCCTTTGACGAAAGGTGAAGGCGTGTCGGACAGCAATGCCGCAACCGGCAGCCGTGGAGACGATCACGTCAAGCGCGTGACCCCGGCGGGCTTCCTTCGTCAGGTGGTGGCCGAACTCCGCAAGGTCGTGTGGCCCACCCAGAAGCAGTTGGGCACCTACTTCGTGGTGGTCATGGTCTTCGTGATGGTGTTGATGGCACTGGTCTCGGTACTGGACATCGCATTCGGAAAGTTCATCTTCTGGCTGTTCACCTGAGACCATGGTTGAACCGGCCGGGTGGACAGGCTCCGCTCGGCCTGTGCCGTTCTTGGGCACATTTTCCTTGAACAATCGAAATGACGGAGTCCTGACGTGTCGGAGCAGTACGACGACGAGAACCCGGCCGAGGAGACCGCATCGGTCGCCGAGGTCGCGAACGACGACGCCGAGGTGCCCGCGGACGAGGTCGACGCAGCCGTAGCGGATGCCGAGATCGCTCACGAGGCGGCCGACGTCGAGAGTGACGAGGAGGACGCCCTCGAGGTGTTCCGCCGCGAACTGTGGGCCAAGCCGGGCGACTGGTACGTCGTGCACACCTATGCCGGCATGGAGAAGCGGGTCAAGGCGAACCTTGAGAACCGCGCCATCTCGCTGAACCTCGAGGACTACATCCACGAGATCGTGGTTCCGACCGAAGAGGTCGCCGAGATCAAGAACGGCCAGCGCAAGATGGTGACCCGGACGGTGCTGCCCGGATACGTGCTGGTGCGGATGGACCTGACCGATGAGTCGTGGGCCCTGGTGCGACACACCCCCTCGGTCACCGGATTCGTCGGCAACGCGACCTCCCCGGTGCCGTTGACGTTGCGTGAGGTCGAGGACATGCTGGCCCCCGCCGCGGTGGCCCAGGCCGAGGCCGAGGCAGCAGCCGAGGAGCAGGGCCCCGGCGGAGGTGCTCCGACGGTGCGCAAGCCGGTCGAGGTCGCCGACTTCGGTGTCGGCGACTCGGTCATGGTGGTCGACGGGCCGTTCGCCACGCTGCACGCCACCATCACCGAGATCAACGCTGAGTCGCAGCGGGTCAAGGCACTGGTCGAGATCTTCGGCCGCGAGACGCCGGTCGAGCTCTCGTTCGGTCAGATCTCGCGCGTCTGAGACACAGCAATCGGTGAGGGGCGTCGCGGGAGCGGCGCCCCTCACCGATTCGCCGGGCATGGCACCGGCGCGATTTCGATTCCGGGCGCAGATCGCCCACAATAGACAGGTTGCCCGGTGCGAGTCGGGCCGCGATGAGGTGGCAGAGGGCCGAGGGTCCTCGTCAAGACCACAGGAGAGAAAGAGAATCCATGCCTCCCAAGAAGAAGATCGCAGCGGTCGTCAAGATCCAGATCGCTGCCGGTGCCGCGACTCCGGCCCCGCCGGTCGGTACCGCGCTCGGTCCGCACGGCGTCAACATGATGGAGTTCGTCAAGGCGTACAACGCCGCGACGGAGTCGATGCGCGGCAACATCGTGCCCGCCGAGATCACCATCTACGAAGACCGTTCGTTCACCTTCATCACGAAGACCCCGCCGGCTGCTGAGTTGATCAAGAAGGCTGCTGGTCTGCAGAAGGGCTCGGGCGTCCCGCACTCGGAGAAGGTCGGCAAGCTGACCAAGGACCAGGTGCGCGAGATCGCCCAGACCAAGATGCCCGACCTGAACGCGAACGACATCGACGCCGCGATGAAGATCGTCGAGGGCACCGCGCGCTCCATGGGCGTCACCACCGACTGATCTGCCTCGGGCAGCCTTCACCACTCACTTTTCGTGGCAGAGCCGCGCTGGCTCATTGACCACACTGGAAGAATCGAGAACCAGACATGCAGCGCAGCAAGACCTACCGCGCCGCGGCGGAGAAGTTCGACAAGGACGAGCTCTACTCCCCGCTGGCCGCGATCAAGTTCGCCAAGGACGGCAGCAAGAAGAAGTTCGACGAGACCGTCGACGTCGTGATGCGCCTCGGTGTCGACCCCCGCAAGGCCGACCAGATGGTTCGCGGCACGGTCAACCTGCCCAACGGCACCGGTAAGACGGCTCGCGTCCTCGTGTTCGCCAACGCCGAGAAGGCGGAGGCGGCCCGCGAGGCCGGCGCCGACTTCGTCGGTGGCGACGACCTGATCGAGAAGGTCAACGGCGGATGGCTCGACTTCGACGCCGTCGTCGCGACCCCGGACATGATGGGCAAGGTCGGTCGCCTCGGCCGTGTGCTCGGTCCCCGCTCGCTGATGCCGAACCCGAAGACCGGCACCGTGACCCCTGACGTCGCGAAGGCTGTCACCGACATCAAGGGCGGAAAGATCGAGTTCCGGGTCGACCGTCACTCGAACCTGCACTTCATCATCGGCAAGGCGTCCTTCAGCACCGAGAAGCTGGCCGAGAACTACGCGGCCGCGCTCGAAGAGGTGCTGCGTCTCAAGCCGTCCAGCTCGAAGGGCCGCTACATCAAGAAGGTCACCCTCTCCACCACGATGGGCCCGGGCGTGCAGATCGACCCCAACCGCACCCGCAATGTCACCAGCGACGACGAGAACGCATCCGCCTGAGCGGAGCGTCGACCCGCGTCACCGCGGCTGAGGCCCGGTTCCCACTTGCTTGGGGACCGGGCCTCAGTCATTGAGGTCCACCGATTTGGTGATCCGTCCCGGTGCCCCTACCTTTGACAGGTAACCAGAGACCGCCGGTTGTGGTCGCGAGGGTCAATCCGAGCGACACCGAAGGTTCACGAGACGTGAACGGCCAGCGTAGGACACAGAGTAGGGAAGGCG
>CAYNFY010000152.1:0-7381 GCA_964396585.1 uncultured Nocardioides sp.
CGACGCCGATGGCGAAGTCGGACCTGCTGGAGGCGCTGGAGTTCCATCGTGAAATCGGCTACGAGCGTGGACGATGGGAAGTGACGACACTCCTTGGGGAATGGCATGCAATGCAGCGTGACCGCGGTGGAGCCTTGACGTGGTTCCGCGAGGCTGTCGGCACGGCCTGGCCAACGAGCGAAGAAGCGGGAGTCGATCTCATCGCCAGGCAACTTGAGGGAATCACTGAGCAAGCTCGGGCCGAGCGGCTTCGGTCGGTCTGGACGCTGGCATGAGCCCCAGGCTAATCTCCTTGATTGGCCTGCCCGGGAGTGGAAAGACGACTCTCGCTGCTTGGCTGGAACTGAATGCTGACGTTGCGGTCGTATCGCGGGACACGATCCGGGCGGCCATGTTTCCGCGTTGTCGTTACACCGCTGAGGAGAAATACGCGGCTTACGGCGCGATGAAGATGGCGCTGGAGATCACCCTGAAGCAGGGCAGAGTTGTATGTACGGACGGCATCACCTTCGCCTCGCAGGAGGACCGCGATGACATGCAGCTGATTGCTGCCGCAGCGGGCGTGCCGTTGACGTTGGTGTGGTGTGACGTCCCCGTAGCAGTAGCCCAAGATCGCGTCGCTGAAGACACCGTGACCGTCTTTGCTGACCGAACCCCGGCCCTGGTCGAGTCTGTGGCCGCGCGCTTTGCGCCCCTGACCGCGGACGCCATTCGGCTCGACATGACCAAGCCGGTGGCCGACATTGGCACGCACCTGCTCAAGGAGTTGAGGGTGTGACAGGCCCGCGTTTGTTGTTTGTGCGTCACGGTGGGACGAACCCCAATGCCGCTGGTCGGTACGTGTCGATCAGTGACCCCGACCTCAGCGAGCACGGCCATCATCAGGTCGCCCAGTTGGGCCGCAACCTCAGAGATCTGGACATCGATCGGGTGTGGAGTTCACCGCGGACACGGTGTCTACGCACGGCTGACGCCATCATTGGTGCCCAGCGGCAGCCTCCGCCCCGCACGGTCGATGATCGACTGCGAGAACTCGGCTTCGGTGACTTTGAAGGCATGACCGCGGCCGAACTCGAGGCCGCCGGCAAACTGCCGCTTTTTCATTCTTGGCGGCAAGGTGTGCCTCCGCAGTATCCCAACCAGGCCGAGACGTTTGAAGAAGCGAGCGAGCGGCTCGGAGAGGTCTTCGCAACCATTCTTGACTCCGGTCTCGACACAGTGCTGGTGGTCGGGCACAGCCACGCGCTGCGGATCCTGCTTGCCTGCCACGTTCTTCGAACCGAAGCAGAAGCGCACCGACGACTTCGTCTTGACCATGCCCGGATCGTTGACGTGCAGTGGGAAGGTAGCGCTCCACGTATCGTGGCGCTCAACGCCATGAACGTGGAGTAGGGAGTTGGCAGTCCTGAGGCCACGCCCTGGTGCTCGGGGGCGTGGCCTGCTGGGCTCAGGCGCTGAGCTGAAAGCGCCAGCCGGTCTTCTTGTAGTGCTTGCACGTGTTGTCCTGGCACTCGTAGAGCTTCTTGCCGTTGGCGTTGAGGTCCTTGACGTATCGCATCACGTATCCGCACTCGGGGCACTTGTGGGTCATCGGGTTCTCCTTGATATGGGCCGGTGCCCTGTTGGCGCCGACTCGCTCTCGTAACCGATCCCGCCGAACGCGACGCCGGTCATTGCGCACTTGCTGGGTCGTGAAGTAGCACGTTGCCTCCGGCGTGACGGCGCCCGAGATTCACACTTTCCGCCGTAAACCAAGCGGAATCTCGCTATGCTCCTGCGAGTCAGTTGGGTGGCACAGTCTAGGGGTGCGGATGGTAAAGCGACAGGCACTGGTTGTAGGAGTGTCGCGGTACGAACGTGAGAGTCGTTTATTGGCCTCGGCGGAGGATGCACGGCGGCTGACGACGCTTCTCCAGCGAAATGATGTCGGGCAGAACTGGGCGATCACTCCATTGTTCGACCTGGATGACCAGCCACGGATCTTGGCAGATGATCTGCGTGCACAACTGGGGCGGTTGTTGGGCGAGTTGAGTGCCGGCCACGAGGTGTTGTTCTATTTCGCCGGCCATGCGAGACCGACCGCTTGGGGTGCCGAACTACTTGCCTATGACGGTCCTGCCTTGTCGTTCAACGATCTGATGGCGCTGGTAGACCGGTCGCCGGCAGCCACCGTAACGATCATGCTGGACTGCTGCATGTCGGGCGGTGCCGGAATCGTCGCTGTCCCGGACACTCATGGTGTCAAGCTCGATCGCGCCCTGCTACGCGAGGGCATCACGGTGTTGACAGCGTCGCGGTCGGGGGAGGAAGCCGAGGAGACTCCACTCCACGGCTTGTTCACTCAACAGTTACTCGACGGCCTTGACGGAACTGCGGCCGGATTGAACGGCGAGATCACCGCAATGGGGTTGTACTCACACGCTGTTGCCGGCATTCCGGATGGACGCCAGCAGCCGACGATCAAGGCGCACACGGTTCATCCAACCGTGATCCGTCAGGTCGCGCCCCGGGTCGATGCTGATCGGCTTGAGCACATCGTCACCCTGTTCCCGTTGCCGACAACCAAGATCCGACTCGACATGCATCATGAGGGAGAACCTGACGATGACGGATTCGTGGACCGCATGGAACCTCCTGGTGCCTACTGCAGGTTCAAGGACGGTAGCGCCCGACAGAAGGACCTCGATCACCTCAAGGAATGGCGTGACGTCGGACTGGTCGAGAGCAGCGACGGCAAGGACTTCTACAGCCTCTGCAAGTACGGCGGCGAAGGCCGAGTCGTGCTGACGCCGCTGGGACGCTTCTACCGGCAACTGGTCAAGAACAACGAACTCCCCTTCTGATCTGATGACGAGACTCAATGCAGCATGGTCGAACGCGTGGGAACTTCTGCCGTCAGAAGCACATGAGGTCTTGACCAAGACCAAGTACGGCCGACAGTTGCCCAATGACCGAGCGGTGCGCGGGATCTTCTCGATGGCGTTCTCGGATCTTCCGACGAAGCATCGGTCAAACCCCGAGATCAACGGCACCCGTGACATCAATCAGATCGAAGCGGCTGAGATCGCTCGACAGGTTGCCGAGCAGGCGGACCGCTTGGTGAGCACAGTCCGGCTCCTACGGATCCTCCAGCAGAAGGTGACACGAGAGAGCCTTGGGGTGGGAGACAAGCGGGAATCCCTCCTGGCCTTTGCATGGGTCAAGTCTGAGGAGTACGACGAGCACGCCTCCGAGGATGAGATTGACGAATTGCTCGACGAATTTCTCCGCGTACCGAACTCGACTGGTGTCAGCCGACTGTTGGACGATGACGAAGTAACTGAGGAGATCGCGCGCGATCTTGCGGTGGTGGATTTCCCGGCCCGTCCTGCCGATGGTGGCCAAGGCGATGGCTGGGATACGCTGGCCGACTTTCTGGACGATGCGGATCTGGCGTCGTACGACCATGCGGCGGCACCGCCGCCGAGCGAGGAATCCATCCGACGGTGGCAGGCAGTGCTGGCCGCAGATCTCAATGGGTGGCACTGGCGGGCACAAGCTCTGGGCCTCACCGAGGATGACGAGCCCCAGCGACCTGTGGTCCGTGAGCGGCGACCACGGGTGCCCACCGCGGTTGACGACGGCATGGTTCGATGGCTGGACAGCAGTCTCGAACGTCGTGTCTGTGGGGCCTTGAAGGGGCGGCGCATTCTCCGTGTCGGTCTGCCGGGGGAGCTCGAACTGGTTCAGGCTGAAGTCAACCGTGCGGCTGCTCCCCTTGGCCTTCAATCGCGCGAGGCGCGAGCCGTGATGGCATTGGGGGCAGCGCTGATGATCCTGGTCCAAAGTCAGCCTTACGGCGCTGCCGCATCGGTACAGGGAGATGGTCTTGCCAGCACGGCGGCTTCGTCGATTGTGGGTGCGCAGTTCCGCAAGTGGCGCCGGATCCGGGCTGAGACGAGTGGAGTATCGGGGTTCCCGAGAGCGGATACGGCGCCCGTATTCGAGGATAGCTCAGGAGTACAGGTTGAGGACCGGATCGTTAATGCCTTCGAGGACCCGGTCGGGTGGTATTGCACATTGTTGTGGCGTCGTATCCATGGGCACGAGGTACGCAATGGTCTGCCTTCCGGCCCGGTAGAGGCCTGGAGTCTGCTTACCGGCTTGGCGCTTACGGCTACGGGTCGGTTGGATGAACTTGCGGTCAAGCTCGGGTCGCAGGCGACCAAGCCGGTGGCATCCACGATCAATGAGCGGGTGGACACGGTTTTGAGCAATCTCCTCGCTTCGGGAATATCTCCCGAGGTGCTGCATGCGTTCTGCATCAAGGCGGATGCCGAGGATGCGATGCATCGCAAGCAGTGGCGCGAATGGACCCGAGACCTTGCGGTGCGCTTGAGCTTGCGTGAATTCGTCACGTGGCGAAATCCGCACGTTCCCGAGTGATCTGCGACTCGCGTCGCGGTGGCGGCGGGATCGGTATGGCTTGAGTGCAACGAGGAGGATGTAATGGCTGAGTTGGGTTCCCAATGGGGGGCAGTGCGGATAGCCCGCGACGACGACGGAGGCGTGACGATCATGCCGGACGGCATCGACCCAGAGATTCTGGCTGGTCCTGTGGACCCTGGCGAGTTCGGGTCGGTTCCGGTGGTCGGCGGCGTCCTTCTCTTCGAGGTGGAAGATGCCTTAGCGCGTCCTCCTCGGGCTCTGGTGACTGGGCCAGACTGGGCCCAGTGCTGGGTCGCTGGGGTGTTCGGACCGGATGTGGCAGTCGCACTCGAGAAGTTCGAGGACCCTGAAGAGTACGGCCCGGTGTCAGTTGAGGCCCGCCACGGATATCTGTCTGAGGTGGTCAGCCGCCTCGCTGTCGGCTTTTGGCTGCACCGATTCTGGCCGGCAGGATCACGTGATGTCCCGACCCTCGACGTCTGGTTGCTGGAGCTGGAACTGGGTGCTCTTGCATGGCTCGGGGAAGCCTGTTTCGTCGACACCACAGGGATCGCGTCGTTACTAGAGCCACATACTGAGGCACTCGTCAGTCATATCGAGGGGTTGCGTGCCCACGGTATAGGTTCCGCTGATGAACAGGCCCTCGAAATTATGAGCATCGCGCTGCGAGCCACGGTCGATGTGGTCAGCGACGAGGTACCCGGGTATGCCGATTGTGTGAGGCTTCTTGAGCTGATCGAGTCCGACGAAGTGGCTTTCGCCGAGTCGCGAGGGGATCCGGCGTGGGTGGACTTGTTGGCTGCCGCAAGCTTGCCAGCGCCCCTCGCGGCCCGTGCAGCTCGGTCAGGGGCAACCACAACGAAGCCACTTGTGACCCTGGAGGGGACTGTCGACTGGTTGCAGGTCCCGGCGCGGGTGGTTCTCGGTCAGGTGAACAATGTTCGAGCCCAGGTGCTGGAAGGGCCGGAGGCCGGGAAACGGATCAGTGTCGAGGTCGCGGCCCAGCCGTACCTAATGGAAGCACCTCCGGAATTTCTTCAGGTCCGTGTGTTCGGCGGCGGGCTGCCGCAGGCATTCGTCCTCGAGTTCGATCCAGCTCGAAGGGCTTTCGTTGGCGAACGTCCACTGCGTGCCGACATTAACACTGATGTGCTCGCGATCGACGTATTCGCTGCCGAGTACGTCCAGCGCCCTCGCCTTGACCGGGACGTCGTGGTCGCGTTCATCCGGAGGGTCGTCGCCCAGATCAGGGCGCGTCTCGACGCCGCCGCGCCAACCGTGTCATTACTGGGTGCTGAGGTGGTCGCCAAGGCCCGGGATAAGCAGTGATGGCTGAGGTGAAATCTCGGCCGAGGGCCGCGGTCTTCATTGACACAGAGAATCTTTTCTTCGCGTTTCAGCTCCAGGAGAAGAAGAATCAGTGGTCTGACGGCAAACTCGCTCAGATAACTAAAACCGCGAGAGCGTTGAACGTTCCAGAAGACGACCTGCCATCGCTGGGTCCCTCGCTGTTCCTCCACCTCGGATCGTGGCTCGCCCGTCGTTATCGGGTTCGGCCGGCTCGTAGTTACGGCATGCCGACTGCACCCGGGGTGAGAGCCGTGAGGAAACTGCTGCAATCGCGGACGAAGTGGGCAGGCATTGACATCGTATGGACCCACACCGGCGTATGGGACACGCCGGACGCAGCTGACGAAGTTCTCAAAGAGGACCTTCGGCTTTATGCGAAGGACGAGGAGACAGACGTGCTCGTCGTCGGCAGCAACGACATGAAGAGGCAAGGAGGCATCCTGACCGCACTCCTGCCTTTGGTCTCGGGGCGGCAGAAGATCGTCGTGGTCAGGCCACCTGGCGTGAACCTGAAACGATTCAGTGGTCAGGGTGATCTGGCTGATTTGCGGACCTCGGGGGAGGTGGTCTCCCTGACCGCGATCTATGGGCAGGTGCAAGAACGAATCTTCGCCGATAAATGTGCCGCAGGTGGTGCCAGCAATTCGAATGTCGCGTACGAGACGATGCCGCAGGACACCTCGCAGCACGTCGCCGCCGCCAAGTCTCGGTCGGCGCGTAAGAAGTTGACTGCGAAGGAGAAAGATCAGCGTGACGACGCTTTGCTGGCTGCCTGGTTCGCTAATTCTGAGGACAACGTGCGCGAAGCCGTTGCCGCGCAGTTTGCTGGCGTGACCCAGGCACCCCAGGTCGGTGCACGTTCCAGTCGCCTCCTGGCTCGGGCAAAGGTGACGCTGCCCGGCGGTCCCCGGCGTGAGTTCATCTACGACCTGATCGCACATGCTGCCGAGGAGCGGCGGCTCTTGCTTGAAGGGATGGGGCGATGACAACGCTTGGCATCACCGGGCACATCAACATCTCCACAGCCACAAGGGACTTGATCGCTGCGGAGATTCGCGTGGAACTCGCTGAGGTGAACGGCCCGATAGTTGGCTTCAGCTCGTTGGCACCGGGGGCCGATCAGGTCTTTGCTGAGGCGGTGCTGGATCAGGGAGGCGAGCTCGTATTCATCAATCCCTGCCGTGATATCGAGACCTCCATGAGCGGCGCTGGTCTGGCGGCGTTCCGGATCCTGCGGGCGCGCGCGGTGCGTGAGGTCGTACTTCCTTACGAAGAACCAAGTGAGGATGCGTACCTCGCGGCCGGCCAGATGGTCGCTGATTCCGTCGATCTGCTTCTCGCGGTCTGGGATGGGAGGCCGGCTGCGGGTAAAGGAGGCACAGCGGACATCGTTGACTACTGCCAAGCACAACAGTGGCCGATCAGGATCATCTGGCCCGCCGGCGCAGTCCGGGGCCAATAGCGGGTAAAGCTGGGAACAGCCACACAGGTCGCGAACTGTCCCGGCCCGTCTGCCCGAGTGTTTACTCGAGCGGTAGAGACGCAATGTGGCTCATCGCAGTTGACGGTGTAGCGGTCGATTCGGGGGCGGTGGCCGGGTAGG
>CAYNFY010000153.1:0-7381 GCA_964396585.1 uncultured Nocardioides sp.
GCGGTAGGTCCTTGCCCGTCTGGGTGTCACCCCTGGTGGGGTTCTGGGCGACCTCTGGGACGATCCAGAGGTTCTTGGTTGGAGTCCGCATGGTTTCTTCCCTCTTCCGTTCGTGTGCGAGGTCGGTGTCGAGGGAGTTGGAGATCAGGCGCTGGAAGGCGGGCTTGAGGTCGCTGCCAACGATCTGGTCGTCGTCGATGTAGAGGTGCTCGAAGACGGCTTGGTTGAGTTCTTTCCGGCCGACTTCGTCGGATTTTAGGTAGTGGGTGTGTGCGGCGGCGAGCACGTCTAGGCAGTTGTCGAAGCGTTCACGCAGATGTTTCTCGTCCAGGTCGTGCGTTTCCAGGTCGCTCTGCGCTTTGGCTCGGCGGGTGGCGATTCTTATCTGCTCGGCCTTCAGCTCATGGGTGTCGATGGCGTCGGCGTAAAAGGCGTCGAGGATCTTCTTGCTGGCAGCATCCAACTCGGCGAGGCTCGCCTGGGCTGCGCGACGTTCATTGGTGCGGTTCGGGAGCACGCGGGTGATGTGGTCCAGGACCAGGGTTCGGATCTGTGCGATGTGGACGCGGCGAAGAGTGACGGTTCGCCAGTGCTCGGCAACGAGTTCTTCGAGGTGGTGGGCTTGGACGGCTCGGAAGGTGCAGCCGTTCTTCAGGGACTGGCGTCCGAGGCAGTAGAAGTAGTTGTAGGTGGTGCCGACGCGGTTGCGGGACTGGGAGAAGCTGAGTGGTTCTCCGCACTGTCCGCAGTAGACCGAGCCTTTGAGGTACTGGCTCCAGACGCGGGGTTTCTCACCGGATTGATGGCGGGTTGCTCGGACGCGTTGGACTTGGTCGTAGAGGGCTTCTGAGACGAGTGCTTCGTGTGAGCCTTCGTGTTCGACGCCCTCGTAGGTGACGACTCCTGTGTAGTAGCGGTTGCTGAGGATCGAACTGATGTGGGAGTTCGCGATCGGTCGATCTGGTCGGTTGGGGCGTCGTCTGGTGGTGACGCCGCGTTGGTTGAGTTCGTCGCGGATCATGGACATGGTCCATTCACCGGTGGCGTACTGCTCGTAGGCCCAGCCGACCCAGGGGGCACGGTCTTGGTCGACCTTCACGGTTCGGATCTCTCGTCCGTCTTCGGTGACTTCACGGGTGTTGATGTACCCGAACGGGGCCATACCGGGGGTGCCACCACTGCGGGCTTTCTGTCGCATGCCTTTACGGGACTCGGCGGCGAGGTTGTGGGAGTAGAACTCGGCGATGGAGCTCATGATGCCGTGGAGCAGCATGCCGCTGGGGGTCTCGTCGATGTTTTCGGTGCAGGAGACGAGTTGGGCTCCGACTGCGCTGAGTTGCAGGTTGATCTCGACGTCGTCGGCTCGGTTTCGGGCGAGTCGGTCGATCTTGTGGACGATGACGTGCTTCATCTTGTGTTCCTTGATGAAGGTCAGCATGTTTTGTAGTTCGGGGCGTTTGGCTGAGCGGGCGCTTTCGCCTGCGTCAACGAACTCGGCTACCACGACAGCGCCCATGGCTTCGGCTTTGCGGATGCAGGCTTCGCGTTGGGCTGGGATGGAGAATCCTTCGGCTTCTCCTCCTCTGTTGGCTTGGTCTTTGGTGCTGACGCGTAGGTAGATCACGGCCATGGGGCGGATGCCGAGCGGTTCGAGGGCGAGGGTGCTCATGCGTAACTCCTTCGGTAGTGGCGGGTCTGGACTGTGTGGAAACGCTGGGTCTGGTCTCGGGGTGTGGTGACGGGTCGGGCGCAACGCGGTGTCGGTAGACGGTCGGCAACTATGTCGAGTCCGGTCTGAGCGAGGCGGACGCGGATGGCGGGGATGCTGACGCCGAAGTGGGCGGCGAGGTCTTCGACGTGTTGGATCCTGTTGCCCCAGGCGGATTTGAGTTCGCGGCGTCCGACGAGGGCGCAGCCTGCGAAGTAGTCGGCGGCGGTTTCGGCTTGTTCTTGGGGCGTCTTGGTGCGGCCACCTGTGTAGAGCTGGGAGACGGCGCCGTGGTCGATGATGTGTTTGAACTCGTGGAGCAGGGTGAAGCGTTGTCGCACGAGGGGGTCGGTGCTGTTGATGGTGATCACCCACTGGTGTCCGTTCCAGTGGCTCATACCGGAGACGGGGAGTTGTTGGCGGTGGATGGTTATGCGTGGCAGTCCTGCGATGTGGTGTTCGTGGATGCCGGTGGGGTCGTCGATGAGGTCTGCGAGTCGGCGGGCTTGGAGTTCGGCGATGCGGAGTGCTTCGGTGAAGGTGAGGACGCGTCGGGGTGTCAGGGTGCGGAGGCTCGTGAGTGGTGATGTTGTGGTGTGGGTGGTTGGTGTCATGGGGAGCCTCCTTTCAACGGTGGGCAGGGGTTAGTTTTCGTCTTCTCCAGGCTGTGGTCCGACTGGGTCGTAGCCGTGCTTGGCAGCGATCTTCTTGAAGGATGCTTCGAGTTCACGCTTGGCGCTGGCTGGCATGTCGGCGTACTTGCTGCGTAGGTACGGGGTGAAACTCGGGAGGCCGTCTGGTTGGACGTAGCCGGCGGTGGCGTAGAGGTCGGAGAGGTCGAGGCCGAGGACATCGGCCAGTGCCTTCAGGGTCTCGGGTCTGGGGTTGGCGATCTTGCCGTGTTCGAGGCGGATGACGTTGGAGTCAGCCATGCCGCTACGTAGGGCGACTTCGGTGGAGAACAGTCCGAGATCTTTGCGGGTGGTGCGTAGTAGCTGCCCGAGTTTGATTGCCTGCTTCTTGTCCATGGTTTCTCCGTTAGATTATGTAATTGGTTCTTCCTTCATTTTACGCTCTTTCCTGCATAAATGCAGGCCTGGAATTGTTGTGGAATTCGCATTTTGCGAGGGTTGCCTCCCCTTTGTTTCGGGGACGGATTGTGTGGGGTTGTTGTGGGGAGCCAGGGGGTCCGGGTGGACTCGACCTGGCTCCCCGTTGGGGTGGATGGAGGAGATGGAACTGATGCGGGTGGGCGTCAGTTCTTGGTGGCCCGGGGCCGAGTGGTCGGCTTGCCGGTGCCGAACAGCGCGGCGATGGCGCTGTGCTGTTCTTCGGCTTCCCTGTTGATCTCTGCGGTGAGTTCTTCGGCTTTGGCGGAGATCTCGGGGTTGGTGGCCAGGGTCGTCAGGTGTGCGTCGAGTGCGTCACGGATGGTGTCTGTGACGGTGATGCCTGCGAGTTTGGCCAGGATCGAGAGACGGGCGTGCTGCTCGTCTTCGAGCCGGATGGCGAGGGTCTTCATGACTCCTGCTTCCTCCTTCCTGAGGGACTGATCCACCACGTGGGTGGGCACCTCCTCGGGGTGGTGCAGTCGTCGAACCCTGAGTAGGGTTCGCGTTAGCGACTGCAGGCTCCCGATGAGTAGATCTTCAGCCGAGAGGTACGTTCATGCGCGATGTCTTCATTTCTTACTCCCGCCGAAACTCCCGACGAGCCGCTAGGATTGTTCGTGATCTTGAGGATCACGGGATCACTGTATGGCAAGACATCGTCGAGTTGACTCCGGGTGTTTCCACACACAAGACCATCGAAGCTGGCATAGAAGATGCCCGGTATTTCTGCTTCTTGATTAGCACACCCTCCCTTGAGAGTTACTATGTTCGCGAAGTCGAATTCGAGCAGGCATTCACTCGACTGATCGAGGAGAGGCGCAGCTCCTATATTCTTCCAGTCGTTATCGACAGAGTCGACAGTAATAAAATCCCGCGACGGATTCGCCATCTTTATCGTGTGGACATGACGAGTCGAAGTGCATATAGTAAGAATATGAGAGAACTTGTCAAAACAATTAGAGGGTCCAATAATTTTACTGGCGAAAAATGGTTCAAAAACCTAAACATATCCAATCTTGGCGAGCCCTGTGGGGAACATCCTGTGGCGCAAATGTCGACGCTTGGTATGGCGTACAAGATTATCTGGGACGGCGGAACAGTCATCCGCGTTGACGTGTACAACAATGGGCGCCATGTCCACTACAAGAAATTCACATACGATTCTGATGGCCGGGTGATAGAGAATCGAATGTTTTCCCCGGATGGAAACGGTGGGTGGCACGTCGTCGATGACGTTTGGTACTACGAATACGATCCAAAGACCGGCGTCCGTTCGCGGAAAATTATGCGGTATGACGGCGAAGCTACGTACCGCTTTGTGATGTATACCCCAGATGGTCTTGCTATCGAAGAACGTGTCGCGACGGATCCTGGCCGCGACCCTGATCGTTCCTATAAGTACTCCCTTAAGGTATTTGATTATGATACCGATCAAAACCAGATTGGATATACTCTGTACGACGCCGAGGGAGAATTGATCGATGAGGACTGAGGTGAATTCCTGAAATTCCCTCATCCGGGCGGGTCTTTCTTGATGGGGTGGGTGTGGAGCGCCTCGTGGATCCGGGTTTGGGCGAGTGCGGTGTAGTCGGGGTTGAGTTCGATGCCGAGCCAGTCCCTGCCCTGTTTGGCGGCGGCGATGGCGGTGGTGCCGGAGCCGATGAATGGGTCGAGGACGAGGCCTGGCTCTGCTGTGGCAGCGCAGGTACAGGTTGGTCGTGGTGGCTGTCGGTGGGCGTGGGGGCCGTCGCGGATGAGGGCTTGTACCCAGGGTTTTCGGCAGGGGTTGCAGCGCATGCGGGGGCTACCAGCCAGAACTATGCGGTGTGCCAGGGTTTCGGGGTAGGTGGCGAAGTGGGCGCCGCGGTATCGGCTGACGGCGAGGTTCCAGACGTCGCCGGGGTTCTTGCCTAGGGGGTGGCCGACCATGCCGGTTGTTCGTAGTTTCTTGAGTCCGTTGTAGCCCTCGCTGTTCGGTCCCAGCCAGGTTGACCGCTGGGTCTCACTCCCATTTGGGTTCTGTGTGGCTGCTCGTGGTGCGCGGGGTCGTGTCGGTCGGGTGGTGTGGGGTTCACGGAGGTTGTCGAGGTCGAAGTAGTAGCGCGGCGATCTGGTGAGGAGGTAGATGACCTCGTGCTTGGTAGCGAAGCGGTCACGGACGCTGGTGGGGCGGGTGTTGGTCTTGGCCCAGATGATCTTGTTGCGGATCGTCCATCCGTCGGCGATGAGGGCGGTGGCGAGGCGTTCGGGTCCGAAGAGCAGGCTCTTACGGGGGGCTCCTTCGCGGTGGTGGGTGCTGTAGGAGTCGCCGAGGTTGAGCCAGACGGTTCCGGTGGGGACGAGGATGCGGGCGCATTCAGCCAGTACGTCGCGTAGTTCGTTGACCCACCCGTTGATGTGGGTTTCGAGCCCGATCTGTCGGGGGTGACCGTAGTCGCGGAGTCGGAAGTATGGCGGGCTGGTGATGATCGCGTCGATGGAGCCGTCGGGAAGTGTCTTGAGTCGGCTGAGTGCGTCGCCGGTCAGGATCGTGTTGCGGGGGATGGCCTGTTCCCTGTCACCTGGGCTGTGGTCTGGGTGGGTGGTGTCGGGCGTGGTCATGAGAGTGGCTCCATGACTGTCTGGTGGAAGGTGTCGGTGGTGGCGTAGCGGTACAGGTTCGGGGTGAGCCGGGGTGAGCGGCGGACGGCGGACTCCAGGGCGGTGGCGCGGTCGGGTTTGGTGAACGTCCACAACACGAGGGGGAAGGCACCGGTGTCGTGTTGCTCGATACCGGTAGCGCGGTAGGCCTCGTATTGGCCGCATTTTTTGAGGAGTGTGGGCAGTGACTCGGTACCGAGGTCGACCTCGATGAACCAGCGGTCGGTGTAGTCGGTGGTGTGGACGAGCGCAGTGAGGTCGGGTTGAAGCCAGCGGTTCTGTCCGCCTTGTCCGGTGTAGCGCCGCCACGAGTCGGGTTCGATGGTCACCTCCACCTTCTCGACTTGCGGCAGAGCGTTGAGGTTCCGTAGCCCGAGGTGGACGTCGGCAACGGTGAGGCAGTGGCCGAGGAATCTGGTGGAGGGCTGGCTGGTGCGGAACACGGTGCCGTCGTCGCGTAGGAGTCGGGCTCCGGCTGGGGCCAGTTGCCAGACCCTGGCCGAACTGCCTGCCCTGACTCCGCCGATCCGTTGTGCCAGTGGCCGGATGAGCGCGGTACGGGTCAGTCGTTGCAGAACGTGGCGGGTGGTGCGGGCAGCTGAGTCGGCGGTGGCGTGGCCGGTGAAGGCGAAGGTCTGGATCTGGTGGGTGGTCAGGAAGCGGTGCTGGGCGATGAGTTCCAGGACCAAGTGGTCGCGTTCGGGCATGGCTTGGGCGAGTTGGCGTAGGACGTCGGCGTCGACGCGGCGGCGTCGGGGGTCGGTCATCTCTGGATAGGAATCTGACGGAGTATTCGTCCCCCGTGTGGTGGCTGGTTTGTGGCTGACCTGCGACAACGCGGGGTCGGTATTTGAGCCGAGCGGAATGGCGGCTGGAAGACCGTTTCCTGGGGTGTAGCGGCTGCTGGCGGGAGTGGTGTGGGTGTGGTTGGTCATGGGGTACCTCCTTTCGGTGTGTTGGTTGGTGTCTGTTGTGACGTGGTGCGGTGATCTGGTTCGTGCTGTGGCTGGTGGCTGATACGACCCACTCGCCCGACACGGCCGACCCGACCGATGGGTCCGTCAGTGTTCTGCTGGGTGTCGAGGAGTCCGAGGAGGCCGGCTTCTACTTCGGTGATGGGTTGGCCGTAGCGGTCGGCGGATCGGCGCCGCAGCTCTGCAGGGTCACGTAGGGGAGTGTTGAGGGGGTTGGTGGCGATCGAGGTCCAGTTCCCTGCTTGGTTGCCGGTGAGGAGTTGGGCGTAGGCCTCGAAGGCTGGCAGTGACTCGAAGTCATCTGGCGTGAGTTGGCCCCGGGTCAGGGCGGCGATCTCCCTCGCGTCCTTCCCGGTCAGCTGGAACGCGATCCGGGACCTGGCGTTGGCCATGACTCCGGCCTGCAAATTTCGGGGGAGTTGGTCGAGGTGTTGATGCGCCAGTGTGTAGCCGACCCCGAGGCCTCTGGCTTGGGCGAGCGCGTCGCCGAGGTCACCAGGGAGGCGGAGGTAGTCCTGGACTTCGTCGATGTAGACCATGACGGGGTGCCGTTTGGTGGGGTTGATACCGGCTCGGGCGAGTGCGGCGGTCCAGAGTTGTGAGACCACGAGGGAGCCGAGGAGTTCGGCGGCTTCTGGTCCGATGGTGCCTTTGGCGAGGCTGACGAGCAGGATGCGGCGTTTGGTGAAGACGTCAGAGATCTGAAACTTGGGTGCGCGTTGGCCAAGGATGGCGCGGATTCCGGGGCGCATCAGGATCGGTCGAAGTCGACGCATGAGGGGTGCTGTGGCTTGTTGGCGTTCGGCTTCAGAGATCTCCTCCCACCACGCCCAGAACGAACCCAGCCCTAGCGGGTCAGTCCTGATGGCTTGTCCGACGACCGAACGCCTGACCTGTGTTCGGACAATCGGCTTAGTGCCTGAGTTGTGCAGGTCAGGTGAGGCTGT